>CAIVJW010000324.1 GCA_903906315.1 uncultured delta proteobacterium | reverse complement strand
GGCAGCGGCGGCGCGACCACGAGCGCGGGCGGCGCCGGGGCCGGCGGCTCGGGCACCGGCGGCTCGGGCCCGCAGTGCGGCGTCACCGAGCACCTGTGCGGCGGCGTCTGCGCGGGCAACACGCCCGTGACGGGCTGCTACGGGTCGGCGAGCTGCGTCGCGTGCCCCTCGAGCGCGCACGGCGCCTCGACGTGCTCGAGCCAGGGCGCGTGCGTGATCACCTGCGATGCTGGCTACCAGAAGAGCGGGAATCAGTGCATCTGCAATAGCCAGTGCTGCGCGGACTCCGACTGCGGGGCCGGGGCGACCTGCCAGAGCGGCACCTGCGTGGACCCGCCGCCGGCGTGCGACGCGGCCCAGTGCACGATCGAGTGCACCGTGAAGAACGGCGCTGCGTGCATCGGGGTGTGCCTCGGCGGCAACTGCACGTGCCTGTGCTGAGGGCCGCCGCCCTCGTCGCGGCGATCGCCGGCTTCGCGATCGGGTGCGTGCCCGATCGCCTCCGCGAGGAGCGCGGCTCGGCCGCGACCCGAGGCGTCGACGCGCCCGCGCCGACGTCGACGCGCAAGGCGAAGCGGAGCGCGCGCCCCGCCGCCGAGCCCCCCGCTGCGCCTGCCGCGGCCGCGACGCGCGCCGCGGGCCACCTCGCCCTCGGCACGCCGCGCGACGCCGACCCGTCCGATGACCTCCTGCTGGTCAAGCCCGAGTACGCGCTCTCGTACAACGCCCGCCGCAACGTCGCGAACTGGGTCGGCTGGAGGCTCGTGGGATCGGACTTCGGGCCCACGCGCCGGCACAAGGGCAAGTTCATCACCGACGAGTCGCTGCCGCCGGGGATGCTGCGCGTCGGGCACGACGACTATTCCGGATCGGGCTTCGACCGTGGCCACATGTGCCGCTCGGAGGACCGCACGAGCAGCGAAGAGGCGAACCGCGCCACGTTCGTGCTGACGAACATCCTCCCGCAGCGCCACGAGCTCAACGCGGGGCCGTGGCTGCGGCTCGAGGAGCTCGCGCAGGATCTCGCGCAGAAGCAGGGGCGCGAGCTCTACGTCGTCGCGGGCGGGATCTACGAGGGGCCGATCGGCGCGATCGGGCGCGGCGTCGCGGTGCCGTCGTCGTTCTTCAAGATCCTCGTCGTGATCGAGCCGGGGGAGACGCCGCCGCGCGTCTCGGAGCGCACGCGCGTCGTCGCGGTCGTCATGCCGAACGTGGGCGAGATCGAGCGCGAGCCGTGGGCCCGCTACCGGACGAGCGTCGACGAGGTCGAGCGACGCACCGGCTACGATTTCCTCACGGACGTCCCCGAGGACGTGCAGCGCGTGATCGAGGCACGGGTGGGCGACGCCCCCGCGCGCTGATCTACTGCGGCAGCGGGATCGCCGGCCACCCCGAGGGCATGGGCGGCACTTGCGGGAACTGCGGCAGGCCGCCCGGCGGCGGGGAGGCCGGCGGAGGCGCGCCCGGGGGGGCGCCGGTGGGCGCCGGCTGGGGCGCGCCGGGCCAGCCCGGGATGGCCGGCAGACCGGCGGGCCAGCCCGGCACCGGGGAGGCGCCCCCGGCGGGCATCCCTGGCACCGGGATGGGCGGCATCCCGGGGAAGATCGAGATGCCCGTCGGCGCGGCGGCCGGCTGCGTCCCCGGCGCCGGCGGCGTCGCGCCGCCGCCCGAGTAGAGCTGCGCGAGGGCGGCCTTGTCGAGGGGCGACAGGCCCTCTCGCTGGCCGATGTTCATGCGCGGATCCTTGGGCACGATCGTGTCATTGCCCGTCTTGCTGAACGCGCCCCGCGAGTAGTGCATGATGCTGCCGTAGTCGTAGGCGCCGATATCCATCGTGTCGTCGTCGATGGTGAACTGCGCCTCTTCGCCGGAGCTGATCTCGCTCCACTGGATCGTCACGAAGCCGTCGCGGTCGGTGCGGCTCTGCTCGTGGTAGAGGCCGGCCGCGTGGCAGATCTCGTGGACCACGCTGCCGCGGACTCCGCAGCTCCCGACGCGCACCATCTGGGCGCCGCCGATGCGGCCCACGTACGACGAGCAGCCGTAGTCGCCGCCCGCCTGCGTGAACTGGAGGTAGTCCGCGTCGCCGGCCGTGCGCGGGCGCGGGCGGAGCGGGGTCTCGGCCGCGACGTGCGCGACCGCCCAGTCGATCATCGCGCGCTTCTCGGGCGTCACGCTGCCGTCGACCTCGTAGGGCATCTCGCCGTGCGGCCAGCGGTGCGCCTTCGACGACGCGGTCGCGTACTGCTTGCGATCGTCGCCGGCGCGCGGCACCCCGTAGATCACCGGCACGAGGTGGGCGGGGCCGAGCGTGATGTCGCCCTGATAGACGGCCATGCCGTCCTGCACCTGGTAGCTCACCTGGCGCGCCTTCTTGGCGCCGGGCAGGACGATGAACGCGCTCGCCAGCGGGGAGGGGGCCCCTTGCGGGCCGCGGAAGGTCTCGGGCGGGAGCGCGCGCGGGCGAGCCGGGCCCGGGCCGTAGGCGGAGGTCGCCGCGGGGCGCGACCCGCAGCCGAGGCCGACCAGCGCGAGGAGGACGACGGGCAGGGCAACTCGGCTCATGGCACCCTCTTCTTCGAGACGACCTGGACGAGGCGGTGGTGGCGGGACGACGAGTCGGCGGGCGGGTTCTTCACCTGGCTCACCTCGACGCGCAGCTCGTAGGCGTAGCCGGGCTCGTAGGTGAAGCCCTCGATGGTGCGGTAGAACAGCATCCACGATCCCTCGGCCGAGTCCTTCACGCGCAGGCACTCGGTCACGCCCTCGCCCTCGCAGGACGCGCGCTTCGAGTCGACGAACATCGTCGTGACGTTCGCGCCGGGGGCGGCGCTCGCGCTGGCCGTGGGCTTCGATGGCGCGATCACCGGGGGCGTGGACTCCGGGGACGAGGACGGGGACGCGATGTCGACTGGGCCGCTCCTCGCCGTCGACGAGCAGCCGATGCAGACCACGAAGGAAGTGGCGAGGAGCCGTCGGATCATGGCCGCAGGATAGCGCGCGCGCAGGACCGAAGGAAACCTGAGGGCGCGTCACGTCTCGACGGCGCGCGTCTCCAGGCCGACCCACGCGCCCGACGCCGTGCGCCCGACGATGGCGAGGAACACCTCGGGGCCCCCGATCCGGTAGACGGCGACGTCCTCGAGGTCGCGCGCGACGAGGTCGAGGATCGCCTGCCAGCGGGGCGCGTCGTCGCCGCCGTCCGTGCCTGCGAGCGGCCCGATCTCGTCGCCGATCGTGCTCGTCTCGACGGCGGCGTCCGCCGGGAGGCCGCGCGAGGAGGCGAGGGCGGCGGCCGTGGGCGCGCCGTCGCCGGCCCACGCGAACGCCTTCACGGGAGCGTCGGTCTCCGAGGGATAGAGGAGGCCTTCGGTCGCCGCCTGGAGCGCGGCGAGGACGGTTGCGTGCTTGATCATCGGCGCATGATCGCACGACCTCGGCCGGGCGCGGCGCGCGGAGCTTGCGGCGTCAGAAGGAGTACCCCGCGCCCACGGTGACGGCGCGCTCGCCGATCGGGACCAGCTCGGCCACGACGTCGAGGCCCTTCACGGCCGCGACCACGCCGAAGCCGAGCTGCACGTGGTAGTCGTCGGTGCCGGTGACGCTGCGGCCGTCGAGCTTCCACAGGATGGGCCCGCCGAAGGCGCGCGCGGTCGCGTACGGGCCCACCGCGCCCCAGAAGACCTTGCCGGCGGTCACGGAGACCCGCGCGTCGGTCGCGAGGTAGGCTGCGGTCGCCGTGGCGCCGGCTTCCCGCGATCGCTCGCCGGAGACGCCGAGCGAGAGGCCGGCGAGGACGAAGGGCAGGGCGCCCATGCCGTCGAGGAGGCGCAGCGATCCGCCCGCCGCCGCGATCCAGCCGGGGGCGAGGGTGAACCGGCGCGCGCCGAGCGCGAGGGAGCCGCCGAGGGTCGCGCCGCCGCCGAGCTGGATCGCGACGCGCGGGCTGGGGCGCAGCTCGACCGACGCGGTGACCGCCCGGTGCGCGACGTCCGCGGCCTGTCCGTCGAGGGTGAGGTTCGACCACGTCGAGCCGATGGCGGCGCCGACGCGCAGGCGCGGCGGGGGCGTGCCGTGCCCGTCGGCCGCTCCGCCGCAGGTCGTGGCGATGCCCGTCGGACCGACGGGCGGGGCGAGGCCTCAGGCCCGCGCGTCGCGGCTCGCCCCCAGCGTGACGGTCGCGGCGGCCGCCGAGGCGAGGACGATGAAGAGGGGCGAAGGGGTGCGGGCGCCGGGGATCACCGCCCTTCTTGACCGGGCGGGCGGGCGTTGTCGAAGGCAATCGGAGAGCTCCGCGTCTCCGATCGCACGCGTTCACGGGCGCCGCGGTGCGGACCCGGGAGGGCGCCAAGGACGCCAGTGGACGCCAGTGGACGCCAGTGGACGACGCTCGAACCGAGGCCCGTGAATGGGGTCCGATCGGTTGATCGCGGCCCGCCTCCGATCACCGGATCGAAGGCCGGTGCCTCCCGGCAGCGCGGCGAGATCGACCCACGGGACCCGCCGATTCGCGAGGCGAGGCGCGGAGAGGAGAGCGTCAGGCGCGCGGCGGCGCCGCGTCGATGGGCACGCCGGTGCGCTTCGACAGGCGCGGCATCGCGAGGCGCATCATGGCGAGCCCGAACGCGGCCTCGACCAGCGTCAGCGCGACGCCCCAGGCCATCGTGGCGGCGCCCAGGCTCGCGAGCTGCTCGGCCGGCGTCGCGCCGGGGGCGAAGGGCAGGAACGCGGCGGCGGCGAACGCATCGCGCGTGCCCAGGCCCTGCGGCGTGAGCGGCAGCGTCACGAGCACCATCAGGATGGGGACCTGGCTCGTCGCCGTCTCGATCGGGATGTCGACGCCGAAGAAGCCGAAGGGCAGCCACGTGCCCAGGAACAGCACGACGAAGTGGGGCAGGCGCGCGGCGAGCGCGACGAGGTGGCCGACGACGCCCGCCTCGAACAGCGGCGCGAGCAGGTGGCGGCTCGCGAGCGCGCGCGGCTTCGCCCCGATGACCGCGAGGTACGTGAGGCCCACGATCGCGGTGCCGACGAGGAACCTCGGCTTGCCCTGGAGCGCCAGCGCGATCGATCCGAGGCCGAGGATGGCGCCGGCCCACGATGCGTAGCCGAGGAGCGTCGCGCCCGCGACGCGCGCGAGCGAGAGGCCGTGCTCGCGCGCCAGGAAGTAGGTCACGAACGCCTGGCCGACGTGGTGGTTGAGGAGCGACGGCAGGTACGAGGCGCCGCGCAGCACCCAGAAGTCGCGGAACGAGATCGTGGCCACCGTGCGGCGGTAGATGATCACGGTCGCGAACGTGTCGGCCGTCAGCAGCGCCACGGTGAAGGCCGCGGCCGCGAGCAGGAACAGGCCGTAGTTCAGCGTGGCGAGCCGGCGCGCGAAGGCGCCGAGGTCGAGGCGGCTCAGCACGAACGCGATGAGCGCGACCGCGATCGCGAACGGCAGCGCGCGGCGCCACGCGGGGGCGGGGCTCGCGCCCGCGACCGCGGGGGGCTCCGCCGCGAGCGTCTCCATGGCGGCAGCGGCGCGGGCTTGCTCGTCGGCCATCGGCGCCCGAACGTAGCAGAAGGGCCCCGAAGAGGCCGGCCTCGCGCGAGGCGAGCCGGGCGATCCGCGCGCGGCCCCCCCGCCCTGCGCCTCGCGCCCTGCGTCTACACGACCGCGCTCGCCGGGGTGTTCGTCGGCGCGAGCCTCGCGCGGGCGAGGAGCGCTCCGCCGCCGAGCGCGACGGCGAGGGCCGCCCCGAGGATCCCGTTGTTCGACAGCTCGCGCAGGCCCTCGGCGATCGCGCCGGCGTGGTCGGGGAAGCGCGTGTAGTGCGCGGCGACCGCCTGCATCCCGAACGCCATGCCGAGCAGCCCCTCGGCGATCGCCAGGATGGCCCCGGCGAGCAGCACGACCGGGCGGCCCCCGCGCGGCCGCGTCGCCGCGACGGCGAGCGTCGCAATCGCGCTCGCCACCATCACCCACATGACAGCCCCGCCGTCACGCATGAAGTCCATCCTGGTCGTTCTCCTCGACGGCCGTCCGTGCCGTCTGTCCGAGGGCCATTGCGCGCGGCATGCCAGGCGGCGCCGTCACGGAGCGCCCCCGGAACGCGCCGCGAATCGGGGCGAATCGAGGCATGCTGTCGCCGAGGCGTCCGGTGGAGAGGACAGGCGACGCGGCGGACCGTCCGCTCGGCCGGGCAGGGAGGCCGCGGGGCGCGCGCGCGATCACGGGGCCAGCCGAGGAGGCCCGCCGCTGGGGGTGAACGCCCGGCCGCGCCCGCCGGCCGGACCGGGCCCATGGGGCGCCGCGGCGCAGGCTCCGGGGGCGGCGACGGGCTGCCCCACGAACCTTCCCGGCCCGTCGCGAGGCTTCCCGGACGGCGCGGATCGCTTCCCGGGCCGGTTTCGAGGCTTCCCGCGCGCCGGCGCAGACCTCCCGGCGCGCGCCGGGCGCCGCCCGCGCGGCTGGCGGCGTCAATCGGGCCGAAATCGAGGCCTTCCGGACGGCGCGATCGGGCTCCTCGGTCGTCCGGGAAGGTTCGCGGCCGTCCGGGAAGCTTCGTGGGTGGTCCGGGAAGGTCCGTCCGCGGTCCGGGAAGGTCCGCGGGCGGCGCGGGAAGCTCCGTCGGCGGCGCGGGGAGGTCCGTCAGCGGCGCGGGAGGCTTCCGCGCCGGCCGGGAAGGTCCGGGCACCGCGCCAAGAGCGCCCAGCGCGCCAAGGGAAGATGGTCCGCTGGACCGAGCGCGCCCTCGCCGACGCCGACGAGTAGCCCTCAGCGCACGGACAGCCGCACGGCTCCGTCGGTCGCGATCGCGCGCCGCGAGAGCTCGGCCGCGACGTCGGCGAAGCGATCGCCGGGGCCGGGCGCGAAGCCGTCGTCGCCGAGATCGACCGGCAGCGCGACGAAGTCGCCGGGCATGACCCAGCTCGCCTCGGGCGGCCCCGACTTGACGCGCTGGGGCCGCGCGCCGCGGGTCAGGAGCAGCTCCACCCGGCGCGCGCCGGCCTTGTGCGCCACCCCGAGCGCGCGGGCGGCCGATCGCCAGGGCACCTCGCCGTCGATGGCGATCGACAGCGACGGATCGCCGGGCGATGCCTTGGCCGCGGCCTCGGCGAGCGCGTGCGCGAGGTCGCGGCCAAGGTTGATCCCGCCCTCGTCGGACTCGAGCGCGGCGAGCAGCGCGGTCGGCGTCGCGTTGACGCCGACGGTGCGTCGCGCGATCTGGAGCGCGGCCGCGCGATGCGGCGCGAAGCGGCCTTCGGCCCGGGCGCCGGGGGCGCCGGCGATCGCGTCGCCGCTCGGAGGGTCGAGCTCGGCGAAGAGCGCGAACTGCTGCGCGAGGGCCGCGCGGAGATCCTCGCGCTTCTGCTGCACGCGCCCGTGGGCCACGACGTCGCCCGTGGTCGCGAGGCCGACCACCACGGCGAGCCCGGCCGTCGCCGCGCGCGGGCGCGCGACCGCCGCGAGCGCGCCGGCCCTGCGGAGACGCAAGGCCTCGTGCAGGAGGAACGCGACCGCCGCCGCCAAGGCGATCGCCTCGGTCGCCGTGCGCTCGTGCGCCGCCGCGAGGATCTCCGCGGCGCGCGCGGCCCTCGTCGGCGATGCGTCCCAGAGCACGGTCTCGCGCCCCTCGACGCGCGCGATCCCGACGGCGGCCGCGAGCGCGACCGCGACCGCGCCGGCGAGGGCGCGCTCGATCTCGCGTGCCTGCGGGCCTCGACGCGGCACCGCGAGGCCGATCCCGACGGCGGCGGCCGCCGCCCCGGCGACGATCGCCCCCGAGGGCGCGCCGAGCGCGAGCGCGAGGACGGCGAGCGCCGCGAGCCCGACGGTCGCGGCGAGCGCCTCGCGTCGCGCCCCGGGCGCCGCGGGCACGGGCGGGCCGGGCGCCACGCCGGCGAGCGCGCAGAGCCCGAGGCAGAGCACGCACGAGCCGGCCTGGCCGATGAAGCGGCCCGCGTTGGCCTCGTACATCCCGAGGCTGAAGGTCGTGAAGCGATCGGTCGGCGGCCACGACTCGATCCGTGAGGCGATCGTCTGCCAGCCGCCGTACGTCCCGAGGCCGCCGATCAGCCCCGGCGCGAGCGCGAGGACCCAGGCCCCGACGCCCGCGTGGCCGGAGGTCGCGCGCCGGCGGGCCGCGACGGCGAGGCCGACCGCGCCCGCGACCAGGAGCGCCACCGAGGCGGGCCCGAAGATCCCCGCGATGATCAGCCACTCGCGCGGCATGTGCCGGCCGGGGCCCGCGTAGCCCACCGCGAGGATCGCCGCGATCCCGGCCGCCAGCGTGGCCGCATGGGCGACGGCGAACCGGCCGATCGGCGCGGCCTCGCCCGCGCCGGTTTGCGCGATCGCCGACGGGCGGCTCGCGAGCGCGTCGCCGAACAGGGTGGGTGCGCTCGCGAGCTCGCTCGTCACGCCGGTCGTGGCGGCGAGGGGCGGCGAGCGCGGGATCCGGTGCGACGGCGCGCCGTCCGCGGTGATCGAGGGGATGGCGGCGAAGGCGTCGTCTCCCGCCGCGAGGAGCTCGTTCATCGAGGCGAACCGATCCGCGGGGGCCTTCGCCAGGGCGCGCGCGATCAGCGCCTCGACGCCCTCGGGCACGGCGACGCCGACGTCGGCGAGCCGCGGCGGCGCGTCGTGCAGGTGCTGGTTCAGCAGCTGCACGAACTGCTGGCTGCCGAACGGAGGCCGCCCCGCGCAGCTCTCGAACAGCATCGCGCCGAGCGCGTACTGGTCGGTCGCGGGCGACGCCGCCTGGCCCCACCACTGCTCGGGCGCCATGTACGCGGGCGTGCCCATCGGCACGCCGGTCTGCGTGAGCTTCGCCACCGGCTCCTCGTCGTGCCCCTCCTCGACCTTGGCGAGGCCGAAATCGAGCACGCGCGCCCGCGCCGGCGCGCTCGACGTGGCGCCTCCGTGGCGCTCGAGGAACACGTTGTCGGCCTTGATGTCGCGGTGAATGACGCCCTCGGCGTGCGCGGCGGCGAGCGCCTCGGCCACCTGCCGCACGTAGATCCACGCCTCGGCGGGCGGCAGCGACCCGCGCGCGGCGATCTCGTCGCGCAGCGATCGGCCGTCGAGCAGGGACATCACGAGGTACGGCCGCCCGTCGGGCAGCCGGCCCATGGCGATCACGTCGACGATGCCCGGGTGGCGCACGTCGTTGGCCGCGCGCGCCTCGCGCTCGAAGCGCGCCGCGGCGCCCGCGTCGTCGGCGAGGGCGCTGCGCAGCACCTTCAGCGCGACGCGCTTGCGGATGGTCGGGTCCTCGGCCGCGTAGACGGTGCCCATGCCGCCGCCGCCGACGCGGTGGTCGATGCGGTACGGCCCCACCATGGTGCCGCTGCGGAGCGAGGGATCGGGCGCGTCGGCCATTCGAATCAGCCTCGCCCTCGAGCGCGGGAGATCCCGTGCGCGCGGAGGAGATCGTGGAGGTGCGAACGTGCGACGCCCACGCGGCGGGCGGTCTCGCTCACGTTCCAGCCCGTGGCCTCGAGCGCCTCGCGCAGGTACCGCCCCTGGAATCGCCGCGTCGCGTCCTGGTAGCCGATCGAGCCCTCTTCGCCCGCGATCGCGGGTCGGGCGAGGTCGGGGAAGACGTGCCGCGCTTCGATGGCCGGGGCCTGCTCGGAGAGCGCGGTGGCCCAGCCGCGGGCGAGGGCGTTCTCGAGCTCGCGCACGTTGCCCGGCCACTCGGCCTCCTCGAGCGCGACGCGCGCCGCGCGCGACAGCGGGATCGGGCGCCCGTGATCGGCGCCGAGGGCGGCGACGACGCGATCGGCGATCGGGCCCACGTCCTCGGGGCGATCGCGCAGCGGGGGCACGCGCACCTCGAGCACGTGCAGGCGGTAGTACAGGTCCTCGCGGAAGCGGCGCGCGCGCACGAGGTCCTCGAGGTTCGCGTTCGTGGCCGCGACGACGCGCACGTCGGCCTCGATCTCCGTCGTGCCGCCGAGGCGGTAGTAGCGCTTGCTCTGGAGGAAGCCGAGCAGCTTGCCCTGCGCGGCGATCGGGGTCTCGCCGACCTCGTCGAGGAAGAGCGTGCCGCCGCGGGCTGCCTCGATCTTGCCCTCGATCCGCCGCGTCGCCGTCGAGTGCGCGCCCTTCTCTGCGCCGAACAGCTCGCTCTCGAAGAGCGCCTCGGGCAGGGCCGCGCAGTTGATCTCGACGAACGGGCCAGCGGCGCGGGGCGAGCTCGCGTGCAGCGCGCGGGCGAGGGCGGTCTTGCCGGTGCCGCTCTCGCCGGTGACGAGCACGCTGACCGGCACGGGCGCCGCGACGAGCACCTGCCGCAGCACCTCGGCGAGCGCGCGGCTCGTGCCCGCGATGCCGTCGACCGAGAGCTTCGCGCGCACCTCGCGGGTCGCGTCCGCGCCGCGGGGGGGCTCGGCCTCGCGCGCGAGCAGCCGCTCGGCGATCGGCGCGAGGTGGCGCGCGAAGATCTCCGCGAGCGCGCAATGATCCTCGGGGAAGGGCCCGGGCGACGCGCGGCCCTGGAGGTACACGACGCCGACCGCGGGGGCGCCGACGGGCGCGCACAGGACCGCGCGGATGCGCTGCCCGAGCACGCTCGCCTGGTCGCGGAAGCGCGGGTCCTCGACCGCGCTGGCGGTGCTCACGGTGGCGCCGGTCGCGATCGCGCGCGCGACGATCCCCGTCGACAGCTCGCGCCGCACCTCGGCGACCTCGTCGTCGCTGAAGCCGCGCGCGATCGAGAACCGAGGCGAGCGGTCCGCGCGGCCGCGATCGTCGATCGCCAGGTAGCCGCGATCGGCGCCGGTCACCTCGACGACGAGCGCGAGCGCCTCCTCGAGGAAGGGCCTCGGCTCGTCGCGCGCGCCGAGCTCGAGCAGGCGCAGGTAGAGGTCGCGCTCGAGGCGTAGCCGGGGGACGTCGGTCGCGTCGTTCATCGAGGGGCGGTCCGTGAGCCAGGATACCGGGAACGCGCGGCCGGCGGGGGCCGCGATGGACGGCCGCGGGCGCGACCGCGCGGTCGGTCGGGATCGCGCTCGTCGCGGAGGCGAGGGGGCCGCGGGGTGGGGCCCTCGCCTCGAGGCGGGCTCCCCGGCGACGGGCGCCGGCGGCGCGCCGACCCAGGCACGGTATCGGGGCCTTCGGCGTGATCGCTTTGACGCGCGCCCGCCGCGCCGCGAAAGAAGCCGCATGGCCGACCCCCTCCTCACGCTGACGCGCGCCTTCGAGGCCGCGATCGCGGCTGCCTTCGGCGCCGAGCACGCCGCGACCGATCCGATGATCCGCCGGTCGGCGCACGCCGACTACCAGGCGAACGCCGCGATGGCCCTCGGCAAGAAGCTCGGGCGCCCGCCGCGCGTGGTCGCCGAGGCGATCAAGGCCGCGCTGCGGCTCGACGACGTCTGCTCGAAGGTCGAGGTCGCCGGCCCGGGCTTCCTGAACCTGGTGCTGCGCGACGACTACGTGGCCCGCGAGCTCGCCGCGACCGCCGCCGATCCGCGCCTCGGGGTCCCCGCCGCGCGCGACCCCGAGACGGTCGTCATCGACTACTCCTCGCCGAACGTCGCCAAGGAGATGCACGTCGGCCACCTGCGCAGCACCATCCTCGGCGACGCGATCGCGCGCGTGCTGTCGGCGCTCGGCCACACGGTCGTGCGGCAGAACCACGTCGGCGACTGGGGCACTCCGTTCGGCATGCTCATCGAGCACCTGATCGACCAGGAGCAGGCGGGCGAGGGCGACCTCTCGGCCTCGGACCTGACCTCCTTCTACAAGGCGGCGCGCGCGAAGTTCGACGCGGATCCGGCCTTCGCCGAGCGATCCCGCAGGCGCGTGGTGCTCCTCCAGGGCGGCGACGAGCCGACCCTCGGCAAGTGGAAAAGCCTCGTCGCGGCCTCGATGCGCTACTTCGGATCGGTCTACGGGCGCCTCGGCGTCACGCTGACCGACGCCGACGTCGCCGGCGAGAGCCTCTACAACGCCGCGCTGCCCGGCGTCGCGTCCGACCTCGAACAGCTGGGCCTCGCGACGGTGAGCGAGGGCGCGCTCTGCGTCTTCCCGCCCGGCTTCACCGGCCGCGAGGACGACCCCCTGCCGCTCATCGTCCGCAAGCAGGACGGCGGCTATGGATACGCGGCCACCGACCTCGCCGCCGTCCGCCACCGCGTCGCCGCGATCGGCGCGCGCCGCCTCGTCTACGTCGTCGGGGCCCCGCAGGCGCAGCACCTCGCGATGGTCTTCGCGGTCGCGAAGCTTTCCGGCTGGCTCGCGCCGCCCGCGCGGGCCGAGCACGTCGCGTTCGGATCGGTCCTCGGCCCCGACCGCAAGATGTTCAAGACCCGCGGCGGCGAGACGGTGCGCCTCGTCGATCTCGTCGACGAGGCCGACGATCGAGCCGCCAAGGTCCTCGCCGAGAAGAACCCGGATCTCGACGAGGAGACGCGCGCGCGCGTGGCCCACGCGGTCGGCGTCGGCGCCGTGAAGTACGCCGATCTCTCGAACGATCGCATCAAGGATTACGTCTTCGACTGGGACCGGATGCTCGCGTTCGAGGGCAACACGGCGCCCTATCTCATGTACGCGCATGCTCGCATCCGATCGATCTTCCGCAAGACCGACGCGAAGCCGGGCGACGCGATCGCCGTGACGACCAAGGAGGAGCGCGCGCTCGCCCTCACGATCTGCCGCTTCGGCGCCGCGGTCGAGGAGGTCGGCGACACGCTCTGCCCGCACAAGCTCTGCGCGTACCTCTACGACCTCGCCTCGGCGTTCACGTCGTTCTACGAGGCGTGCCCGGTCCTGAAGGCGGACGACGACGCGACGCGCGCCTCGAGGCTTTCGATCTGCGACCTCGTCGCGCGCGTGTTGGCGCGGGGCCTCGACCTGCTCGGGATCGACGCGCCCGACCGGATGTAGCCCAGCCCCCCGGCCGCGCGCCGGCCGCGCGATCGCGGTCGGCGCGCCGCGGGCACGCTCCTGATATCGTCCGACGCTGGAGGATCCCCCATGCGTCGACGCCACCACGCCACCACGCTCGTCATCCTGGCCGCGGCCACCGCGTGCGGCGGCGGCGACCTCGACGAGGGGCCGATCGGATCGGTCGAACAGCCGGTGACGGTCTGCCCCGGAGCCACGGTCGTCGAGGGCATCGACGTCTCGCACTGGGACGGCGTCATCGACTGGGGCAAGGTCGCCGGGGCGGGCAAGAAGTTCTCCGTCGCCAAGGCGACCCAGAGCACCGACTTCATCGACGACAAGTTCGTCGCCAACTGGAAGGGCATGAAGGCGGCCGGCGTGATCCGCGGCGCCTACCACTTCTTCGACTTCGTCACGAACCCGACCGCGCAGGCCGACTGGTTCGTCGACGAGATCGAGAAGGCCGGCGGGCTCGAGCCGGGCGATCTGCCCCCGACCCTCGACCTCGAGTGGAATGGCAACCAGCAGTCCTCGGCCAAGAAGGTCCAAGAGTTCCTCCAGCGCGTGGAGCAGAGGACGTGCCGCCGGCCGATGATCTACACGAGCGCGTCCTTCCTCGACCCGCTCAGTCCGCCGGCCGCCCTCGCCGCCTACCCGGTGTGGATCGCGCACTACACCAATGGTTGTCCGAACACGCCCGCGCTGTGGTCGGCGTGGACCTTCTGGCAGAACAGCGACAAGGGCGTCGTCGCCGGCATCCCCGCGGCCGCGGTGGACCTCGACAAGTTCGACGGATCCCTCGCCGATCTCCAGGCCTTCGCGAGCGAGGTGACCTGTGGCGGCGCGGGCGGCGCCGGGCAAGGCGGCGGCGGCGCGGGCGGCGGCGGGCAGGGTGCCTGTCCGACGTGGATCGGCGCCGCGGGCGCGGTCCTCGAGGAGGACGGCCCCTGCGCCACGCTGAGCGGCAAGGTCTACCAGTCGACGGACGGCCACGCCGGCCACGCGTACACGACGAAGGCCGACGTCCCCGCCCCCGACTACGCCGACGGCGTGATCTGGAATCTTCGATTCTCCCAGGCCGGCACGTATCGCCTCCGGGCGGCGATCCCGGCCGGCGTGCCCGACCTCATCGCGGCCACGAGCTACAAGGTGCAGTTCGGCGGGCAGCAGGCGCTGAAGGTCGACGCCAATCTGGCCGCGAGCGCCGGCGGCTGGGTGGATCTCGGCGCGTTCGACTTCGACGCTGGAGAGGGCCAGTGGGTGAGGCTCGGCGACACCTTCGTCGACGCCGCGGGCGAGGGGAAGACCGTCGCCTACGATGCGCTGGAGATCACGCTGGCGGGCGGCGGCGCGGGCGGGAGCGGTGGCGGCGCGGTCACGGGTGCGGGCGGCGGCGCGTCGACCGGATCCGGCGGGGCGGCGGCGACGG
>CAIVJW010000323.1 GCA_903906315.1 uncultured delta proteobacterium | reverse complement strand
TGGACTTTGACACCCAATACCTAACCATGGGGCCCCGGTTTGTCTTCACGAAAAGCAGTTCAAGTGACGGTAAACATTACCGTTATGATCGATCTGCACCCAAGCGGGTTGGCGCCGAGGTCGATTTCGACGACGAGCGGGCGTGGCGCACGCGCCCGCTGTTCCACAGCACGTCGCACGTCGCAGCAGGTCCGTTGCGCACCCGCGTCGCGGCGCACGGCGCCGAAGCCGCCGTCGACCGATATGCCGGGGTCCTCTTCGCGGCCTTGCGTGCGGGGAGCGCGCGGCGGCTTCTCACTCTCCGTCGTGCGAGCGACCGCGTCGCCGCCCTCACGAGCCCAATCGAGGGGGACGGATGGACCCCGGGGCGCACCGAGACCCGCGTTGCGTTCGGCACGGTCCAGCTCGACGGCCGCGCCCTCCACGTAGCGCAGCTCCCCGCGCTGTTCGATGACCTCTCCCCCGGCTTCGCCGAGCTCGACCCGGCCGCGCGCGATGCCAACCTGAAGCCAGTGCGGGAGGCGCTCGGGACGCTCCTCGGGCAGCTCGAGCTCAGCCCCGATGACGTTCCCACGTACTACGCCACCCTGCTCGCGGACGGCGACGCGATGGGCAAGATGCTCGACCGCATCGGGACCACCAAGGGGCTCGAGGGGCACAAGCAGGTGTCCGCCGCACTGGATGCGTTCTCGCGGCGCTGCCGGGACATCGTCGAGGCGCACGCCGGGAGTCTCGTCTATTCCGGTGGCGATGACGTGCTCGCGCTGCTCCCGCTCCACACCGCGCTGGCGTGCGCGCGGGCGCTGCACGACGTCTTCGGGACGACGGTGGGCGACGCGCTCGATGCCCTCGGAGATGCGGGAGCGAGGCCGACGCTGTCGGTGGGCCTCGGCATCGGCCACCACCTCGACGACATGGCCGACGTCCGCGCCCTCGCCAAGCGGGCGGAGAAGTCCGCCAAGGCCTTCTCTGGCAAGGACGCGCTCGCGATCGTCGTTCAGATGAGGAGCGGCGGGACACTGGAGGTCGTCGGCGGCTTCGCGTCTTCCTTGCCGCTCGACGGTCGTGTCGTGTCGTGGGCGAAGCTCCTGCTCGAAGAGGCGCTCCCCGACAAGGCCGCCTACGATCTGGAGGCCGCCATGGCGCCGCTCCTTCACGGGGAGGCTTCGGCGGAGCTCTCGGACGTCGCCCGGAGCCTCGCCACGCGGGTGCTCGACCGGAAGCGCGGTGAGCGGGGGGCAGAGCCGCTGTCCGAGAAGATCCGCTCTCTCGTGGACGACTACCTTCTTGGCGGCGACGTGGCGGTTCGAGTCCACGGCCTCGCTCGGGAGCTGCAGATCGCACGGCTCGTCTCGGAGTCCATCCGCGTTGCGTTCCAGGCGCCGCGCAAGCAGGGAGCTCTCTGATCATGCGCGGCAACGACCAGCTCTTCACCCTGGAGCCCCGCGACGCGCTGCTCGTTCGGGACGGACGTTCCATGAACGCCAACGTCGGCCGTTCGCTGCCGTTCCCCCACCCCTCGACCCTCGCCGGAGTCGTCCGCACGCGACTCGGCCAGGGGCCCGGCGGTCTCTTCGACCGGGGCCGAGCGGGAGCCCTTCGCAGGGAAGTGTCGATTGCGGGGCCACTCCTCGCCCGACTCGCTCCGGATGGCGACACCGTGCTCGACGTCCTCGCGCCGGCGCCCGCGGACTGCGTCTGGTTCGTGGACGACGCCGGCCGCACGGCAGGCCGCCGTCTCGCTCCGAGGCCTGCGGAGGAAGTCGTCTCCGGGGCCCTCACCGACCTCGGCGCGGGCGCCGAGCTCTGCGACTTCGCTGGCGCCGCGCCCGTCGGCAAACCGACGCGCGCCAGGCCTTTCTGGTCCTGGAAGCCCCTTCTTCAGTGGCTCACCTCGCCGCGCGACGGGCTCGTCCCGGGCGACGTCGAGGGCGTGGAGGCCTTTCCGCGCGAGTTGAGGACCCACGTGACGATCGATGCCGCCACCGGCACGGCCGAGGACGGGGCGCTGTTCGGCACCGAGTCCGTTCGGCTCGCGCTCGAGCGTCCGCCGCCCCTCGATGGGCCCAGAGTCCGTGTCTTCGACCGGTTCGCGCTGCTTGGATCGTGGCAGGGACCCGGCAAGCTTCCGCGCGGGCTCGTGCCCCTCGGTGGCGAGCGGCGCGGCGCCTTCCTCGAGCCGGTTTTCGGTACGGCAGTGCCAAGCCTTGCTGCGCCGCCTGAGATCGACAAGCTCCGCGCCGGCTCCCGGGCCCGCGTGGTGCTTCTGACGCCGGCCCTTTTCGCGACGGGTTCCTTCCCGGACGCCCTCCGCGGCGCCCGCGTCGTCGCGGCGAAGGTCGACCGCCCGGAGGTCGTTTCCGGCTGGAACTTCGAGAGCAACGCGCCGAAGCCGTCGCGCCGCATGGCGGCGGCAGGGAGCGTCTTCTGGGTGGAGGTGCCGACCGACACCTGGGCGCGCGACGTGTGGCTCACGTCGGTGAGCGATGACGATCAGGACCAGCGCGACGGCTTCGGCCTCGCGGTCGTGGGGGTCGCATGAACGGGGCAATTCCGCGAAGGTCGCCGGGCCCGGTCGAGGCCAGGTCGCCGTCTGGCAAGCT
This sequence comes from uncultured delta proteobacterium, assembly GCA_903906315.1. Taxonomy (GTDB): domain Bacteria; phylum Myxococcota_A; class Polyangia; order Polyangiales; family Polyangiaceae; genus CAIVJW01. The sequence goes on along the minus strand of CAIVJW010000323.1, from coordinate 3,038 downwards.
GCTGGAGCGTGCGGTCCACGTGGTCACCCTGGTGCACGGCGGCGGTCCGGTATCCTCCGAAAACGACCACCGCCAGCGTCCCCGCCGCAAGCACGACGAGGCGACGCCGCTGCGGGGCACTGCGGTGCGTGGCCAGCTTCGCTTCTGGTGGAGGGCGACCCACGGTTGCACCTTGGCGAGCATTCCGGAGCTCCGGCAGCGCGAGGACGCCCTCTGGGGCAACGCGAGCGCCCCCGGCATCGTCGACCTCCGCATCCAGCAGAGCGCATTGACCGCCCAGGATGTCAGCGTCGACTCGCTCGGCGGCATCGGGACCGGTCTTCGCTACGGCGCGTTCGCGGCGTCGAATCTGACGCGGCTCCGAGGCGAGGCGGTCGTAGGGCTGACGGTCGGCAGTGAGGCTGCCGGGAGGGAGGTCGCGGACGCGCTCACCGCGTGGCTCCTCTTCGGCGGCATCGGCGGTCGTACTCGCCGCGGCTTCGGGGCGCTGTCCGCCGCCGGCCTGCCCGACCCGCGCGAGTTCGTGGCAGGGCTCCGCGGCGACGCGCGAGTCGAGCGCGTCCCCGCGTTGCGTGGTGGCAGCTCCGTCGTGCTCTCCAAGGGCACGTTCGCCAGCGCCGAGGACGCCCACAAGTTCGCGGTCGACGCCATGCGGAAGTTCCGCCAAGGCGTGGGCGTCGGCCGGAACGAGGGCCAGCAACCCAATCGACCCGGCCGAAGCCGCTGGCCCGAGGCCGACCAGATCCGGCGGATGACGGACACGTATCCGGCTCAGCACGCGCCCGTCCATCCCGTCGAAGCCTTCCCCCGTGGCGCGTTCGGGATGCCGATCGTCTTTCACTTCATGGGTGCGAAAGAGCCGGATGACGCGCAGCTCGTGCCTGGCAACAACATCGGGCGGATGGCGTCACCCCTCATCCTTCGGCCGGTATCGGTCGGCGGCCGGTGGCACGCCATGGCGGCGCGGCTGCTCGTGCCGGGTCTCCCCACCACCGAAGCCGTCGTGACGTTGGCGAAAGCGAACCGCCCCGCTCGGACGCAACTTCGCGGCGACGAGGCCAGAGAGATCAGGCCTCTCGCGGCGCACGGCGCGAACCCCGACGTGCTCGCTGCCTTTCTCACCTATTTCACCAGCCTCTCGAGCTGAACCGACCACGCCGTGCCCACGGAGCAACGCATGCCGTCCCTCCTCTTCGTTCACGCTCTCTCACCCCTGCACGCCGGCACCGGACACGCGGTCGGAGCCGTCGATCTGCCCATCGCTCGCGACAAGGCCACGGGCTTCCCGTATTTGCCCGGGTCCTCCATCAAAGGTGTTCTCCGAGACGCTGCCGGCAGGCTCCCCGGGTTCGATGTTCCTGGAGTCTTCGGTCCCGACCGTGACAAGGCTCACGAACACGCCGGCGCGCTTCTCGTTGGTGACGCGAACCTCGTGCTCCTGCCCGTTCGCTCGGTCGTGGGAACCTTCGCGTGGGTGACGAGCCCGTGGCTCCTCCAGCGACTCGCTCGGGATGCGCGCGAGTGTGGTCTTCCGGCCCCCGCAATGCCCGCAGTCCCCGTGGTCGACAAGGCCTCCGTCGCGAAGGACGCAGCCATCGTCAACAGTGACCGAGTGGTGTTCGAGGACCTCGACTTCGCGGCGACTCGGTCCGAGGAGGTCGGCAAGCTCGCCGGCTGGCTCGGCGAGCGGCTGTTTCCGAAGACGAGCCCGGATGCAGAGGCCTGGCAGGCCCTCCTTCGCAAGAAGCTCTGCGTGCTCAACGACGACGCGATGGCCTTCTTCAGCGAGCACGGCACCGACGTCGTCACCCGGATCGCGATCGACAAGGATCGCAAGACGGTCAAGGACGGCGCGCTCTGGACCGAGGAGAGCCTCCCGAGCGAGAGCGTCTTGGTCGCTTTGGTCGCCGGGCAGGCCAACGGCAAGGTCCCGGACGCTGCGACCGCGGTGGAGCGGATTCGCCCGCTTCTCGACAGATCGCTTCAGCTTGGTGGCGACGCAACGACGGGGCGCGGCCGCTGCCGGCTCGTCCTCACGGGAGGCGCTCGATGACGCGCCAGCAGCGGTGGGCCAAGCACGCCTATGGCAAGGTCGTCGAGCAGAAGGGCGGCGACGCCGAGAAGAAATACGCGACGCTCTGCATGAAGGCCCCGTCCCTCTTCCAGCAGGCGGGATTGGTCCAGGCGATCGCGTTTCTGCGGACCCGGTCCGGCGAGGGCAAGCGCTTCGTCGACGACCTTGCTGCGGGCCTTTCCGTCAATACGGGCGAAGCTCTGCAGAGGAAGGCACACGAGGCCGAGCTCGCCGCCTACATGACGCTGACCCACGAGGTCATCGGCCTCGCCGCTTGGTTTCGTCGGTTCGCCCAGGCCGAGCTGAAGCGCGAGGACTGAGCATGTTGCGTCAGTCCATCGCCAAGGCGTTCAGCTCGGCAGAGCCACGAAACCTGCGTACCCACGTCGGCCTCTGGGTCGACAAGATGCTCGCGGCCGACGAGCCGTCGTCGCAGGTGTCGGGGCCTCACCTCGGGAAGGTCGTCGGGGTTCCCGTGCCCGAGGGGTACGACGTCGCATTCAAGGCCCGCCGCGCCCTGTTCGAGGCCGAGGGCTGTCTTCTGTCCGAGGGAAAGACAGCATCTCGGATGATCGTGGGGCTCGGAGCTAAGGGCGTCCTCGAGGTCGGGCTGACGCTCGAGAGAACCTGGGGCACACCGTACATTCCCGGCACCGCCCTCAAGGGCCTGTGCGCAGCGGCTGCGAACAAGCTCGCCGCCGGTGAAGGCTGGGGACGGTTCGAGGGATGGCCCGAGGCCCCTCCTGCGCAGGACGCCGAGCTTACCGACTACCAGATCCTCTTCGGCACGACCGCCAACGCCGGCGCGGTCGTCTTCCACGACGGGTGCAGCTCCTTTATGACGGTCGATGATTCCGCCGCAGATCACGACTTCACGAGGCGAAGGCGCGGCCTCGGGATCGGGTCCGGTGGCGCAGCTCCGGCATAGGCGGAGAGGTGGTTCCGTTCGTGCTCGCGCGCCAGG
>CAIVJW010000322.1 GCA_903906315.1 uncultured delta proteobacterium | reverse complement strand
CGTGCGCCGCTTTACCGGGGCCGAAACCCTTTCTCGCTCGACTTGCATGTGTTAGGCGCGCCGCTAACGTTCGTTCTGAGCCAGGATCAAACTCTCCAGTTAAATCCTGTTATCTGTCCCACCGGCTAGATGAGACAGCGTTCTCATGCTTCTTCAAGCATGATGTGTCGAGGTCGGCGTGACTTGCGCCAGCCGCCTCTTGGGCCCACATCATCTCGTAGGCATACAATCCAGTTTTCAAGGACCGAGCCGGACCGCCCGCTATCGCAGGCACTTGTCGTCCGGAATCATTCCAACGGAACCGAAACCGCGCCTTCGCGCCAAGCTTCACTGTCCCGAGGGGCGCCAAACTTACTCGGCACCCGACAGCCTGTCAACACATTTTCTGTGTTGCCTCGACAACGCGCCACTAAAGGGTCGTTTCGAGAGGCCCTTTGCCTACTAGGCAGGTAGCCCCTGACCGGGCGCACTATTCGTGCCCCGCTCGCTTCGTCGCGGCCTCGCTGGGTCGCTTCGTCGCCTAGGGAGGCGGCACTTTACCCGCAGCGCGTGCCCGGTCAAGGAGAAATCACCCGGGGGACGCCGGGGACGGGCGTGAGTCACTTGCCGTGCTCGATGTGCTCGTCGGCAAACCAGCGGCCGAGGCGCTCGCGGACCAATATCGTCTCGACACCGTTCTGTAGACGCACGCGGTAGCCGCGCTCTCGAAGGGGGAGGCCAACCATCGCGCCGATCACCTCGACGCGATGCCACGCCCCGCTGACGCGCACGCGCGCCGGCCTCATCCGATCGCTCTCGAGGGGCTCGACTTCAGCTTGGAACCATCGGGTCGCGTCGTGAGGAGGCGGCCAGCCCGCCTCCTTGGAGAAGCGAGCGGCTGCGTCGTGCAACGCGCGCTCGGAGTACGCAAACCCGGAGAGCCGATGCATGACCAGCATGACGGCGTAGCCCTCGTGCAGCGCGCGCAGGACGTAGCTGCGGGCACGAGCGGCGACGACGAGCGCACGCATCGCACCGAGGGGCTCGATCGCGCGGAGCTCGGCGAGGACGATCTGCCAGTGGGCAGCGGCGACCTTCAGATCGAAGGGCTCCAGCGCGCCGGCGTAGTCCACGGTCTCGCCGTCGTGGTCGACGAGGACGGCGGCCACGGCGCCCGGGGTAGCGTCGAGCAGGTGCTCGAGGATCTCGGTGAACGTGGAGCGCCCCTGGTCACGTTCTGGCGCGTCGGCAAGGTCGGTGAGAGGCGTCATCGCCAGGCGCCCCGACGCGCGCCGGTGATCGCGCCCGTCGGCATCAGTCGACCGGAACGGTGGCGAGCAGGGAGTCGACCGCGGGGTCGAGCTGGACCGAGCTGCGGAGCTTCTCGAGGAGCTCCTTCTCGCTGGTGCGCTGGCGCGCGATGATGACCTCTTCGCGCACGATTCGACGGCGCTCGTCGGCGGGTACCACCATGGCGGGGACCCTCTCGAGGAGCTCGATGACGTGCGAGCCGTACGGGGAGACGACGGGAGCGCTGACCTCGCCGCGCCCACCCAAGCCACCCGCTGCGCGGGAAAACGCCTCGTCCATGTTGCCTCCGTCGCGGGTGACGACGCGCGAGTCGGCGGCGATCGGGGGGAGCTCTTCGATGACGATGTCGAGGCCTTCGGACGGGAACGAGGTGACGGCGGCGCGAAAGGACGCGACGAGGGGGTCGGCGATGCCTGCGTCGGTCATGACGGGCGGTACGGATGGGTCGGGGCGCGCGGCGAGGATGGCCTTGCGAAGCGCCTCGGCAAGGTCGCCAGCTTGCTTCTTGCGGGCGGGATCGGCCTTTTCGTCGAAGCGTACGACCGCGTGCACGACGCGGAAGCTCGCGGGGCGGTCGAGGTCGAGCCAATGCCTCGCGGTGGCCTTGGCGAGCTCGTCGTCGGTGACGTCGCCGCGGGACTCGGACTCGTGCTGAATCTCGTGCAGAAGGGAGCGGGCCAGGACCGTGGATGCCGAGAACGCGACCTCGGGCTCGCGCTGAAGGTTCGCCTCGAGGGCGGCGGCGGCGAACAGGGCGTCGCGGATGGCGAGGTCGCGAGCGCGGTCGGGCTCGACGCGCTGGGCCTCGACGATGCCGGCCACCGTCGGTGAGCGAATCGGGAGGCCGCCGGCTCGCGCGACGACTCCGGCGCCGAGCTCGGTCGCGGGGGCGGGCGTCGGTGGGGGGGCGCCCGAGCTGCACGAGACGGCGAGCAGGAGCGCGAACAGGCCGGCGCGGGACCGACGCGGAATCACGCAGCACCTCCACGGGGGCGCAGCAGCTCGGTCGAGGAGCGCAGCGCGAGCGCGCCGACGGCGAGCAGGTAGAGCGCGCGGAAGTCCTGGCGGTCGCCGAGCGCGTGAAGGCCGAACCCGAACGCGAGAGCCGCCGCGGTCAGGAGCACGATGGCGAGTGCGTCGATGGCGCGAGACACCGGCTGCGAGCATAGCGCACCTCGGCGAGGCGCGCGCCAGGGTCAGCGGACGGCGAGGAGGATGGCGCCGCCGAGAGCGACGGCGACGAGCAGCAGGACGCTCCGCAGGGCCAGGGCGGAGACTCGGCGAGGGCCCCGGGGGGTGGGCTTCCCGCGCGAAATGGACACGGTGGCGGCGGCGCCGAGCAGCCACACGGCGCAACCCGTCGCGACGACGTGCGCGAGGGCGGCGCGGTCGGGGTCGCGCACACGCCAGGCGAGGGCCGTGTAGACGACGGCGACGAGCACGGCCGCTCCCGCGATCGGCACCGCGGCGGTCGGGAGCGTGGCGCGGGTCGGAAGGGCGGGCGCGCCGGGGTCGGGGGGCGGAGTGAGGCCGAGCGACCACCGGTCACTCCAGGAGAGAGCGAATACGCCCCAGGCGATCGCCCCGATCGCCGCGCGGGCCGGGTCGAGGCGGGCGGGCTGCAGGCTCGCCGACGACAGGAGCCAGGTCACCGTGGCGAGCGCGAGGAAGAGCGAGATGCCGATCAGGCGGCCGAGACGCCTTGGGCCAAGGGCGCGGCCGACCCGCACCGGGCGTGGCAGGCCTGCGGCGACGAAGGGGCCCGCGGCACCGGCCGCCAGCGCCAGGAAGGCCACCGCGCGGGCCGCCGCCGGAACGCCCCGGCCAAAGGCGGCTGGAGCCACGGTGATCGACCACGCGACGAAGGCGGCGATCAGCGCCTGGGGGGCCTGGCCGTCGAGGAAAGCGACGGGCGCGGGGGCCAGAGCGGGCGGCTGCTCCCGTGCGGGATCGGCGAGCACCCTCGTGCCTTCGCTGTCTGGCGCGGCGTCGAGGAGCTGATCCGCTGCGGCGCCCGCGTCGGCCTCGAGCGCGACGTCGTCCGGCCGCGGCGGGGCTTCGACGGTGGCCATCAGGGCGTGCGCACGAGGCGCTCGGGCGGGATGGGGCGGGGCTCGTCGTCGACGGCGTCGTCGTCGAAGGCGAATGGGCCGGCGGACGACGGGTCCTCGCGCGCGACCTCGAGGCCCAGGCGCGACCAGAGGCCTTGGTCGAGCAAGTGCGAGGGCCGCACGTTGCGGAGCGCGGCGAGCATGCTGCGGCGCGCCCCCGGCGCCCGCTGCTCGAGATCGGCGAGCAGGCGACTGACGGCCTTGCGCTGGAGGTTCTCCTGCGAGCCGCAGAGATCGCAGGGCAGGATGGGGAAGGCCTGCTCCGCCGCGAACGCCGCGAGGTCGTCCTCCGCGCAGTAGATGAGCGGGCGGATGACGACGTGCTTGCCGTCGTCGGAGACCAGCTTCGGCGGCATGGCCTTGAGCTGTCCCGCGAAGACGAGGTTCAGCATCAGCGTGGTGATGGCGTCGTCGCGGTGGTGACCGAGCGCGATCTTCGTGCAGCCGAGCTCGCCCGCGAGGCGGTAGAGGATGCCGCGGCGAAGGCGCGAGCAGAGCGAGCAGTACGTCTTCCCTGCGGGGATCTTGTCGGTGACGATCGAGTAGGTGTCCTCGCTCACCATCAGAAACTCGTGCCCGGCGTCGCGCATGTAGTCGCGGAGCCGGTGCGCCGGGTAGTTCGGCTGGCCCTGGTCGATGTTCAGGGCGAGGACGGTGAAGTCGACGGGAGCGCGCCGCGCGAGCTCGACGAGGAGCGCGTGCATCGCGTAGCTGTCCTTGCCCCCGGAGACGGCGCAAAGGATGCGATCGCCCTCGGCGATCATCTTGAAGTCCGAGACCGCGCGCGCGAGCGCCTTGCCGAGCTTCTTGCGGAGATCCACGGGTCTCGTCGCGGCGGCTACGAGCGGGCCAGGTCGTCGAGGAGCGCGAGGTAGGTGCGGACGCCGTGGCCCGTGCCGCCCTTCGCGTAGACGTCGTACGCTTTGCTGGCCATCGAAGGGCCGGCGATGTCGACGTGGACCCAGGGTACGTCGCCGACGAACTCGCGCAGGAAGAGGGCCGCCGTGATGGCCCCACCCCACCGATCGGCCATGTGCTTCATGTCGGCCCAGTCGCTTTTGAGGCCGTCCCGCAGGTCCTCGACGAGCGGCAGCTGCCACATGGCCTCGCCGGAGGCCTTGGCGGCGTTGCGGAAGCGGTCGGCGAGGTCGTCGCGGTTGGCGAAGAAGCCGGAGACCGTCGGGCCGAGCGCGACGACGCAGGCGCCGGTGAGCGTGGCGTTGTCGAGCATGACGTCGGGCTTGAGGGCGCGGCCGTACGCGAGCGCGTCGGCGAGGACGAGGCGGCCCTCGGCGTCGGTGTTGATGATCTCGACCGTCTTGCCGTCGAGCGACCCGAACACGTCGCCGGGGCGGTAGGCGTTGCCGTCGGGCATGTTCTCGGCGGCGGCGACCAGGCCGTGCACCTCGACGTCGGGCTTGACCGCGGCGACGGCGCGCATGAGGGCGATCACGTTCGCGGCGCCTCCCATGTCGCCCTTCATCTCCTCCATGCCCGCGGCGGGCTTGATGCAGATGCCGCCGGTGTCGAACGTGAGGCCCTTGCCGACGAAGACGACGCGCTTCTTCGCGCCGCGGCCGGCCGGCTTGTACGTCATGTGGATGAAGCGCGGATCGCGGACGCTCCCCTGCCCCACGGCCACGAGGAGCTTCATGCCCTTCTTCACGATCGCGGCCTTGTCGAAGACCTTGCACTCGAGGCCGTTCGCCTTGCACATGTCGGCGGCGAACCGGGCCAGCGTCTCGGGGTAGAGCTCGTTCGGCGGGTCGTTGACCAGGTCGCGGGCGATGCAGATGGCCTCGCCGACGGCGGATCCGAGGGCGACGGCTTCGTTCGCGGCCTTCGCTGCCTTGCCGGCGAGCTTGGTCGCGGTCACGAGGGTGGCTTGGCCGAGGGACACCTTGGGCAGGCGGTCGCCGGTCAGGTGGCGCGTGTAGCGGTACGAGCCGAGGACGAGGCCCTCCGCGGCGGCGCGCTCGGCGCCCGCGACGTCGGCGGGGAGGGCGAGCACGAGGGAGGAGGCCTTCTGCGCGAGCGCGTAGCGGCCGGCGCGCGCGGCGAGGAGGCGGACGTCGACGTCGCGGAGCGCGGCCGACCCGAGCCCGACGAGCAGGACGCGCGTCACGCGGAGGGCGCCGTTCGTGACGACCTCGGCGGTCTGGTCCTTCTTGCCGGTGAACTCCTCGCGCTCGAGCTGCTTCTTCACCGAGGCGCCGAGCGCCTGGGTGATCGCGGCGAGCGCCTCGGACTTGGCGACGGTGCCCTCGGGGATGCCGATGACGGCGACGTCGGCGGCGACGTTGAGCGGATCGGCGGAGGAGAGCGAGAGCTTGATCGACATCGTGGTTCCTCTTGCAGGATCGCGGAAAACGCGCGCATCTAACCACGAGACGTCGGGAACGTCGAATGCCAAGAGGCGCTCGACGAGGCGGCGACGGACGTCCGAAATGCGGACGCCCCCCGTCGCTGGCGCGGCCGGGGGGCGTCGACGCGGAGGCGGCCCGACGTCAGGGAGCGGCCTTGTAGATCGCCATCACGTCGTGGAGCAGCTTCACGGCGTCGCCGTGGCTACGCTGGAAGGCGTTGCGGCCCATGATCGAGCCGAACGAGCCGCCGGCTGCGAGCTCCTTGACCTCGGCGAGGACGGCGTCGTTGCCCTTCGCCTCGCCGCCCGAGAAGATCACGATGCGCTTGCCGGCGAAGGTCGCCTGCACGACGAGCTTGACCCGATCGGCCATCGTCGCCGTCGGGATCGCGTGCTTCTCGAACACCTTCTTGTGCTCCTCCTGCTCGATGTGCGCGCTCGGGGGCTTGACCTTGATCACGTGCGCGCCGAGCTGGGCGGCGATCGTCGCGGCGTACGTGCAGATGTCGACGGCCGTCTCGCCCGCCTTCGAGATGCCGGCGCCGCGCGGGTAGCTCCACACGACGACGACGAGGCCCTTGCGCTTGGCCTCGATCGTGAGCTCGCGCAGATCCTGGTACATCTGGTTGCGCTGGCCGGACCCGGGGTAAATCGTGTAGCCGATGCCGACGCAGCCGAGCCGGAGGGCGTCCTCGACCGAGCTCGTGAGCGCGGAGCAGGGCTGGTCGATCTTCGCGAGCGTGTCGCTGTTGTTCACCTTGAGGATCAGCGGGATCTGACCGGCGAACTCGGCCGCGCCGGCCTCGAGCGAGCCGAGGGGCGCCGCGTAGGCGTTGCAGCCCGAGTCGATGGCGAGCTGGAAGTGGTACGACGGGTCGTAGGCCGCGGGGTTCGGCGCAAAGGAGCGCACCGGGCCGTGCTCGAAGCCCTGGTCCACCGGCAGGATGACCAGCTTGCCCGTGCCGGCGAGCGTGCCGGTGGTGAGCAGCCGATACAGGTTGGTCAGCGTGCCGGGGTTCTCGGACGCGTACCAGGAAAGGATCTTCTTCACGCGGTCGGTCGTCGCCATGGCGCACTCCACTGGGGGTTGTGGCTCGCGCGTCCTCGGCCTCGGTCGGATCGATCGCGAGATCGATCCGACCACGCAAACCCTGCGCAAAGGGGCCGCCTCCGCGGTGCGAGCGGGCGGAGCCTAGGTCCTGAGGGCGGTCGCCGCAACGCGATCTTTCCGGCTATGATGCGCGCGCTTCACAGCTCTCGATCCGCGACGCCGAGGTCGTCGGGTCCCCTGCCCCGACGCCGCCCCGCGAGCGGCGAGGCGCGATCGAACCACGGTTGCAAGAGGAGCCAAGATGGCCAGCACGCCCGAGAAGCCCGCCACGCTGAGCTGGACCCCGCCGACCCCGCGATCGCGCGTCGGGATCACGCTCGAGACGTACATCCTCGACGGCATGATGGGATCACCGGCCGCGACGGGCACGTTCACGTCGGTGCTCAACACGTTGAGCCTCGGGGCGAAGCTCATCACGGCGCACGTGCGCCGCGCGGGCCTCGCCAACCTACTGGGGCTCACGGGTCAGACCAACATCCAGGGCGAGCAGGTCGCGAAGCTCGACGAGGAGGCCAACGAGATCCTCCTGACGGTGTTCGGATCGCGCCACCACTGCGCGGCCGTCGCGACCGAGGAGATGGAGCAGATCGTCGCGTTCCCCAAGCACGACAAGGGCAAGTACCTGGTCGTGTTCGATCCGCTCGACGGCTCGTCGAACATCGACTGCAACGCGTCGATCGGCACGATCTTCGGCGTGCTGCGCAAGGCGGGCGATCAGGCGGCGACCGAGGGCGATTTCTTCCAGAAGGGGCGGGACCTCGTCGCCGCGGGGTACGTGCTCTACGGCTCGTCGACGATGCTCGTGATCACGACCGGCAAGAGCGGCGTGCACGGGTTCACCTACGATCCGACCGTCGGCGAGTTCCTGCTGTCGCACGAGAACATTCGCACGCCGCAGAAGGGCAACACGTACTCGATCAACGAGGGCAACGCCTCGCGGTGGACCGACGACGTCACGCGGTGGAACCAGTGGATCAAGGGCGAGGACAAGGAGTCGGGCCGGCCGTACGGGCAGCGGTACATCGGCACGCTCGTCGCGGACGCGCACCGCACGCTGCTCAAGGGCGGCGTGTTCGCGTACCCCGCCGACAAGAAGAGCCCGACCGGCAAGCTCCGCCTGCTCTACGAGGCGAACCCGTTCGCGTTCATCCTCGAGGCCGCGGGCGGCAAGGCGTCGACAGGGCGCGAGCGTATCCTCGACATCCAGCCGACGGCGCTGCACCAGCGCGTCCCCCTCGTGCTCGGGTCGTACGAGGACGTCGACGCGTACGAGCAGTTCATGCGCGGCGAGCGCTGAGATCCGGGCGGCGGTGGGCGCGGGGTGCGCCGGCGGCCGCGCTGGGTCACACGCCCTGGGCCTTGCTGCCCCAGATGATCTTGTGCAGCTGAACCTGCACGCGGACGCCGAGGCGGTCCTCGATCACCCACGCGACGAGGTCCTTCGGGTCGAGCGCGCCCCACACCGTCGACGCGAGGAGGCCGGGGCCGAGGCGATCGAGGCCGCGATGGTGGATCGTCGCGCGCATCCACTCGTAGTCGGCGCGGTCGGCGAGGACGAACTTGATCTCGTCGCCGGGCCCGAGGTGCGCGAGGTTCGACCATCGGTTGCGGTGGTGCTCGCGCGAGCCCGGCGCCTTGAGGTCCATGATCTTGTGCACGCGCGGGTCGACGCGCGAGACGTCCGCCTCGCCGCTCGTCTCGAGGAGCACGGTGCGGCCGGCGTCGCAGAGCTCGCGCAGGAGCGGGATGGCCGCGGGCTGGAGCAGCGGCTCGCCGCCGGTGAGCTCGACGAGGGGCGTATCGAGGGCGATCGCGCGCGCGAGCACGTCGCGTCGCGCGAGGCGCTGGCCGCCGTGGAACGCCTGCTCGGTGTCGCACCAGGCGCAGCGCAGGTTGCAGCCCGTCAGGCGCACGAAGGCGCAGCGCAGGCCGGCGAACGAGGACTCGCCCTGTACGCTCGCGTAGATCTCGTGGACGACGAGGGAGTCTTCCTTCACGGGGGCGCGAAGCTTTGACCGCGGAGGGTGCGCCGCGCAAGAGCGCGAGCGGCGATCACGGCCCGATCCCGGACGGGTCGACGACCCGGACCTCGCCCGATCCGACGGGGTGGACGACGCCCGCGGGGTCCCGGACGAGCAGGAAGCCGTCGGCGTCGATTCCCTCGCCCACGCCGCGCACGCCACCGACCTCGATCGCGCGACCGCGGAGCGCGTCGCGGGCGGTCAGCTCGGCGACGAAGGGACCGAGGCCGTCGGCCTGGAACGCGGCGGCGACGCGGCCTAGCTCGGCGAGGAGGCGCGCGGCGAGGACCGAGCGCGACAGCGACGCGGCGCCGAGGAGGGCGAGCGAGGTGGCGCGGGTGGCGAGATCGGCGGGGAACCGGACGGTCGCGACGTTGAGGCCGACGCCGACGACGACGCTCGAGACCTCGCGGCCGCGGAGCTGGGCCTCGACGAGCACGCCCGCGAGCTTGCGTCCCTCGACGAGCACGTCGTTCGGCCACTTGATGCGTGGGCGCGGCGCGCCCGGCGCGAGGATCGCGTCGACGGTGCGCGCGACGGCGAGGCCCGCGCACAGGGCAAGCGGCGCGATGCGCGAAGCGGCGACCGCGGGGCGCAGCAGCAGCGAGAGGTAGAGGTTCTCCCCCGGCGGGGAGTGCCAGACGTGGCTGCCGCGACCGCGACCGCGGGTCTGCGAGTCGGCGAGGAACGCGGCGCCGTGCGGGGCGCCCGCGGTGGCCGCGCGCCGGGCGTCGTCGTTGGTGGACGCCGTCTCGAGGGCGATGGAGAGCGGCCAGCCGACCAGGGCCCCGAGGTCGTCGAGCTCGCGCGCGATCGATCGCGGGTCGAGGCCCTCCTCGGAGGCCCCGCTCACAGGGCGAAATCGAGGCCGATGTCGGCCGCCGGCGCCGAGTGCGTGAGCGCGCCGACGCTGATCACGTCGACGCCGGCCTCGGCGAGCTCGGCGATGCGCGCGAGGGTGATGCCGCCGGACGCCTCGACGATCGGGCGCGCGGGGCCGCGAGCGCGCACGCGGGCGACGGCCTCACGGACGTCGGGCGTGGTGAAGTTGTCGACGAGGATCACGTCGGCCCCCGCGTCGAGCGCCTCGTCGAGCTGGACGAGGGAGTCGACCTCGACCTCGACGCGCGAGGTGTGCGGGGCGAGCGCGCGCGCGCGACGGATGGCCGCGGTGAGGCCTCCGGCCGCGATGACGTGGTTGTCCTTGATGAGCACGGCGCTGCCGAGGTTGTCGCGGTGGTTGTGCGCGCCGCCGGTGCGGACGGCGTAGCGCTCGAGCGCGCGGAGGCCAGGCGTGGTCTTGCGCGTGTCGGTCACGCGGGTGGTCAAGCCTCGAGGGATCGCGTCGACGTAGCGACGGGCGAGCGTCGCGATGCCGCACATGCGCTGGACGAGGTTCAGCGCCGTGCGCTCGCCCGCGAGCAGCGCGCGCGCGCGGCCGCGGAGCCGCCAGAGCGGCGTGCCCGCTTCGACGAGCGCGCCGTCGGGCACCGCGATCTCGACGGTCACCGTCGGGTCGATCCGCTCGAAGACGCGGCGGAAGACGAGGCCGCCGCACGCGACGATCGCGGCGCGCGCGTGGGCGGCGCCGGTCGCGGTCGTGTCCGCGTCGATGCAGGCCTCGGAGGTGAGGTCGCCGCCAGCGAGGTCCTCGGCGAGGGCGCGGTCGATGACGTCGTCGATCAGGGTCGGGAGGAGGCTCATCGGGTCCGCAGCATAGCAACGGGATCGCGAAGGCCGTACAGCACGCCGCGCACTCGCGGGCGAGGGCCCCGCGTCGTGCAAGCCGACGCGCGCCCATGGAAAGCAGCGAGCCCCCGGCGGATGCGCCGAGGGCTCGTCGAACGCGCGCGGGGCGCCGGCTACTTGGTGACGACGATGGGCGTCTTGGTCGGCGTGTAGACGTTGTCGACCTCGCCGTCGACGACGCGCAGCGAGTCCGTGTCGGACGCGGCGTCGAGCAGGTCCTTGTAGCTCGCCTGCTTGCCGTTCAGGAGCGTCGCGAGGAAGCGGCCGAGGGCGTAGCCGCTCTGCCAGCTCGGCGCCTCGAGGCCGTTCGTGATGAGCTCGAGGTTCTTCGTGCCGCCGTTCTTGAGCGGGAAGTAGTCCTTCTCGTAGTAGTTGTACGAGACGCAACCGTCGATGAAGAGCAGCTGGTAGCTCGGCGGGAAGTCGCTCGCGGAGAAGCGGCTCGGGTCGAGCGGGCCGTACCCGATGTACGAGTGGCCGTTGTAGATGAACACGTCGCTGTTCTTGATGGCGCGCTTGTGAGGGGTCGCGTCGCTCTCGGCACCGAAGTACGTGTCGATCTCGATCGTGAACGGCTTGGCCGCAGCGCCGCCGATGGAGACCTGGACGGGCGCCTCGAGCTTCACCCACCGGCGCGTCAGGCGCGCGTAGACCTGCTTCTTCAGGTCGGCGCGATCCGCAGCGGAGAGGCCCGCCGGGTAACCGGTGCCGGAGAGCTGCCAGGAGATGAAGTCACCGAAGCCGTTGGCCTTGACCGCCTTGCCGCCCGTGAGCGTGAAGCTGAGGACGTCGGTCGCCGGATCGGTCGCGGCGATCTTCCACGCGAGGCCGCCCTTGAGCACCTCGCGGAGGGTGGTGAACCACTCCTCGTAGCCGGAGTCCATGTCGCTGCCCTCGCCGTGGTCGAGGATGCCGTTGACAAGGGAGACGACCAGGCGGTCCTTCTGCACGCCGCCCGTGTAGAGGCGGTCGTACTCCGGGTAGTCGGTGCCCTTGTTCGTCTTGTCGGCGCCGAGCGCGACGGTGACCGGGATGTAGAGGCGCTGCGCCTCGACCTTGGAGACCTGCGTCTTGCGGTCGGCGAGCTTCGTGCTCGCGTCGTCGATCGCCTTCTGCTCCTTGGCGATCGCCGTCTGGCACGAGCCCTGGCTCGGGTCGAAGACGTACCAAATCGAGCTCTGGAAATCCTGCGCCTCGGCGTCGTTCGCGGTGCACTCCTTGAGCACGCGGTCGACCTGCGAGCGGTAGTCCTTGCCCATCACGGCGAGGGTGATGGCCGAGCGCTTCGCCATCGCGACCGGGACGACGGCCAGGTCCTTGTAGCGGTAGGAGACCTTCATCATCGGCGAGCCCTTGTCGCCGGCGATGGTGGTGTCGATGACCGTCACGGTCTTCTTCTTGAAGGTGGTCGGGTCGACGTCCTTCAGCTCGCGGCTGTTGACGCCGATCTCGGCCGTGCGCAGGGCGCCGAAGGCCGTCTGCGTCTGCGTGCGGACCGCGCTGAGGACCTCCGCGTCGGACGCGCTCGGCGAGACGTAGACGTAGCCATCGAAGCGGAGCGTGCGCGACCGGGCGGACAGACTGGTGAGGTCGTCCTCGTCGCCGGTCGTGACGCTCTGCGGATCCTCGGCTGCGCACGAGGTGGCGCCGAGAGCGAGCGTGATCGGGAGCAGGCGAAGTGCGGATCGAAGGAGGCTTGCCATGGCGCCGGGCATGGCACACCCGGGGCGAACATGCGGCAAGTGGTTTCGCGGGCGGGAGGCGCCTCGGCGACGGATTTCTCCGAGCTCGCGGGATCCCTGAACCGCGACACGCCGACCCCGGCGAGCGTCGCGCAGCACGTCGCGATGGGGGCGCACGCAGGCCGGGGCTCGTCACGGCGCCGAGCGGCCCCCCCGGGCCCGCCACCGCGCGCACTGAACCGCCAACCGCCCGGGGCGCAAGGAGAAATTCGGGGGAGGCGCTGGCTGGCGAGGGGCGCGCGACGGCCCGACCGGACGATCGCGCCTCCGGTTCGCACGAATTCCACTGACGTACGTCCATCTGCCTGTGACACTGTCCGCCGCCGGGCGCGAGCCAGCCGCCCGCCCCTCCGTCAGCGCCCCGCCGCACTCCAGACCGCCACGCAGGCCCCGGACTTCGATGCGCCCCCAGGTAGGCCAGGTCATCAACAACAAGTACCGCCTGCTGCGCCTCATCGGCGAAGGCGGCATGGGGAGCGTCTTCGAGTCGCGACACGAGGGGCTCGGCACCACCGTCGCGCTCAAGTTCCTCCATCCCGAGCTCGGCCGGCGGGCGGGGCTCGTCCAGCGCTTCCTTCAGGAGGCGCGCGTCTCGGCGAAGATCCAGAGCCCCCACGTCGTGCGCGTCGCGGACGTCGACCAGACGTCGACGGGCCTCGCGTTCATCGTGATGGAGTTCATCGAGGGCAGGACGCTCCAAGCGCTGTACGAGGAGCTGTACCGCGCCGGCCAGCGGCTCTCGTACGGCGACGCGCTCGAGTACGCGATGCAGATGCTCGAGGGCGTCGACGCGGCCCACCGCGCGGGCATCGTGCACCGCGACCTCAAGCCCGACAACGTGATGCTCACCACGGGGCCGCGAGGCGAGCCGCTCATCAAGATCCTCGATTTCGGGATCGCGAAGCTGAAGGTCACGGGCGAGCTCGAAAAGGGGCTGACGCGGCCCGGCGTGATCATGGGGACGCCGGAGTACATGGCGCCCGAGCAGGCGTTCTCGGCGGACGCGGTCGACGCGCGGGCGGACGTGTTCTCGCTGGGCGTGATGATCTTCGAGATGCTCGCCGGGCGGCGACCGGTCGGGGGCGACGATCCGCACCAGATCGCGTCGCAGTACCTGTCCGGGCAGGTCGCGCGGCTGACGGAGCTGGCCCCGTGGGTCCCGGCGGAGCTCGCGGCGACCGTGCACCGCGCGATGGGCGCCAAGCCGCAGGACCGCCTCGGTTCCATCGGGGAGCTGCGCTCCGCGCTCGAGCCGTTCGCGCGGGAGGCGCGCGCGCCCTCGGCGGCGACGCCCACGCCTAACCCGACGAGAACGCCCGCGGCGGTCGCAGCGGCCACTCCGTCGCTCGGCGCGAGCCCCGTGCCGAAGACGCTGCCCCCCGAAGCCGGCGACGGCGGAGGCGGGCCTACGCCGCTCGGCGGGCTGGTAGCCTCGCCGCCTGCGTACGGCGCGACGAGCGGCGGTCAGGCGGGGCCGGCGATCACGCTGGACCGGGGTGATGCGCAGGCGCCGCGCCCGGGCGGCACGGCGATCGGCGCTCCCCCGTTCGCCGAGCGGCCCATGACCGCGCAGACCGGCGTCGGCGGGCCGATGATCCCGGGGACGGCGCCCATGACGCCACTCGACCTTCGCGCCGGACCGGCTCCTGCCCCGCCGGCGCAGAAGCGGCGCGGCGGAGCCGGGTCGCTCGCGACGATCCTGCTGCTCGCTGGCGCGATCGCGGGGCTCGTGGTCGGTGGGGTGTTCGTCGCGCAGCAATACGCGAAGGCGGAGGACCACCACGACGACCCGCCGATCGCAGCGCCGCCGCCGCCCGCGACCGTGCCGAGCGAGCCCGTCACGACGGCGCCGCCGATCCCACCGCCACCTCCGGTGTACGTGCCGCCGCCGCCGCAGACGACCGCGGCGAAGCCTCCGGCGCACCCGACGACCACGACAACCACGACCCAGGCTCCGCCAGGGCCGTCCACCCACCCGACGACCACCACCACGACGACGCGGATGCCGCCGATGCTGCCGTCGTCGCTGCCGACCATCACGCTGCCGCCCGGCATCCCGGGTTTCCCGGGGATTCCGGGCATCTTTCAGCCTTCGCAGCCGAGTGGCGGCCAGACGCAGCCCGGCGGCGGACAGACGCAGCCAGGCGGCGGGACGAACCCGGGACCGGCGCGCCCGCCCGGCGGAGCCACGTCGACGCCGACGTCGCAGCCCTCGCTGCCCCGCCCTGGAATCATCGTCCCGCCGCGGCGTCTCGCCCCGTAGGGCGCGGGCCGGCTCGACCGCTCGCCGCACCGAGCGCGTCAACGCCGAGAACGCTTCATTCTACCGGGGGCTGCGAGGTAGCATCCGCCCAATGAGCAACCAGCAAGGCCAGCCGCCGGGGTGGCCGACTCCGCCGCCCGGAGCGTACGGGCCAGGGCTCACGATCCCGGGCGACTCGCCATTTCAGGCCGACGGCGGCGCGCCTCGGGCGTACCCCGCGCCTACGCCAGCGGCGGGCGCGCCCATGGCGCAGCCGTTCGGTGCGGCCGAACCATCACCTCCCGCGTACGGCGCGCCCGGCTTCGGACCGGGCCCCGCCCCGCTCGCGCCGCTCGTCGCTCCCGCGCCGTTCGTCGCGCCCGCTCCCGCGCCGCTGCTGGGGGGGCCCATCGCTCCGCCCGCCGGCCGCGCGGTGGCGGCGACGATGGCCGACGTGCCGATGAGTCCGCAGGACGGCGGCATGCCGGGAGGCGCCGCGCCCTACGGCATGGCGGGCCCGGGTGCATACGGTGGCCCCGCGGGTCCCGCCCCGGGCGTCGCTCCCGCGATCGGCGCGCCTCCGCCGGGACGCAACGCGACGAAGGGCGGGCTCTCGATGGCGGCGATCGGCGCGATCGCGTTCCTCGTCATCGGCGGGGGCGTCACGACGGTCTTCGTCGTGCGATCGCGCATGGACTCGAGCGACAAGCCGATCCCTACCGTGGACGTGCCTGCGCCGGCCGCCGTCGCGGGCGAGCCGGCCGAGGCGGGCGCCCCGCCGGCCCCCACCGATCCGCCGCCCATCGACACCACGACGCCTCCGCCGACGACGCCCGCGCCCGCGCCCGCGCAGGTCAATCACCCCGCCCCGACGACCACGACTCACACGGCCACGACGGCGGCGAAGCCCGCCACGACGGCTCCGCCTGCGACGACGACGCCCAAGCCGGGCGGCACCACGCCGGCGACCACGGCGCCCAAGCCCGGCGGCACGACGCCGGCGACCACGGCGCCCAAGCCCGGCAGCATCACGCCCAAGCCGGGCGGGACCACGCCCGCGCCGGCGACCACGACGCCCAAGCCCGGCGGCACCACGCCCGCGCCGACGAAGCCCGCGCCGAACGCGCCCAAGGTCAAGATCCCGCACAGGAAGTGATCGCGGCAACGCGACCTCGCGCCCGGTCCACGGGGCGCGAGGGTCGCGGCGAGGCGCGAAGGCCGGCGCGGCGACCGCGGAGCCGTCCGCGGACGGCGGGGAGGCAGGGCGGCGAGTCCGGTCTTCCCGTTTCGCGAGCGCCTGCGTGAGCGCTACGACCCGGGCTTGCCGGAGGGTTTCTCCGGCTCCGACTTGCCGCGCGAGAAGAGGCCACCGAACAGGCCGGCCTTCGCCTTGCCCTTCGTATCCGCCTCCTCCTTCACGGTCGCGTCGCCGAGCTTCGGGTCCTTCAGCATGGCCTCGGTGGCCGCGCGGTCGGCGGCCTCCTGGTTGCGAATCTTCACCTTGGCCAGGTCGAAGGTCGTCTCGACGAGCTTCTGAAGCGTCGCGATCTCGATGGGCTTCGGCAGCACGAAGCGGACGTTCTTCATCGCCGAGGCGCGCGTTCGAGTCTTCTCGGACCGGTCGCCCGTGATCACGACGATCGGCGTCGCCTTGTTGGGCCCGGGCTTCTCGCCGAGGACCTTGAGCACCATGAACCCGTCGACGACCGGCATGAGCAGGTCGAGGAGGATGAGGTCGAAGGGGCGCGCGCCCACCTTGCGGAGCGCCTCCATCCCGCTCGCCACGGCCTCGACGTCGGCCTGTGGGCGGAGCGCCTCGGCGAAGAGCGTACGGATGAGCGGGTCGTCGTCGACGATGAGGATGCTCGGCATCGAGGATCTCGTATCACGAGCCGGCACGCCCGCGCACGCCCGAGGCGCGCGAGCGTAGCCGCTACGTCCGGGCGCGGGCGAAGAGCGCCCGGAGCACGCCGCCGGTGGCGGTCTCGAGGCGGGCTACCTCGCGGGGCGACCCCTCGGCGACGAGGCGCCCGCCGCCCGCGCCGCCCTCGGGGCCGAGCTCGACGAGGTGGTCGGCGGAGGCGATCACGGCGGGGTGGTGCTCGATCACCACGAGCGTGTCGCCGCGCTCGACCAGCCGGTCGAGGACCGCGAGCAGCCGCGCAACGTCGGCGAGGTGAAGCCCGGTCGTCGGCTCGTCGAGCACGTAGAGGGTCGGCTTCGGCTTGACGGTCGCGGTGAGCTCCGCGGCGAGCTTGAGGCGCTGCGCCTCGCCCCCCGACAGCGTGTGCGACCCCTGGCCGAGGCGCAGGTAGCCGACGCCGAGGTCGCACATGAGGACGAGCGGAGCGCGGATCTTCGGGTGCGCGGCGAAGACCTCGATCGCCTCGACCGCGGTCAGCGCGAGCACGTCGCCGATGGACAGACCGAGGTAGCGCACGTCGAGCGTGGCGGGCTCGAAGCGGCCGCCGCCGCAGGCCTCGCAGACGGTGGTCACGTCGGGGAGAAAGGACATCTCGTGGGAGATCGCGCCCTGTCCCTCGCACTCGGGGCAGCGGCCGCCGCCGCCGGAGTTGAACGAGAAGCGCGTGGCCGCGTAGCCGCGCACCTTCGCGTCGGGCGCGCCCGCGAAGAGGCGCCGGACGTGGTCCCAGAGGCCGAGGAACGTGGCCGGGATCGATCGCGGCGTGCGGCCGATCGGGGACTGGTCGACCGCGATCGCGCGGGTGATGGACTTCGGGACGGTGACCCCGTCGTGCGCGCCGGGCACGGCGGCCTCGAGGCCGAGCGCGCGGCGCGTCGCCGGGTAGAGCACCTGGCGCACGAGCGTGCTCTTGCCCGATCCGGAGACGCCCGCGACCACGGTCAGGCGGCCGACCGGGATGCGCAATCGGTCCACGCGGAGGTTGTGCGCGCGGGCGCCGCGGAGCTCGAGGTGCTCGCCGGTGCCGGGGCGCGAGGCACGCGCGGTGGCGATCGAGTGCTCGGCGGCGAGCGCGCGGCCGGTCGGCGAAGCGGGGTCGGCGAGCACGACGGAGGGCGGGCCGGCGGCGACGACGCGCCCGCCGTTGCGACCGCCGGACGGGCCGAGGTCGATGAGGTAGTCGGCCGCGCGGATGGTGTCGGCGTCGTGCTCGACGAGCAGGACCGTGCTGCCGGTGTCGGCGAGCTTGCGGAGGTTGCCGAGGAGGCGATCGGTGTCGCGGGGGTGCAGGCCGATGGTGGGCTCGTCGAGCACGTACAGGGCGCCGGTGAGGCCGCTGCCGAGCTGCGCGGCGAGGCGCAGGCGCTGCATCTCGCCGCCCGAGAGCGTGGCCGCGCGGCGGTCGAGGCCGAGGTAGCCGAGGCCGACCTCGGTGACGAACTCGAGCCGGCGACGCAGCTCGCGGTGCGGCGCGTCGGCGACGATCGCGCGGTCGCCCTCGAACGCGAGCGCGACCGCCCAGCGCGCGGCGTCGCCGACCGATCGCGCGCAGACCTCGTGGTAGCGCTCGCCGGCGAGGCGCACGGCGCGCGGGACGGGCGCGAGGCGGGCGCCCTCGCACGTGGGACAGGGCTCGTCGAGGCCCTCGAGGTCGACGCCCTCGCCGCCCCCGAGGAGGCCGGTGCCCTCGCACGCCTCGCAGCGGCCCTGCTTGGTGTTGAACGAGAACCACCGCGGATCGAGCTCCGGGATGCCGTCGCCGCACGAGGGGCACGTGCGCGTCGTCGAGAGGAGCGTCGGCTCGCCCTTCGGGCCGACGAGCTTCACCGAGCCGTGGCCGAACGCGAGCGCGCGGTCGAGCGTGACGCGGTCGAGGTCGGCGAGCTTGCCCTCGAAGACGACGAGGTCGATCGAGTGCTCGCGGCGCTTGTCGAGCTTCGGAGGGGCGTCGGTGCTGCACGGGTTGCCGTCGGCGACGGCGCGCTCGATGCCGGCACGCGCGGCGGCGGTGAAGACGTCGAGGTACGTGCCCTTGCGCGCGACGACGGCGGGCGCGAGGAGCGTGTGCTTGCCCTTGCGGGCGAGGAGGTCGCGGTGGATGGCGTCGGGGGCGCGCGCGGCGATCGGGACGTCGCAGCGCGGGCAGTGAGCGTCGCCGACCTTGGCGAACAGCAGGCGCAGGTAGTGGGCGATCTCGGTGACCGTCGCGACGGTCGACGACGACCCGGAGCGCGTCGTGTGCTGCTCGAGGGCGATGCTCGGCGGCACGCCCGTGACGCGGTCGACGTCGGGGCGCGGGAGCGTCGGGAGGTACTGGCGCGCGTAGGGCGTCAGCGTCTCGAGGAAGCGGCGCTGGCCCTCGGCGAAGACGACGTCGAAGGCGAGGGTCGACTTGCCCGAGCCGGAGGGGCCAGTGACGACGACGAGCTTGCCGTGGGGGATCGAGACGGAGACCTCGGCGAGGTTGTGCTCGCGCGCGTGGACGACCTCGATGGCGGAAGGCGCCGCCGGCCTGGGCGCGCCGGCCGCCGGATAGGCCTCCGGCGGGCCCGCCCGTCCAACGCGCAAGCCTCCGGCGGGCCTGCCCGTACCGGGGCTTGCCCGCCGCCGCGCCCGAAGCGCCTCGGTGGCGAGGTCCCGCCCGCCCGCCTCCTCCACCGGTCGCCCCCTATTCGAGGGCACGATCCCTACCTCGACGCGAGCGCCCCGAGAGTTGCGTCCATCCTTCGCGACGACGCTCTCCATCCGCGCCCGGAGCGCCCGCCCGGTGCGCGTGTCCGTCCTCGCGACCTCCTCGGGCGTCCCCTCGGCCACGACGCGCCCGCCCTCGGCTCCGGCGCCCGGCCCGAGGTCGACGACCCAGTCGGCCGCGCGCACGACGTCGAGATCGTGGTCGACGACGAGCACGCTGCCTCCGCCTCGCACGAGGTCGACGAGCGCGGCGTTGAGGTGGACGACCTCGTCGACGTGCAGGCCGGCGCTCGGCTCGTCGAGGAGAAAGAGCGTCCCGGCGCACTTCTCGCCGAGCGCGCGCGCGAGCTTGAGGCGCTGCGCCTCGCCTCCGGACAGCGTCGAGAGCGGCTGACCGAGCGTGAGGTAGCCGAGGCCGAGCCGCACGAGCGGCGAGAGCGCGCGCACGGTGGCCGCCTCGCGCGCGAACACGACGAGCGCCTCCTCGACGGCGAGCGCGAGGACGTCGGCGACCGATCGCCCCCCGAGCTTCACGGCGAGCACCTCCTCGCGGAAGCGCTTGCCCTGGCAGGTCGGGCACGTGAGCGACACGTCCGCGAGGAACTGCATCTCGATGGTCTCGGAGCCCTCGCCCGAGCAAGCCTCGCAGCGGCCGAGCGCGACGTTGAACGAGAAGTGGCCGGGCGTGAGCCCGCCGGCGACGGCGTCCGGCTGCGCGGCGAACAGGGCGCGGATGCGGTCCCACGCGCCGGTGTACGTCGCGGGGTTGCCGCGCGAGGTGCGGCCGAGCGGCGCCTGGTCGACGAGCGTGACGGACAGGATGCCGGCGGCGCCCTCGAGGCGCGTGTGCGCGCCGGCGGGGTCGATGTCCTTGTAGCCGCGGGCGCGGGCGAGCGCGCGGTACAGCACCTCGTCGACGAGCGTGCTTTTGCCCGATCCGCTCGCGCCGGTGATCGCGACGACCGCGCCGAGCGGCAGGCTCACCGAGACGTCGCGGAGGTTGTTCGCGCACGCGCCGACGATGCGCAGCTCCGCCTTCTGTGCCCCCTTTCCCTTCGGGGCGAGGGGGGGGTCGGGGGTGAGGGCCGCGCGGCGCGCGGGGAGGGCTGCGGGCCGCCCCAGCGTCCTGCCGCCCGCGAGGTCGCCCCGCAGCGCGAGCTCCCCCGGCGCGCCGTCGAACACGATGCGCCCGCCCGCGTGCCCTGCGCCGGGGCCGAGCTCGACCACGCGGTCGGCCTCGCGCACGACGAGCGGCTCGTGCTCGATGACGAGCGCGACGTTGCCGCGCGCCGCGAGCTCGCGCATCGCGGCGACGAGGGGCGGGATGTCGCTCGGGTGGAGGCCGACGGTGGGCTCGTCGAGGACGAAGAGCGCGCCGGTGAGGGACGTACCGAGCGCGCTCGTGAGCGACACGCGCTGCGCCTCGCCGCCCGAGAGGGTGCGCGCTTGCCGGTCGAGGGTCAGGTAGCCGAGGCCGACGCGCTCGAGGTACGCGAGCCGCTCGGCGAGCTCGCGCCGCACGAGCTCGCCCTGCGCCGTCGTCGTCTTCAGCGCGACCAGGCGCGCGTGCGCGTCGCGGAGCTCGAGCCCGTGCCACGCCGCGAGGTGCAGGCCGCCGACCTGGTAGAGCAGCGACGCGGGCGCGAGGCGCTTGCCGTCGCACGCGGCGCAGGGGTCGTAGCTGCGGTAGCGCGCGAGCAGCACGCGCACGTGCATCTTGTAGGTGCGACCCTCGAGCCACTTGAACCACGCCCGCACGCCCGGGTACTTGCCCCCGGTCCAGGTGCCCTCGCCGGCGAGGACCTGATCGCGCTGCGCGTCGGTGAGGTCCTTCCACGGCTTCGACCAGGGGATGTCCTTCTTGTCGCAGTACTTCTTCAGCGTGCGGCGCTCCCATGCCGCGCTCTTGCCGTTCCAGGGGCGGATCGCGCCCCCGGCGAGGCTCACCGTGTCGTCGGGGACGACCTTCGACCAGTCGATGCCGAGCGTGCGGCCGAAGCCGCGGCAGTCCTTGCAGGCGCCGACCGGCGATTGGTACGAGAAGAGGCCGGCGCGCGGCGGGTCGAACGTGCGCGCGCACGCGGGGCACGAGAGGCCGCGAGCCAGGCGCAGGCGCGTCGGCGTCCCCTCCCCCGTCGACAGGTGCAGCGCCGCGCGACCGTCCGATCGGCCCCAGGCGGTCTCGATCGCGGCGCCGAGGCGGCGGCGGTCGCGCGCGCTCACCTTGATGCGGTCGACGACGACCTCGAGCGCGCCGCCGCCCGCGGTCGCGTCGCTCGGGGCGAGGTCGTCGAGGTCGCGGGCCTCGCCGCGCACGAGCAGGCGACGGTAGCCGTCCTTCAGCAGGCGATCGCGCACGTCGAGGAACTCCTCGGTGTCGGCGACGCGCACCGGGTAGGTCACCAGCGCGGTCGCGCCCTCGTGCGCGGACGTCGCCTGCTCGGCGGCCGCGACCGGGTCGGTGCGCGCGGCGAGGCGGCCGTCGACGGGGCACACGGGCACCGCCTCGCGCGTGAAGAGCGCGCCGAGGTACGGCTCGAGGTCGGCCATGGTGGCGACCGTCGATCGCGAGCTCTTGATGGGCGCGCGGCGATCGACGGCGACGCCGGCCGCGACCGGGTCGAGCGAGTCGATCGGCGGGCGCTCGAGGCGCTCGAGGAACTGCCGGGCGTACGGGCTGAAGCTCTCGACGAAGCGGCGCTGGCCCTCGGAGTAGAGCGTGTCGAGCGCGAGCGACGACTTGCCGGCGCCGGAGACGCCGGTGATGGCGACGAGCTCGCCGGCCCGCAGGTCGAGGTCGATGCCCTTGAGGTTGTGCGTGCGGGCGCCGCGGAGGCGGATCGTGTGCATCGGGGGCGAGCGTCTTGCCACAGGACGGCGCGGAGCGCTCGCGGCGAGGCGCCCGCCCGCGCAGCGCGCCGTGGGGCCTCGGCGCCGGCACGTTGCGCTTGCGCCCGACCCGTCGGCGAGCGATGCCCGCGCCATGGCAACCGACCGAGCCCGCCAGAAGAAGGCCGAGAAGCACAAGAAGAAGCGCGAGCAGGCGCGCCGCCAGCAGGCGATCACGGCGCTGCCGACGACGACCGCGGGGCTCGTCCGCGAGGCGGTGACGCGGCCGTTCGGGCCGGCGTGGGTCGCGTCGTCGATCCACGAGGTCGACTCGGCGGTGCCGGCGCTCGTGCACGTCGTGATCACGCGGCGGCTTTCGGGCGGCGCGCTGGTCGCCGAGATCGCGCTCGTCGACCGGACGTGCCTCGGCGTGAAGAACGCCTTCGTCACGCCGCCGAAGAGCGAGGCCGAGCTCGAAGCGCTCCTCGCCCAGCTGTCCGATCACCAGCCGATGGAGCCGTGCGACGTGCTCTTCGCGCAGTCGGTGCTGTTCCACGCGATCGACTACGCGCGCGCGCTCGGCTTCGCTCCGCACCGCGACTTCTCGCTCGCGATGCTCGGGCCGCGGCCGGCCGCGCTGCTCGACACGCCGCTCGCGCGGCGGCCGCGACCGCAGTACATCGGGGGCCCCGACGACGACGGCCGCGCGGTCCTCGCGCGCCTCGGGACGGCCGTCGGCGGGGACGGGTTCGACTACCTGATGGAGGCCGCGGGGACGGTCGACTTCGCCGCGCTCGGGGGCGGCGAGGACGGGGACGGCGAGGACGGCGACGAGGGCGACGCGCCCGTGCCCTGACGAGCGGGCGCGGGAGGCGCCGGGGCCGCTACTCGGCCTCGGCCGCGACCTCCCAGAGCCGCGCGAGGGCGATCTCGAGCCCCTCGAACGCGTCGGGCGCGAACACGGAGTCGAGCTCGAGGAACTCGCTCCACGTGACCCCGCTCGTCGCGTGCGCCCCGGCCTGCGGCATGGCGAAAAGGTAGCAGCGGCGGCCGGGGGTCGGAAGGCGGGCTCGCCCGGGTTCCCTTCCGAGCCCTTGCCTCCCCCACCCCTTCCGCGCGACCTTGCCGCCCATGGCAAGCAGCCGCGCCGACCAGAAACGCGCCGAGAAGCACAAGAAGAAGCGCGCCGACGCGCAGCGGGCGCGGGCGTCGGCGGCGCTGCCGACGACGATGGCCGCGATCCTGCGCGAGGCCGCGACGAAGACCTTCGGGCCGGCGTGGGTCACGGCCGCGATCCACGACGAGGGCGCGCCCACGCCGCCGCTCGTGCAGGTCGTCGTCACGCGCCGCCTGCGCGCGGGGGTGATCGTGCCCGGCATGGCGCTCGTCGATCGCACGTGCCTCGGCGTGAAGGACGGCGCCGTGAAGGGGCCGATGACGGAGGCGGACGTCGCGGGCCTCATCGCGCAGATGTCCACGCGCCAGCCGATGGCGCCGTGCGACCCGCTCTTCGCCGTGTCGGTCGTGTTCCACGCGATCGACTACGCGGCGGCGCTCGGGTTCACGCCGCACCCCGCGTTCCCCGCGCTGATCTTCGGCGCGCGGCCGGAGGTGATCGTCGACACGCCGCTCGCGAGGCGCGGGAGGCCGTTCTACGTGCCGGGTCCGCAGGACGACGTGGCGGGGGTGATCGCGCGGCTCGAGGCCGTGCTCGGGAAGGGCGGGCACGACTTCGGCGTGGCGGGGCCGGATCTGCGCGGGCTGATCCAGGGCATCGAGGCGGACGCGCGGGTGACGGCGGCGATCCTCGGCAAGGGCGACGGGGACGAGGGCGAGAGGGACGAGCCCGAGTCGGCGCCCGACGAGGCGTAGCCGAGCGTCCGCGGGGGGGATCCGGCGCCCGCTACGCGACTCCGGGAGCCTCGCGCCGCCGGCTCGCCTGCTGAATCGGCGCCCGAGCCCGGCCGCGCCCGGAGGCTCGGCCTTCGAGTCGCCGATCCCGACCGTCGGGGCCGGCGCCTCGCGCGTCGAAGCGCCGCCCCGCGCCGCCGGAGTCCCACGCCCCGGCCCTCGAATCGGCGATCCCGACCTTCAGGAGCGGCGTTTCGAAGGCGCGTTTTCCCTTGCGCGTAGGGCGCCGCCTGATCTCCACTCCTGAATCCAGGAGGACACGGAATGGAGAGCCTCAATAGCGGAAAATCCCCCGGGTCGCGCATCGACGCGGGCGACGACTTGCATCGCGCGGCGGCGGAGATCGACACGGAGCTCGTCGCCAAGAAGCTCGCGAGCTTTCGCGCGCGGCAGGCGGCGTACGTGGCGGCTGACAAGAAAGTGAAGGCCGCCGTCGAGAACGAGATCGCGCAGGAGCGGCTGCTCGGCGCGAAGGACGCGGTGCAGGACGAGGACGTCGACACCCTCGCGTCGAAGCTGGCGGGCGACGGCCTGCCGCGCACGAACCCGTTCAAGCCCTTCGGCGCGCCCGCGCCGTCGGTCCTGAAGATCACCGACGCCGTGGTCGAGGCCGAGACGATCGTGTCGCTCACGGCGAAGATCGCGAAGCGCCGCGACCTCTCGAAGGACTCGCAGGCGGCCGCGACGAAGGCGTGCGCGGCCGCGAAGGCGGTGATCGTCGCCGCGAAGCCGCTGCCGGCGCTCCGCAAGAAGGTGGTCGAGGCGATGGCCGCCCGCGAGTCGCTCGCGCCCGGCTGGGAGAAGGCGTTCAGCGTGCTGAAGCGCGCCGCGCGCGCGGCGGAGGACGACGGCGCACCCGGGATCTACGAGGCGTTGTTCTTGCGGGGCGCGCCGAAGGCCACGGGGAAGAAGCGCGCGGCGAAGAAGGGCCCGGACGCGAAGCCCGCGCAGCCCACGAACGGCGCGCCGGCGAATCCCTGAGGCGCGGGCGGGCGCGCACCAACCGGGCCGCGCGCCCCGCCCCCGCGCCCTCGCGCGGCCCCGCCGCGAAGCCTCGGCGCCTCCCGCGCCCACGTCGGGTCCTCGAGCTGGCGCGCAGCGGGCGCACGGGCGCGCCCGCCTCGGCCCTGCCCGCCTTTGACGGCACGCCCCCGCCACGCTACCCGTCGTGCCGCGTGGCGAAGAAGGACAAGGAAATCCCCGGCGAGAAGCTGATCGCCAAGAACCGCCGCGCCTCGTACGACTACGAGCTCGGCGAGAAGTTCGAGGCCGGCCTCGTGCTGTCGGGCAGCGAGGTGAAGTCGCTGCGCAACC
Source organism: uncultured delta proteobacterium (assembly GCA_903906315.1). Taxonomy (GTDB): domain Bacteria; phylum Myxococcota_A; class Polyangia; order Polyangiales; family Polyangiaceae; genus CAIVJW01. Next base: position 3,844 of record CAIVJW010000322.1, on the reverse strand, counting down.
ACGGGTCGGCGGACCTGTCCGACTCGTGGGTCACGATCCGGCAGGGCGAGGCGTGGCTCGAGGGCGTGAACATCCCCGAGCTGACCGGCGCGGCGTTCGGCCACCTGGCCAAGCACCCGCGCAAGCTGCTGCTGCACAAGCGCGAGATCGAGACGCTCGCGCGCGGCATCGAGCGCGAGGGCATGACGGTCACCTCGACGCGCATCTACTTCAAGGAGGGGCGCGTGAAGGTCGAGGTCGCCCTCGCGCGCGGCAAGAAGCAGCACGACCGCCGCCAGGCCGTGAAGGAGCGCGAGGCCGACGCCGAGGCGCGCGCGGCGATGGCGCGCGGGCGGCGGCGCGAGTAGCCGAGGGACCGATGGCGCACATCCTCTGGAAGAAGGGCGGGAGCGGCGACGTCGCGGCGTCCGCCGACGATCTCACGACGGTGCGGTCGACGATCCCGTCGGCGCCGGGGTCGCGCATCGAGGGCGAGCTCGCCGAAGGCGGCGCGCCCGTGCGGCTGAAGGTGCACCGCTGCCGCAAGGACGGCGAGGCGTTCGTGATCGAGGGGCGCCTGCTCGACGCGACGCGCGAGCTCCGAACGGCGCTGGCCGCCCTGGCGCCGCCCTGACCCCTGAATCGGGGGGGTTGGGGGCCAGGGGGCCGGAGTCACAGCGCCGAGAGCGCCTCATCGACCGCGTCGACGATCCCGCGCACCTCGCCGATCGCGTTCGGCCAGTGCGGCGAGAAGCGCAGGACGCCGTCGGGGGTCGAGCACGCGACGCCGAGCGCGTTGACCGCGGCCGCGAGCGTCACGACGGAGACGCCCTCGGGCGGCAGCACGCCGAGGATCGCCGATCGGCGCGCGGGGTCGGGTGATCGGAGGCTCGTGAAGCCGCGCGACACGAGGGCGGGCTCGAGCGCGTCGAGGATCGCGTTGGCGTGGGCGTGGATCGCGTCGACGCCGAGCGCGAGGATCAGGTCGAGCGAGGCCTCCATCGCGGCGAAGCCCATCGCGTTGAGGTTGCCGCCCTCGACGAGGTCGGCCTTCGCGCGCACCGGGCGGTCGTAGCGCAGGCGCCCCGGGCCCTCGAAGAGGAAGCCGATCCCGTCCTCGTGGCTGAGCCAGCCGGCGACGCTGGGGCGGAGCGCGCGCACGCGGTCGGGGCTCACGTAGAGGAAGCCCGTGCCCTCGACGGCCATCATCCACTTGTGGCCGCCGCACGCGAGGTAGTCGACGCCGCTCGCGACGACGTCGACGGGCGTCGCGCCGCAGGCCTGCACGGCGTCGACGAAGAGCTCGGCCCCGTGGGCGTGGCAGAGCGCGCTCATCGCGGCGATCGGCGTGCGCAGGCCGGTCTGGAACTCGACGGCGCTGACCGCGACGAGGCGCGCGCCGCGGAGGAGCTCGGCCTCGAGGCGCGCGAGCGCGGGGCCCTCGCCGGCCGCGAGGTCGGCGACGGGCAGGAAGACGACCTCGAGGCCGAAGAGGGCGGCCGCGCGCTGCCACGGCGTGACGTTCGCGGGGAACTCGCCCTCGAACAGCACCACGCGGTCGCCGGCGCGCCACGGAAAGCAGAGGGCGACGTCGTTGACGCCGCGGGTGGTGCTCTGCACGAGGCCGAGGTCCTCGGCGCGCGCGCCGATCAGGCGGGCGAGCTTGCCCTTGAGGCGCGCGCGCTGATCCATCCAGGTTGGAAACGCCGACGCGCCGCGCGTGGCGTAGCTCGCGAGCACGCGCGACACGGCCTCGACGACCGGGCGCGAGGGCGGCGAGATGGCGGCGTGGTTCGCGTAGACGCGCGCTTCGAGGCCTGGAAACAGGCTCCGGTCGCCGAAGCGCGCCGCCGAGGCGGGCCCGAGGTCGGTCGAGGTCATGCCCGAGCTATATCGCGCTGCGGAAGGTTCCGGGCGGCTACGCGCCGATTTCGACCGCCCGCGACGTTGACCCGAGCGCGCACAACCCTACCAGTCAAGGCCGTCCCACCTGGGGTGTTCGAGAGGGGTGCCACGTGCGCGTGCTGCTCGTCGGGGCCGACGTCGAAGAGAACCTGGCAACGCGCTACCTCGCCGCGGCGGTGGAGGCCGGCGGGCACGCGGCCGAGATCGCGGAGTTCTCCGACCACGACGACCGCGCGGCGGTCCTCGCCAAGATCCGGGCCTGCCGGCCCGACGTCGTCGGCCTGTCGATGACGTTCCAGCGCCGCGCCCACGAGTTCGGCGAGCTCGCGGTCGCGATCCGCGAGGACGGCTACGCCGGGCACATGGTCGCCGGCGGGCACTTCCCGACCTTCGCGTGGCGCGAGGTGCTGGAGCGCTACCCGGCCATCGACACCGTCGTGCGCCACGAGGGCGAGCACGCGCTCACCGAGCTCTGCGACGCGATCGCGGGCGGTTCGCGCCCGGAGGCCCTGGCGAACCTCCGCGGCCTCGTGTGGCGCGCGACCGGCGGCGCGCTCGTGGCGAACGAGGCCCGCCCGCTCTGCGAGGACCTCGACCGGCTCCCCTTCCCCAAGCGCATCGGCGAGCCGCAGGTGCACATGGGCATCCCGACGGCGTTCGTCGTCGGCAGCCGCGGCTGCTACGGGCACTGCGCCTTCTGCTGCATCAACGCCTACGTGAGCGACGCGGGCGGCTCCCGCTACCGCGCGCGATCGGTCGAGAACGTCGCCGACGAGCTCGCGCTGCTGCGCCGGACGCGCGGCGCGCGCATGTTCGTCTTCCACGACGACGACTTCTTCACGCGCGACCGGGAGCGCGACCTCGCCCGCATGACGGCGCTCCGCGACGCCCTCGCCGCGCGCGGCGTCCGCGACATCGCGCTCGTCGTGAAGGCGCGCCCCGACGACGTGGACCCCGAGGTGTTCCGCGTGCTGCAGGAGATCGGCCTCCTGCGCGTGTACGTCGGCATCGAGGCGGGCTGCTCGCAGGGGCTGAAGACGCTCGGCCGCGGGATCGACCTGCCCACGAACGAGCGCGCCCTCGACCTGCTGCGCGAGCTCGACGTCTACGCCTGCTACAACCTGCTCGCCTTCGACCCGGACTCGACGACGGCGGCGCTGCGCGAGAGCCTCGAGTTCGTGCGCAAGCACGCCGAGATCCCGATGAACTTCTGCCGGACGGAGGTCTACGTCGGCACGCCGCTCATGCGCCGCCTCGCCCGCGAGGGCCGCCTGGTCGGCGACGTCTTCGGCTGGGACTACGAGATCGCCGACCCGGCCGCGGAGCGCTCGCTGCGGCTCTTCGCCTACGCCTTCCTCGATCGCAACTTCCGGTGCGACGGGCTGATGAACGCGACGCTCGGCATGGGCTATCACCTGCACCTCCTGCGGCGCTTCTACCCGCACGCCTACACGGAGGCGCTGCGCGATCGGACCGAGCAGGTCATCCGCAGGGTCAACCTCGACTGCGTCGCGCGGATGAACGAGGTGTTCGACTTCGCCGACTCGCCCGACTCGATCGACGTCGACGTGTTCGCCGAGTTCGCCGAGCGCCTCGCGGGTGAGGTCGAGGCGGCGAACGCCACGCTCGAGGCCGAGGTGAGGGCGACGACGCTGGCGCTCCTCGGCGCAGCGCGGGCGCGGAGGACCGGGAGCGGGCCGATCTGGCGGTCGATCGCGGCGGCGACGCTCGCGATCACGCCGATGGCGTGCAGGATGCCGGGCACGTATCCGCCGCCCGACCCGCCGCCTCCGCCCGTGGAGTCGGGGTCGCTGCTCGTGCCCGAGGGCAGCCGCTTCGCGGAGCCGCCGGCGGGGCTCGACGCGGGCGCGTTCGTCCACCTGCCGCCCCCCGACCCGCCGCCGCCGCCCGACCCGCTGCCGCCACCTCCGCCGCGCCCGACGTCGACGGGCCGGCCGCG
>CAIVJW010000321.1 GCA_903906315.1 uncultured delta proteobacterium | reverse complement strand
GCCGAGGCCGCAGCCGGCGCGGCCGACGCGGTAGGGGCGGCCGAGGCGGGCGCGGCGGCCGAGGCGCTCGTCGCCGGGGGCGCTTCGCCGTCGCGTCGGATCAGGCTGAACGTCCGCGCGCGCGTGACCGAGGCCGTGCAGTTCGTGTCCTGAATGACGAACTGATACTGCCCCGTCTCGGTCAAGCTGATCGAGCTGTCGGTCGCCTGGATCGTGGTCGTCAACGTGGCCTGCCGCGGGTCGTTCGGGGCCGAGCTGCAGCGCGTCCGCCAGAAGCGCCCGCCCCCCGAGGCCGAGTGGCTCGCGCGCGCGAGCCCCGGCATCTGCTCCCAGCACTCCGCCGTGCTGAACGCGCGCCCGGCGCCCACGATGGAGAGCTCGCTGCCGCGTTCGCTGATCTGCACGGAGCCGCCCGGCGCGCCCTGCGGCGCGGGCTTCGGCCCGCAGGCCTCGCCCCACTCGCCGATGCTCCACCGCTCCGCGAGCCCGCTCGCCGACCACGTCCCGCCGAGCGTGACGCGCTCCTGGGCCTCCGCGTCGGCCTCCGCGTCGGGCAGGACGCCGAGGGCGCCGACCATCGCGACGGCCACCGCAGCCCCGGCAAGCGTCGACGGCGCGCGCCTCACCCGGACACGGTAGCAGAGCCCCGCGCGTCGGGGCCGTGCTCTCCGGTCGGCGCTAGAAATGGGGGAGCAGCGACCGGCCGTGCGCGAGGAAGGGCCACGGCATGCCGGCCAGGATCGCCAGCAGCGCGAGCCCGAAGAAGGTCAGCGCGCGGCGGTGCTTGCGATCGTCGTCGGTCGCGCGCTTGAAGAGCACGCGGCCCACGTGCGCGAGCACGAGCGCCGCCACCATCATGAGCGGGTGCTCCACGAGCCAGAACCGCATCGCGCCGTCCTTCATCGCCGCGCCGCCGGCCGCCATCGCCGCGCGCGCCGTCGACCCGTCGATCCCGTACATCGCGAGCCCGATCAGCACCTGCGTATCGAGGGCGATCGTGAACACGAGCCCGGCGCGCGCCTCGCCGGCCGACGGAGGCCCCTTGCGTCGCAGGCCGGAGAGCGCCGTCCCCACGGCGGCCGCGCCCGCGACGATCACGAGCCACCGGAGGAGGTTGTGGAGGAAAAGCAGGGCTGTCAGCACGGCCGGACCTTAGCGCGGAGCTGCCGCTACGGCACTTCGATCTTCCGTAGCCGATGGTACGGCCCGGGATCGCCTCCGTTGCCGTCGGCCACGAAGAGGGTCTTGCCGTCGGGGCTGACGTCGAGCCCCTCTTGACCGAAGAAGCGCGCCACGTCGCCCGCGCCGTCCTGAAACCCGGCCGTGCCGTCGCCGGCCACCGTCATCACCTCGCCGTTCGGGTCGAGCCTGCGGATGCGGTGGTTGCCGTTGTCCGTGACGTACACGTTGCCCGCGGCGTCCGTGGCGACGTCCTGCGGCCACTTGAAGTAGGCGGTCGCGGCGGGCCCGTCGACCATGCCCTCGCCGCCCACGCCGGCCAAGGTGGTCACGTCACCGGCGAGCGTCACGAGCCGGAGGCGGTGGTTCATCCGGTCGGCGACCACGAGGGTCCCGGCCGGGTCCAGCGCGAGCCCGTAGGGGTCGTCGAACCTCGCCGCAGCGCCCTGCCCGTCGGCGAAGCCCGGCGCGCCCGCGCTGCCGGCGAGCAGCGTGCTCGCGCCCGTCTTCGGATCGAGCAGCCGCAGCGTGTGGCTCTTCCGGTCCGCGAGCACGACGCGCCCGTCGGCGAGCACGGCGAGGCCCCGCGGCCAGCCGGCGTTCTCGACGACCATCGTCGGCGTCCCCGTGACCGGATCGACCCGCCACACCGTCCCGTTCGTGTCCTCGTGCTGCCCCGAGAGGTTCTCGTCGGTCTGCACGAAGAGCTCGCCCGAGGGGCCGAACGCGAGGCCGAAGGGCTTGGCGAAATTGGCCTTCAGCGTCAAGGTCGTCACCACGTCGCCGTCGACGCGCCGGAGCCTGTTTCCGTCGTACTCCGCGACGACGACCGAGCCGTTCGCGTCGCGGGCCACGTTCACCGGGTTGTTGAAGAGCGCGGTCGCGCCCGCGCCGTCCTGGCTGCCGCCCGTTTCCGACCCCGCCAGCGTCGACACGACGACTCCGGCGACGGGGTGCACGACCGGCGGAGGCCCCACCCCTCCGGCGCCGCCTTGCGCGGAGCCGCCCGACCCGCCCTGCGCGGACCCTCCGGCGCCGCCTTGCGCGGAGCCGCCCGACCCGCCCTGCGCGGACCCGCCCGCGTTGGCTCCGCCTGCGCTCTTCCCGCCCGCGCCGCCGCTCGCGCTCACGCCGCCTCCGCCGCCGGATCCGGTCGCGGTCGCGGTCGTCGGTGGGCCGCTCGAGCTCGAGCTGCACCCCGACATGCCGCACGCGAGAGCCACCGTGGCTGCCATGATGAAACGGCCGCTGATCGTCCTGTCCATCGCGCCTCCCACGCCGTCGAAGGGCACTGCCGAGGTCGTCGACGGTGCTCCACAACCTAGGCCCGACGCCGGGCTCCACAAGCCTCCAGCCGAATTTGACCGGAGATCGCGCGGGTGTTACGCCGGGCGGATCGAGCGGCGCTCTGGCGCTCGTGGACCGAGCCGGTCACCCACGTGGGGCCGCGTCGGTTCCTCACCGTCCGACCAGGAGACCCCCGATGCCGTCCGGCCGACGCCAGAACCTCGCGTCACCCACCCGCGTCGCCCTCGCCGCCCTGGTCGCGGCGACGCTCGGCGCTCCGCAGGCATCGGCGCAAGGCCGCCCGCAGGTGAAGGACCGCGTCGCCCAGGGCAACGGCGCCGGCGTCGACGTGCACCTCTTCCGCCCCCCGGTCGACTCGAAGGGCTTCCTCTCGGTCAACGGCGCCGACATCCTCGGCCACAAGGACCTGAGCTTCGGCCTCGTCATCGACTACGGCCACCGCCTCATGCTCCTCACGCCGAGCCACGGGGCGAAGGCGCTCGTCGAGCACGCATTCCAAGGCACCTTCCAGTTCGACGTCGGCCTCGCCAACTGGCTCGTCCTCGGCGTCTCCGCGCCCGTCGTCCTCAACAACGGCAGCTCCGTCTCCGGCATCGGCCCGACCGGCGCGACCTACGACGACGACGCCCTCGACGCCCAGACGATCGGCCACCTCGCCGCCCACGCCAAGCTCCGCCTGCTCCGCCCCGACGGCCCCCTCGGCGTCGCGATCGTCGCGCAGGCCGGCTACGGCTTCGGCCAGCCGCAGAATTTCGGCACGGAGCCAGGCTTCTTCTACTGGCCTCAGGCCGTCGTCGAGCGCCGCTTCGGCGAGACGGGCGTCTTGCGGCTCGCGCTGAACGTCGGCTACCGAGGTCACACCGGCCAGAACCCGACCTACGGCGTCGGCGCCGACGGCAATCCCCAGCTCCGGCGCGGCGTCTTCGAGTACGCCAACCTCGGCACCGCCGGCGGCGCCGCCAGCCTGCGCGTCCTGTCGGCGCTCGATCTCGTGGCCGAGACCTACGGGACCTACGAGCTCGGCGGCGCCTCCGACCCGCAGCAAAAGCTCTCCGGCGAGGCGATTGGAGGCTTCAAGATCTTCGTCGAGAAGAGCTCGTTCCTCTTCGTCGGAGGCGGCGCGGCCTATCTCCCCGGCTTCCAGGGCGCCCAGCAGCGGGCGGTCCTCGGCTTCATGTTCGAGCCCTCGATCGGCGACCGCGACGGCGACGGCATCAAGGACGACGAGGACGACTGCCCCGATGACCCGGAGGATTTCGACGGCTTTCAGGACACGAAGCTGGATTCGCCTCCGGGCAAGTACGGCTGTCCGGACCCCGACAATGACAACGACGGTATCCCCGACAAGCGCGATCGCTGCCCCAACGACCCCGAGGATTTCGACGGCGATCACGACGAGGACGGCTGCCCGGAGGCGAGCGACGGCGATCGCGACGGCGACGGCCTCCTCGACTCACGCGACAAGTGCCCGGACGAGCCCGAGGACCGCGACGGCTTCGAGGACGACGACGGTTGCCCCGACCCCGACAATGACAAGGACGGCATCCCCGACACCAAGGATGCCTGTCCGAGCGACCCCGAGGACAAGGACGGCTTCGAGGACGCGGACGGCTGCCCCGACCCCGACAATGACAAGGACGGCATTCCGGACGCCGTCGATCAGTGCCCGAACGACCCCGAGACCTTCAACGGCTTCGAGGACGAGGACGGCTGCCCCGACAAGGGCAAGGTCGTCATCTCGGGCAACGACATCCTGATCTTCGAGAAGATCCTCTTCAAGACGGGCAGCGCCGAGATCCTCCCCGCGTCGTTCGGCATCGTCGACGCGGTCGCGCAGACGCTCCTGCACCACCCCGAGCTCACGCTGATCGAGGTCGACGGCCACGCCGACGAGCGCGGCGACGCGACGAGGAACCTCCACCTGACGACGGACCGGGCGCACGCCGTCGCCGAGGCGGTCGCGAAGCGCGGCGTCGATCGGTCGCGCCTCCGATCGATGGGCTACGGCGAGTACTGCCCCGTCGACCCGGCGCACGGAGCCGCGGCGTGGGAGAAGAACCGGCGCGTGGAGTTCAAGGTCGTGCGCACCGAGGACGGGCCGACCGGCGTGGAGATCGGCTGCGCCGCCTCAGTGGAAAAGGGCATCAAGCCGCCCTCTCCTTGATCGTTCGGCCCATCGCGTTCGCGCGCGGGCGAGCCCTCTCCGGCGGCGGCTTGCCAGCGGTCGGATTCTGCTCTGAAATACGTCCCCAATGACACGCGACGACTTCGCGCCGGTGGACGCCGGGATCGCCGTGCGCACGCCGCACGAGATCGCGCTCGGGGCCGGCGAGCGCCAGGCGATGGACCGTCGCACGGCCAGCGGCTTCGCCGACCTGCGCCGTCGCGCCGAGGAGTCGCTCGGTCGGATCGGCGTGGCCCACGCGGCCGACTCGGGCTCCGAGCTGCCGAAGCTGCTGCACGAGATCGACGTCGTGCACGCCGAGCTCGAGATCCAGAACGAGGAGCTCCGCGACGCGCAGGCCTCGCTCGAGGCGTCGCGCGAGCGCTACGTCGAGCTCTTCGAGGGCGCGCCGCTGCCCTACGTGGTCTCCAGCGCGAACGGGGAGGTCGAGGACCTCAACCGGGCCGCCGTCGGGCTGCTCGGCTGGTCACGCGCCGAGGTCGTGGGCAACGCGCTCTCGGCCTTCGTGCTGGCGGACGACCACGCGCTGTTGCGCGCGCACTTCTTCGACGCGCTCACGAGCCCGGCGGGCGGCGCGGCCGAGCTGCGCCTGCGCATGGAGTCGGGCGCGGCGCCGGAGACGGTCGTGCACAGCCTGCGGATGCTCGGGGGCGGCGCGAGCGATCGCGTCCTCTCGGCCCTCGTCGACGTCTCGGCGCTCCGCAGCGCCGAGCGAGCGCGCGCAACGAGCGAGGGCCGCTACCAGAGCCTCTTCGAGGGATCGCGAGACGGCCTCTTCATCCTGTCGGTCGACGGTCAGGTCGTCGACCTGAACCCGGCCGCCGTCGGGCTGCTCGGTCGCAGCGCCGAGGACCTCGTGGGGCGCGGCGTCGCCGAGATCTTCGCGGGCGGGGTCGCGCGCGCGATCGTCGACGCGCTCGCGGGCCCGCACGAGGACCACCGCCGGATCGAGCTCCAGATCCAGCGCCCCGACGGCGGCCTCAAGCTCGCCGAAGGGACGGTCGCGAGCTTCCTCCGCGACGCGCAGCGCTTCGGCTATCTGTCGCTGCACGACGTCACCGAGCGACGCCGGCTCGAGCTCGAGCGCTCCGCCCTCGAAGAGCAGCTGCGCCAGCTGCAGAAGCTCGACGCGATCGGTCGCTTCGCGGGCGGGGTCGCGCACGACATCAACAACGTGCTCGCGGCCATCATGGGCATCGCCTCGACGATGTTCGCCGACGCCGATCCCGGCTCCGAGGTCGCCCGCGATCTCGAGACGATCCTCGGCGCGAGCGAGCGGGGCCGCGACCTGACGCAGGGTCTCGTCGCGTTCTCGCGCACCGAGCCGCTGCGCCGCGTGCCGGCGCACCTCGGCGACCTGGCCCGCGAGGTGACGTCCCTCCTCGCGCGCCGAGCCGGCCCGGGGATCGCGATCGAGCTCGCGGTCGATCCCGCGCTCGACGTCCTCCAAGGCGAGCCGACGCAGCTCGGCCAGATGCTGATGAACCTGTGCCTCAACGCCCTCGAGGCCATGCCCGCGGGCGGGCGGCTCTCGGTCCGCCTCGACAACGTCGGGCTCGGCCCGTTCGAGCTCGCGGCGCGGCACGGCGTGGCCGCGGGTCGCTTCGTCCGGTGTGAGGTCGCCGACAGCGGGCGCGGCATGCCGCCCGAGGTGATGCAGCACATGTTCGAGCCCTTCTTCACGACGAAGGGCGTCGCGGGCTCCGGGCTCGGCCTCTCGCTCGTGCACGGCACGGTGCGGCAGCACGGCGGCTTCGTCGTCATCGAGAGCGATCCCGGCGTGGGCACGCGGGTCGTGCTGCACCTGCCGAGCGAGCCGGGGCCCCACCCGAAGGCGCCGGAGAAGCCGCGCAAGCTCGAGGCGCTCGCCGGCCGCGCGCTCGTCGTCGACGACGAGCCCTTCGTGCGCAAGATGGTCGCGCGATCGCTCGGGCGACTCGGCCTCGAATCGGTGCTCGCCGAGGACGGCGCCTACGGCATCGCGCTCTTCGAACGCGAGCACGCGAGCCTGTCCATCGCGATCGTCGACCTGACCATGCCCGACATGGACGGCGTCGAGGTCGCGCGCGCCATGCTCCGCATCGATCCGACGATGCCGCTCCTGCTCATCTCGGGGTACCGGGAGTTCGGCGTACCCCCGCACCTCCTCGCGCTCCCCACCGTGCGCTTCCTGTCGAAGCCGTTCGACGTCGCCGAGCTCGCGTCCGCGGTGAAGGCGCTCGTCGCGACGCGCGTCGTCGCGCCGTCGCTCGGCTGACCTCCCGCGCCCGATCGCTCGCTGCGCGCGGCGCGGTGGTAGTCTCGGGCCCATGACGGCCGCGCGCACCACCCTCCTCGCAGCGGCGGGCCTCGCGCTCGTCGCCACCGCCTGCGTCAACACCGACCCCGCCGTGTTCGTCGAGGCCCGGATCACCGGCCCGTCCGCGATCGTCACGGCGAGCTCGGTCGGGGGCTTCGGCGCCAAGCTCGACGGCGCGCTGCTGCTGTCGCTGCACCTCGGCGCGCGCGCGAGCGGCCCGAGCAAGGTCAGCCTGCGGGCGTTCTCGCTCACCAACGCCGACCAGACGGCGACGCTCGTCGCCACGCTGCCGATCGCCTTCGTCGACACGAGCCAGCACGACCCCATCGACGTCGAGCCCGACTCGACCGTCCCGGTTCCGATCGCGTTCTCGACGGGCAAGGCGCTCCTCACGGCGGACGAGCAGGCGGCGGTCTGCAACGCCGGGGGCCTGCGCATCGTCGGCGCGATTCAGGACTCGCTCCAGAGCGGCGCGACGCCGCTGACGTCGGACGTCTTCCTGCCGACGGGCTGCAAGTAGCTCCGCGCGGCGCCCCCGACGCCGCGGCGGCCCGCCTGCCGCGGGCGGTGGTAGAGTGCGCCAACTTCCATGGCACACGACGAGATCGGCCACGACGGCGCGGAGCAGCGGTACGACGGCGGCGGCGAGGCCCTCGGGCTCGACGCGGGCGGGCTCTTGGCCCTGCGCGCCGCGGTGAAGGCGTGGCGTGACGGCCCCGTCGCGGACGCGAGCCGCAAGATGCCGCCGCGATTGCCGCGGTTCACGACGTGGAGCGGCATGGAGGTGCCCGACGTCGTCACACCCGCCGAGAAGCCCGTGCGCTACGCGGACGATCTCGGCCTGCCCGGCGAGTACCCGTTCACGCGCGGCGTGCAGCCGACGATGTACCGCGCCCGCCTCTGGACGATGCGCATGTTCGCGGGCTTCGGCACGCCCGAGCAGACGAACGCGCGCTTCAAGTACCTGCTCGCGCAGGGCCAGACGGGCCTCTCGACCGCCTTCGATTTCCCCACCCTGATGGGCTACGACTCCGACTCGCCGCGATCGCTCGGCGAGGTCGGCATGTGCGGCGTCGCCGTCGACACCCTCCGCGACATGGAGGTGCTCTTCGACGGCATCCCGCTCGACCAGGTGACGACGTCGATGACCATCAACGGTCCGGCCATCGTGCTGCTCTGCTTTTACATCGCGCTCGCCGACAAGCGCGGCATCCCGCGCACGAAGATCGGCGGCACCGTCCAGAACGACTGCCTCAAGGAGTTCATCGCGCAGCACGCGTGGCTCGTCCCGCCGCGCCCCGCGATGCGCATCGTGACGGACATGATCGAGTTCTGCTCGCGCGAGGTGCCGCGCTGGAACACCGTCTCGATCAGCGGCTATCACATCCGCGAGGCCGGGGCGACGGCGGCTCAGGAGCTCGCGTTCACGATCGCCGACGGGCTCGGCTACGTCGAGAGCTGCCTCGAGCGCGGGCTCGACGTCGACGGCTTCGCGCCGAGGCTCAGCTTCTTCTTCGACGTCCACAACGATTTCTTCGAGGAAATCGCCAAGTTTCGCGCCGCGCGGCGCATGTGGGCGCGCTTCATGAAAGATCGCTACGGCGCCAAGAAGGCCGAGAGCTGGAAGCTCCGCACGCACGCGCAGACCGCGGGCGTCTCGCTGACCGCGCAGCAGCCGTACAACAACGTCGTGCGCGTCGCGATCCAGGCGCTCGCGGGCGTGCTCGGCGGCACGCAGTCGCTCCACACCAACTCGCTCGACGAGACGTACGCGCTGCCGACCGAGGACAGCGTGCGCATCGCCCTGCGCACGCAGCAGATCATCGCCGAGGAGACCGGCGCGGCGAGCACCATCGACCCGCTCGGCGGCAGCTGGTTCGTCGAGCAGCTGACCGACCGCATCGAGGCCGAGGCGCTCGAGTACATCGCCCGCATCGACGAGATGGGCGGCATGGTCTCCGCCATCGAGAAGGGCTACCCGCAGCGCGAGATCGCCGCGTCCGCGTACCGCTTCCAGCGCGAGCTCGACGCCGGCGAGCGCGTGATGGTCGGCGTGAACAAGTACGCCGTCGCGAAGGAGAAGAACAACATCCCGCTGCTGCGCATCGACGAGGCCGTGCAGAGGACGCAGGTCGACAACCTGGCCCGCGTGAAGGCGTCGCGCGACGGCGAGGTCGTGATCGCCGCGCTCGAGTCGGTGCGCGAGGCCGCGCGATCCGGGACGAACCTGATGCCGCCGATCATCGCGGCCGCGGCGGCGTACGCGACGCTTCAGGAGGTCTGCGACGTCCTGCGCGCCGTGATGGGCACGTACGCGGATCCCGCGGAGTTCTAGCCGAGGCCCGGCATGGACCTCACCGGCGAGCACTTCGGGGTCTTCGAGGTCTGGGGACCGATCGGCGAGGGCGGCATGAGCCGCGTGTGGCTCGCGCGCCACCGCGAGCTGTCCATCCCCGTCATCATCAAGACCCTGCGCGACGAGGGGGGCGAGGCGTCGTTCGCGCGGCTGCGCAACGAGGCGCGGCTCATGGCGCGCATACCGAACCCGCGGGTCGTGCGCGCGGTCGACCTCGGCGTGCACCAGGGCTGCCCGTACCTCGCGCAGGAGTACGTCGACGGCATCGATCTCTCGGAGCTCGCGCGCCGTCGCGGCAAGGCGATGCACCGCGGCCTGCCGCTCTGGTTCGTCTGCCACGTCGCGCGCGAGGTCGCGCTCGCGCTCCACAGCGCGCACCAGACGGGCGTGCTCCACCGCGACGTGAAGCCGTCGAACCTGTTCGACTCGCCGCAGACCGGCGTGCGGCTCGGCGACTTCGGCCTGGCGCTCGCGCGCAGCGGTACGACCGATGGCGCCGCGAGCGGCACGCTCCGTTTCGTCGCCCCCGAGGCGCTACGCGGCGCCTTGCCGACGCGCCAGTGCGACGTCTACTCGCTCGGCGCGACGGCCTACGACCTGTTCTACGGGCGCCCGCCCTTCCTCAACCTCGGCGAGATCCTCGGATCCGCGCCGCCCGACTTCCCCGCCGCTCGCAGCGCCGAGGAGGCGTATTTCCAGCACGTGCTCGCGCGCATGCTCGAGCGCGACACCGACAAGCGCTTCGCGAGCATCGCCGGACCGCTGCAGAAGCTCGGCGCGCTCGCGCGCTCGCTCCGCCCGGTGCTCGCCGGCGTGCGCATCGGCGCCGGCGCCTTCCAGCTCGGGACGCTGCGCATCGAGTGCACCGTCGGCGACCTCGCCGACGCGACCGCCGACGGCATCGTCAACAGCGCCAACGATCACATGAACATGCGCACGGGCGTCGGCGCGGCGCTCCGCGCGCGCGGCGGCCAGGTGATCGAGGACGAGGCGATGTCCGAGGGCGGCCGGGCGCTCGGCGAGTGCATCCCCACCTCGGGCGGAGCGCTCGCGTGCAAGCACGTCCTGCACGCGGTGAGCGCGTGGAAGGAGGCCTCGTGCATCGCGCGCACCACGCAGCGCGCGTTCCTGCTCGCCGAGGACCTCGGCCTGCGCACGCTGGCCGTGCCCGCGCTCGGCACCGGCGTCGCCAAGGTCGCGCCCGAGTCGTCGGCGTACGCGACGGCGTCCGCGCTCTACTGGCACGTGCTGCTCGGCGGCTCGCGCCTGCGCGAGGTGCGCTTCGTGCTCTACGACAAGCGTACGTACGACGTCTTCGTCGAGCAGATCAGCGGCGTGCTGCTCGGCGACGCGGAGGGCGCGCCCGAGGGCGCCGGCGCCTCGATGGCCCCCGAGGACCCGTCGTCCGACGAGACCATGCTGCTGCCGCAGTCGACGCCGGACCTCGGCTGAGCCACGTCCGGCCCCCCAGGGGCCCGATCAGCCGGCGGCCACGACCTTGGCGAACCGCTCGCGGGCGCGTCCGAAATCGGCGAGCAGCGCGCGCGCGCGCTCCGATCCGGTCGCGGCCAGGTGCTCCTCGACGACGCCCCGCAGCGCCTCGACGTCGGCGTCGTCGAGCGCGACGATTCGCGCGTCCGCGTGCACGCGCCCCGCGAGGGTCTCGTCCCGCAGCAGGTAGAGCGTGCCGCCCGTGAGGCCCGACGCGAGCACCGGCCCCGTCGGGCCGAGCACCACGCCGAGGCCGCCGGTCATGTACTCGAAGGCGTACTTGCCGGCGCCCTCGACGACGATCGTCGCCCCCGAGTTGCGCACGCCGACGCGCTGCCCGGCGCGCCCCTCGACGAACAGCTTGCCGCCGGTCGCGCCGTACGCGGCCGCGTTGCCCACGACCGAGAGCGCGGCGCGATCCGCGGGCGGCACCTCGCGCGGCGGGCGCACGACGAGCGTGCCGCCGCCCATCGCCTCGCCCACGGTGTCGTTCGCGAAGCCCTCGAGCGTCAGGCGGACGCCGTCGACGAGCGCGAAGCCGAACGCCTGGCCGGCGTACCCTCGCGCCTCGATCGAGAGCCCGGCCTCGGGCACCCGCACGAGGCCGAGCGCGATCGCGCCCGCGAGCGTGGCGCCGAACGCGCGGTCGCCGTTGACGAGATCGTAGCGGAGCGTCGCGCCGCTCGCCGCGTCGGCGCAGAGGCGCGCGTTCAGCTCGCTCGTCGGGTCGACGGGCAGCTTCCTCGGCGCGGCGCGCCACGCGAACGTCTCGTCCGGCGCCGTCAGCACCTCCGACAGGTCGATCTTGTCGTGGCGCGGCTCGACGCTCGGCTTGCGCTCGAGCAGGTCCACCCGCCCCACGAGGTCCTCCGGCCGGCGCGCGCCGACGCGGGCGAGGTGCTGTCGGACGTCGGTCGCGAGCGCGACGAGGTAGCGCGCGACGGCGCTCTTCGCGTCCTCGTAGCGAGCGTCCTCGTCGTCGGGCAGCTGATCGTCGTGGCCGCGGCCCTTCTTGAGCGTCATGAGCCGGCGCGCGACAGGCTCGCTCTGCGTCGTGATGCCGGCCGGGCAGAAGCCGTCCGCGCAGCCGTGGCAGAAGATGCACGCCTCCGCGATCATGAGCGCGGTGCCGATGGAGATCTCGTCGGCGCCGAGCGCGAGCACGGCCGCGACGTCGAAGCCCGTCTTCAGGCCGCCGTCGGCGCGCACCTTCACGCGGTGCCGGATGCCGTTCACGACGAGCGCCTGGTGCGTCTCGGAGAGCCCGCGCTCGAGCGGCAGCCCGGCGTGCTCGATCGACGACGAGGACGCCGCGCCCGTGCCGCCCTCGAAGCCGGACACCTCGATGACGTCCGCCCCGGCCTTGGCGATCCCGACCGCGATCGTGCCGATGTCCGTGACAGCGGGGATCTTCACGCTGATCGTCGCCCGCGGGTGCGCCTGGCGCAGGTTGTAGACGAGCTGCGCGAGGTCCTCGATCGAGTAGATGTCGTGGTGCGGCGGCGGCGAGATGAGCGTCACGCCGACCTGCGTCCTGCGGATGTGCGCGATCTCGGCCGTGACCTTGGCCGCGGGCAGCATGCCGCCCTCGCCGGGCTTCGCACCCTGGCCGATCTTGATCGACAGCTCGTCGGCGTGGACGAGGTAGCGCGCGTCGACGCCGAAGCGCCCCGAGGCCACCTGCCGGATGCGCGATCGCGACGCCTCCCACGGGCCGCCGCGGTCGCGCCGCGGATCCTCGCCGCCCTCGCCGCAGTTCGACGCGGCGCCGAACCCGTTGAACGCCGCGGCGATCGCGCGGTGCGCGACGCGGTGCAAGGCGCCGTGCGACATCGCCGCGCCGCGAAAGCAGCTCGCGATGATCTGCTCGACCGGGGCGACGTCCTCGAGCGCGAGCGGCGCCTCGACGGGTCGCAGGCGCAGCAGGTCACGCAGGTAGATCGGCGGCGTCTTGGCCACGAGCGCGAGGAACCGCCCGAACGAGGCCGGATCGTGGCCGCGCGCCGTCGTCTGCAGCTCGTTCCAGACCTCCTTGCGGTAGATCGAGACGTCCGGATCGCGCACCGTGCGCGTGCCGAGCGCCTTGCGCGTGCGCAGGTCGTCGTACACGTCGTCGAGCTCGAGCCCGCCGAGGCGCGAGGTGATGCCGGGCAGGTAGTGCTCGACGAGATCGGGCGCGAGCCCCACCGCCTCGAACAGGCGCGACCCGCGGTAGCCGTCGACCGAGCAGATGCCCATCTTCGACATCACGCGCAGCAGCGTCTGATCGAGCGCGGTCACGAGGTTCGCCGCCGTGCCGTGGGGCAGGCCGACCTGGTAGTAGAGCCACGGGTGGACGGCGTCGGCGCCGTTGGCGATGAACACCGCCCCGTCGTGCCCCTCCTGCACCTCGCCCGTCTCGACGACGATGCCCGCGTGCCGCCGCAGCCCCTCGGCGACGAGCGCGTTGTGCAGCGCCGAGGTGGCCAGCACCATCGGCAGCGGCAGCGAGGCGGACGACACCGCGCGCCGATCCGAGAGGATCAGGATCGAGATCGCGCCCTTCTTCACCTGCGCGACGGCCGTGCGGCAGATCTCCGCGATGCGGCGCGAGATCGCCTTCGCCCCCGTCGACAGCTCGCCCTCCGGGTCGTCGAACGTCGCGTCGAGCACGACCGCCCGAGGCCGCACGGCCGAGTCCGCGTCGCGGATCGTGCGCATCTGGCTCTCGGCGAGGAACGGGCTCGCGAGCTTGTACTGCGGCAGCGGCTCGTAGACGGGCAGGTTCTCGTGGATGGCCGGCGCGGCGCCGAGGTGCGTCGTCAGGTCGAACGCGCTCCCCTCGCGGATCGGGTCGAGCGGCGGGTTCGTCACGACGGCGACGATCTGCTTCATGTACTTGGTGAGCGGCGGGCGCTGCGTCGAAAATGGCGCGAGCGGCCGGTCGTAGCCCATCGAGGTGATGGGCTCCTTGCCCGTCGACGCGACGTGGCGCGCGTTGCGCACGCGATCGCTCGTCCACCCGAACAGGTTCAGCGCCGCCTGATCGGGCTTCGCCGGGGCGGGATCCGTCGTCGCCGGGGCGACCGCGGCGCGCTCGCGCCCGAGCGACACGAGGCGGTGCTCCGACAGCTCGGCGAAGTTGATCGGCGTCTCCTCGATGACGCGCGCGAGCACCTCGTTCGGGCGCAGCACCCGCCGCGTGGGCAGGTGCACCGCGAGCGTCTCGCCGGGGTCGAGCTGCCCCGTCTCCGCGATGTCGTCGAACGGCACCGCGACCGCCCCGATCTCCGATCCGATCAGCAGCCGTCCGGACCGCGTGATCACGTAGCGCAGCGGTCGCAGGCCCATGCGGTCGAGCGCGCCGACGAGGTAGGTGCCGTCCGTCGCGACGACGGCCGCGGGGCCCTCCCACGCGCCGAGCGTGCCGAGCGCGCGCTGCACACCCTGCTGGAACCGAGCGGCTTCGGGCGGCACGTCGGCGCGGTCGCGCCACGCGCCCGGCATCATCCGGCAGATGGTCTCGGGCAGCGAGATGTCGTGCGAGACGAACCACTCGACGACGCGGTCCATGTCGGCCGAGTCGGAGCCCTGCTGCATCAGGATCGGGCCCAGCCCGAGCTCGGCCTCGAGGTTCAGCACCGCGTTGCGGTTGGCCTTGATGGTGTTGATCTCGCCGTTGTGGCAGAGCGTCCTGAAGACCTGCGCGAGGTACCAGTTCGAGAACGTGTTGGTCGAGTAGCGCCGGTGGAAGACGACGACCTCGGCCTCGAGCGCCGGGTTCGTCAGGTCGCGGTAGAAGCGGCGCAGCTGCACGCCGGTCGCGAGCGCCTTGTAGACGATGGTGCTCGGCGAGAAGGACGCGACGTACAGATCGCGGATCTGCCGCTCGAGCACCGCCTTGACCCGATACATCGTCTTGGCGAGATCCTCGTGGGCGACCATGCCCTCGCCGACGAGCACCTGCCAGACGTCGCGTCGCGTGACGCGCGCGTGCTCGCCGAGCGCGCTCGCGTCGACCGGCACGTGCCGCCAGCCGAGCGGCGCGAGCCCCGCCTTGCGCAGGGTCGCGTCGATCTCGTGCTGCCAGTGCGGCAGGTTCGACGTCTCGCCGAACGGGAAGAAGAGGACGCCGACCGCGAGCCGCTGATCGTCGGGCAGGCGCTTGCCCTTGGCGAGGAACCGCTCGAAAAACCGCCGATCGGTCGACAAGAGCAGGCCGGCGCCGTCGCCCGTGTCGTCGATCGCGCCGCCGCGGTGCTCGAGGCACGAAAGCCCGCGCAGCCCGAGCTCGACGACCTCGTGCGACGCCTTGCCCGTCAGGTCGGCGACGGCTCCGACGCCGCAGCCGCCGCGCCCCGGGTGGGCGATGAAGCGGTCGCGGAGCGCTTGCGCAGTACGGCTCATCATGCAGGAGTTTGGACGGAGCCAACGCGCCGCGTCAAGCGGCCACGTCGTGCGCGCCTCGAACGCGCGACGTGGCCTCGGCGGGCGCTCGCGTGCTCCGCGGGGGTCTGGGGAGGGCGTGGATCGCCGGCGTTTTCGTCGCCCGCTCCGGCCGCTTCGCCTATCCTCTCGCGCTCATGGGGCAGGGAAACGGCACGCTCGCTCGCAAGGCCCTCGCGCGCGTCGCGGTCGCCGTCGCCGCGGCGGTCGTCCTCACCCCGGCGCTCGGATCCGGCTGCAACCTCGTCGTCGACACGAAGGCCGACCAGTGCGCGGTCGACGCCGACTGCGCGGGCCTCGGCGGCGGCCGCTGCGTCGCGGGCGTGTGCAGCACCGGCGCCGCCGCTCGCGAGTGCAACGCCAACGCGGAGTGCGCGTCGAGGGGCGCGTTCTTCGTGTGCAACAAGGCGAAGGGCGCATGCGCCTCGCTGAAATCGAAGGAGTGCGCCACCGTCGAGGGCGACTACACCGACGACGCCGCGTTCGTCATCGGATCCATCCTGCCGACCGCCGGCTCCGACAAGGACACCGGCCGCGCGATGGAGAACTCGATCCGCCTCGCGATCGGGGACTTTCTCGACTCGTCGAACGGTCTGCCGCTCCTGCCGGGATCGACCAAGCGCCCGTTCGTGCTGGTCGGGTGCAACGACAACAGCGACTCCGACACCAGCGTCGCGGCCGCGAGGCACCTCGTCGACGACGTCGGTGTCCCGGCGATCATCGGCGCGTCGTTCAGCGGGATCACCATCAAGGTCGCCACGACCGTCACGATCCCGGGCGGCGTGCTGCTGATCTCGCCGTCGGCCACCAGCGTCGCCATCACCGACCTCGCCGACGACGGGCTCGTGTGGCGGACCTCGCCGTCGGACATCTACCAGGCCAAGGCGATCGCGCTGCTCATGCCCACGATTGAGAAGGCCGTGCGCGACGACGTCGAGCTCGCCCTCGCTGCGGAAGACCCAGTCCGCGTGGCCATCCTGAACAAGGGCGACTCGTACGGCAGCGGCCTCGGCAAGGCCCTCGAGAAGATCCTCGTCATCAATGGCAAGCCCGCCCTCGACCTGGCCAACCAGCCTGCCTACAAGCGCTACGACTACGGCAACCCCGACGACCCGAAGACGAACCCGCCGAGCTACGCCGACAAGCTGAAGCAGGTCCTCGACTTCAAGCCGCACGTCGTCCTGCTCTTCGGCACGAACGAGGCCGTCACCGACGTCTTCACGCCGCTCGTCGACAAGTGGCAGGGCACGAGGCCGCGGTTCCTCTTCTCCGACGGCGGGCTCGTCAACGACCTCTGGGTCAAGGTCGGCGCCGTAGCGGACCTCCGCAAGCGCATCCTCGGCACCGTCCCCGGCACGAACAACCAGCTCTTCTCGAGCTTCAAGCAGGCCTACAACATGAAGTTCGCCGACGGCACCGACCCGGCGGTGTTCGGCGCCGCCGGCTCCTACGACGCCGCCTACCTGCTCGCGTACGCGAGCGTGGCGAACGGCGCGGCGCCCGCCACGGGCGCGAACCTCGCGAAGGCGCTCAAGCGGCTCGTGCCGCCCGGCACGGCGACCGCGGTCGGCGCCGAGGGGGTCAACGCCGCGTTCAAGGCGCTCGGCGGCGGCAAGAACGTCGACTTCGAAGGCTCGTCCGGGCCGCTGAACTTCGACGTGGCGACGGGCGACGCCCCGTCCGACATCCAGATCTGGTGCCTGCCCGAGGACCCTGCGAAGAAGGCGGCGAGCGCGCAGAACTCGGGCCAGTACTTCGACGCCGCGACCGGCAAGCTCGCCGGCGCGATCGACGATGCGACCTGCGGCCGCTGACTAGCCTGCGCCGGTGGCTCATCGCCGTCGGTACGGGCACCGCAGACGACGCCGCGCGCGCGATCGGCACGGCGCCGACGTAGCCGCGGATCTGGACAGCCGCGCGCGCGACGTGCCCCTCGCGCCGCCCCGCCGGTGCCGTGCTCCGCGCACCGTCGCCGCGCCGGTCCTCTACCGGCTCCACGCCGAATGGCTCGCGGCGCGGCCCGCGGCGGTCGACGGAGGGTAGCCGCGATCGCCCAGCCGGCGGCCCCTGGGCCCGCTCGCCGGGTCCGGAGAGGCGCGTTGCGCGAGGGCCGCCCTGCGGCGGAGTCCGTCAGTCGCTCGCAAGCCTCGCGAAGAGGGCCGTGGCCCAGCCGCGATCGACGACGGCCCACGGCTCGGTCGGGCCGAGCGCGCCGGCGGCGGCGAGGCTCGCGGCCAGCTCGTCGTAGGGGCCGCGCGAGAACGAGAAGGTCGCGCGATCCCCGTCACGGGCGGTCACGAAGAGCGCGTCGCCGTCCACGCCCTCGAAGGCGATCGTGCGGCCCTGCAGGCCGCCGGGCTCGCGGGCGAGCAGCGCGACGAGAGCCTCCCAGACGCGGTCGTCGAGGCCCGCGGCCGCGAGGCGGACCTTCTCGACCAGCCCCCCGCGCGACCGCACGACCCGCGTCGCGAGCGACGCGTGCAGGTGCTCGCCGAAGCCGGCGGTGCCCTCGAAGGCGTGGAGCAGAGCGCCCCGCGTCGCCTCGAGATCGCCGACCGCGACCTGGATCATCTGGCGACGCACGGGGTCGTGGAAGAGCACGTCGTGGTCGACGTTCCCCTCGTGGCCGCACACGCAGCGATAGGCCGTCAGCGAGCCGTCGAGCAGGGCGCGCGCGACGTCGGGGTCGAGCGCGGTGTTGACGGAGGTCCACCGAGTCATCTCGACGATCGCTCCGCAGGAGGGGCAGTCGAGGCAGGTGCGCTCGGGGAGGGACATGAGGCGTCAGACGAGCGCGACGCGGAGCGCGTGCGCCGCCATACCGATGGTCGCGAGGGCGCCAATCACGAACGTCATCGTCCGGAAGGGCTGCTTGCCGATCACGTAGAACACGGAGTGGAGCAGACGCGCGCCGAGGAACGTGTAGAAGTACGCCTGCGCGCCGAGGTGGCTCGGGCCGCTCAGCGCGTAGATCAGGCCGACGGCGAAGAACGGGACGGCGTTCTCGATCGCGTTCTGGTGCGCCCGCTTCACGCGGAGCACGTCGGGGTGGTCCGCGTCGGCCACCGTCCCGTCGGCGGGCTTGTCCTCCGCGTTGACGAAGACCTTCCGCTTCGCGCGCACGGCCGCCGTGTAGAACGCGAGGCCGAGCAGCTGCAGGCACAGGACCGCGGTAACCACGAAGTAGGGGCGGAGCTCCGGGTACTCGGCGAAGAGGCGCATGGTCCCCATGTCGTATCACGAAGCCGGCTGCTCCGACCGGCTCCAGCAGCACCGCGCGCTCCGGACCGGCGACCCGGGGGAGCCCGGAGGGCGCGCCGCGCCGCGGGCGACGGGTGGATCGCGGTCGCGGCGGGCGCGGCGGTGTGGGTCAGTCGCCGAGCTCGGGGAAGTAGCGCTCGGCCATGCGCCGCGCGTGCGCGACGAGGTTCGCGCGGCCGAGAGCGAAGTCCCGGACCGGGCTGTCGACCGGCACGTCGATGAGGTTCGACACCGCAGCGTAGATCGTGGCGTCCACGGTCGCGGGATCCGCGCCGCAGAAATACGGCTTGTCGCCGAGCACCTCGGAGACGGCGGCGAGGTCGGCGATGCCGAGGCGGTGGACCTCCTCCGGGGTGTGGCGGCCCATCCCCTGCTGACGCAGCTGGTCGAGCAGGCTCGATCGCAGGCCATCGAGGACGTGACGCCGCGCCGGGGCCGGGGCCGAGGGCGGCAGCACCTGGCCGATGATCGGGAAGTAGTCGGCGTAGCTCTCGTCGGCGTGCCAGCGCGTGTACACGAGCACCCAGTAGAAGTGCTCCTTGAGCAGGCGCCGGAACGCGAGCGCGACGGCGGCGTCGCCCGGCGAGAGGTGCGCGTCCGGGTCGACGCGGTGGCGCGCGCGGAGGAAGTCGAGCGCGAGCGTCGCGTCGGAGGCGAGCCCGCCCTCGACCTCGAAATAGGGGAGCTTGCCCTTGGGGGCGCGGCTCGTGTCGAAGGGTCCGATCTCGTAGGCGATGCCCGTCATGCGCAGCCACGTCTCGAGCTTCATGCAGGGCGGGCTGAGGTTCGGGATGCCGCCGATGCGGGGCATCTGGGTGAGCGTGATCATGGGCAGGCAGACCTCCGAGGGGAGGCGAGCGTCCGCGCGACCTCCGCGCCCGTCAAGCGCGCTGCGGCGCAGGGATCGCTACCCCACCCCGGCGAGGCCGACCGCGCCGCGGCCGCCGGTCGACGGGCGCCCGGCGGCCGCGCTGCGACGACGGAGGAGGAGGCCAGGCGAATCGAGTCGGGCCCCGTGAGCGAGCCGCCCGCGAGCTCGCCTCGCCGCGCGTCTCGTGAGGAGTCCTTCCGTCAGGCTCACAGCCCGCGTGCTACGTGCGCTCGTCGAGCCGGATGGAGACGGAGTTGATGCAGTAGCGCAGCCCCGTCGGGCGCGGGCCGTCGTCGAAGACGTGTCCGAGGTGCGCGCCGCAGCGTCGACAGGTGACCTCGGTGCGGACCATGAGATGGGAGCGGTCGGCGTGCTCCTCGACCCCCTCGGCCGATGCGGGCGCGGTGAAGCTCGGCCAGCCGCAGCCGGAGTCGAACTTCTCCGCCGAGTCGAAGAGCGGCTCGTCGCAGCACGCGCAGCGATAGATGCCGTCTGCGTGGCTGTCCCAGTACGCGCCGCTGAAAGCGCGCTCGGTCCCCTTCTGCCGGCACACCGCGTACTGCTCGGGCGTGAGCTCGGCGCGCCAGGCCTCGTCGGTCTTCTCGAGCTTCGGCTTCATGGTCGTCTCTCGCGGTCGGGGTCACGGTCCCGCGCTCCGCGGCGCGGGGACGGGCGTATCCTGGCGCCCATGATCGATCACATCAGCCTCAAGGTCCGCGACTTCGATCGCGCGGTCGAGTTCTACACGATCGCGCTCGCGCCGCTCGGCTACCAGGTGCTCCGGGACTTCCCCGGCGTGGCGGGGCTCGGCGTGAACGGCAAGCCCGATTTCTGGCTCATCCGCAGCGAGCAGGCGGTGCCGATTCACGTCGCCTTCGGGGCCGACCGCGACGAGGTGGACCAGTTCCACCGGGCCGCGCTCGCCGCGGGCGGGCAGGACCACGGCGCGCCGGGGCTGCGACCGGAGTACCACGCGGACTACTACGCGGCGTTCGCGCTCGATTCCGAGGGCAACAACGTCGAGGCCGTCTGCCATGCTCCACCGACCGCGCCACGTGCCCGGAAGGCCGCAGCGAAGAAGGCGCCCGCCAGGAAGGCCGCCGCGAAGAAGGCGCCCGCCAGGAAGGCCGCAGCGAAGAAGGCCGCAGCGAAGAAGGCGAAGCGGTAGGGCTCCCGCGCCCGTCGACGCGCGGCGCCTCGCGCGCGCACGCCCTCACGCGCCGTCACCCCGCCTTCACGGCGGCCGCGAGCGCGCCCAGGGTCTTCTTCGCGTCGCCGAGGACGAGCAGCGTCCCCGGGCGCGTGAAGAGCGCGTTGTCGATCCCGGCGAAGCCCGGGGCGAGCGACCGCTTCAGCACGATGCACGTCCGCGCCGCGTCCGCCGCGAGGATGGGCATCCCGTAGATCGGGCTCGCGGGGTCGGTGCGCGCCGCGGGGTTCACGACGTCGTTGGCGCCGACCACGAGCGCGACGTCGGTCGAGGCGAAATCGGCGTTGATCGCGTCGAGGTCGAAGAGCTCGTCGTAGGGCACGTTCGCCTCCGCGAGCAGCACGTTCATGTGGCCCGGCATGCGGCCCGCGACGGGATGGACCGCGTAGCGCACCGTGCAGCCCCCGGCCGCGAGCGCCGTGGCGAGGTCGCGCAGGGCGTGCTGCGCCTGCGAGACGGCCAGGCCGTAGCCGGGCACGACGACGAGCGTGCGCGCGGCGGAGAGCACGACGGCGGCGTCCTCGACGCTCGCGACCGTCGGCGGGGGCGCGGCCTCGGGGGCGCGCGCGTCGACCGCGCCGAACGCGCCGAAGAGCACGTTCGAGAACGATCGGTTCATGGCGCGCGACATCGCGCGGCCGAGCAGCAGGCCCGACGCCCCGTCGAGCGCGCCGCACACGATGAGCACGTCGTTGCGCAGGGCGAAGCCCGTCGCCGCGGCGGCGAGGCCCGCGTACGCATTGAGCACGCAGATGACGACGGGCATGTCCGCTCCGCCGATCGGCAGGACGAGCGACACGCCGAGGACGAGGGCGACGGCGGCGGCCGCGTAGATCGCGGCGCTGGCCTCCGGGTGAGCGACCGGGACCACGACGAGCGCGAGCGCGGCGGCCGCGAGCAGCCCGTTCACGACGTTCTGCCCGCGCAGCGCGATCGGCCGGCTCGGCAGGAGCTCGCCGAGCTTGCCGAAGGCCACGAGCGAGCCGGAGAACGTGACCGCGCCGAGCGTGACCTCGAGGCCCGCAGCGGCGAGCTCGACGCCGTTCATGGGCGGGCCGTCGCGGACCCGGTGGCTGTGCTCGGCGAGGCCGACAAGCGCGACCGCGAGGCCGCCGAACGCATGCGAGAAGGCGATCCGCTCCGGCATGCGCGTCATGGGGATGCGCAGCGAGATCAGCGTGCCGGCCGCGGCGCCCGCGAAGGCTCCGGCGAGTAGGAATCCGTAGCTCACGATCTCGCGCCGCAGCAGCGTGCCGGCGACGGCGAGCGCCATGCCGAGCTCCGCGTAGACGACCCCGCGGCGCGCGGTCTGGGGCGCGGCGAGCCCGCGCAGCGCGATCACGAAGAGCACGCTCGCGGCGAGGTACGCGAGCCGGACGACGAGCTCGGCGTTCATCGCTTCGCCCCGGGGCGCTTCTTGAACATCCGCAGCATGCGGTCGGTGATCACGAAGCCGCCGACGACGTTCAGGCTCGCGGCGGCGACCGCGATCGTGCCGAGCGCCGTCGCGACGGGGCCGCGGTTCGCGCCCGCGGCGACCATCGATCCGACGAGCGAGATCCCGCTTATCGCGTTGGTCGCGGCCATGAGCGGCGTGTGCAGGAGGCTCGGCACGCGCCCGATGACCTCGACGCCGACGAACGCCGCCAGGGTGAAGATCGTGAGCCCATAGACCAGCGCCTCGAGCAGATCGGTCACGCGGAGCCTCCCTTCCCGGCGGGGCCGGCCGGCGCGGCGGACGGGCCGCCGATCACCACGACGGCGCGCGTGATCGCGTCGGTCGCGTCGAGGCGGAGCGTCACGCCGTCGGGGCCGATCAGGTGCACGAGGAGCTTCTCCACGTTGCGCGACCACATCTGGCTCGCGTGCACGGGCACCTCGGCGGCGAGGTTCACCGCGCCGATGACGATCACGCCGCCGCTCGTCACGAAGCGCTCGCCGGGGCGGGTCACCTCGCAGTTTCCGCCCTCGGCGGCGGCCACGTCGACGATCACCGAGCCCGACCGCATCGCCTCCACCATCGCGGCGGTCACGAGGACCGGCGCGGGGCGGCCGGGGACGAGCGCCGTCGTCACGCACACGTCGGCGCGGGCGACGCGGTCGCCGATCCGCGCGGCCTGCGCGAGCCGGTACTCCGCGGAGACCTCGCGCGCGTAGCCGCCGGCCACCTCCGCGTCCTCGCCGGGCACCTCGACGAAGCGCGCGCCGAGGCTCTCGACGTGCTCGCGCGCGGCGCGGCGGGCGTCGAACGCCTCGACCACCGCGCCGAGGCGGCGCGCGGTCGCGATCGCGGAGAGGCCGGCCACGCCCGCGCCGAGGACGAGGACGCGCGCGGGCGCGATCGTGCCCGCGGCGGTCGTCATCAGCGGGAACATCTTCGGCAGCGCGCAGGCCGCGACGACGACGGCGCGATACCCCACGACCGTCGCCTGCGAGCTCCGGACGTCCATCGCCTGCGCCAGGGTGGTGCGCGGCAGCGCGTCGATCGCGACGGCGCGGACGCCGCGCGCGGCGAGCGCCTGGAGGAGATCCGCGCGACGCGCCGGATCGAGCGGCATCACCACGGTCTGCCCGGCCCGGAGCCGGGCCACGAACGCGCGGCCGGGCAGCTGCACGCCGAGGATCACGTCCGAGGCGTCGACGACCGCGGCCGCGGAGGACATCACCACCGCCCCCGCCCGATCGAAGTCGGCGTCGGTCACGCCCGCGTGGACGCCCGCGCCGGCCTCGACCGCCACCTCGAGGCCGCGCGCTCGCAGCCGCGCCACGCTCTCGGGCACGAGCGCCGTCCGGGTCTCGCCCGGCTCGACCTCCCTGGGAACGCCGACGCGCATCGCGGCCTCCGGGTGTGGATCGGTCCCCTCGGAACGTAAGGCCGCGGCCGGGTCACGCCAGGATCGCCGGCCGCGAAGCCCGCGCGGCGAGCGCGGGGCGACGCCCGGTCGAACGCCGATCGGGCCGCGATCGGCCCCCCTTCAGAGGCAGGAGGCGCCGCCGTTGACATCCGGCGCGCAGACCTTCGTCGGCTGCTTGCACGGCGCCATCGGGCACTTGGGGTCGCAGCTCGCCCCCTTGAACGCCTCGAGCGCCAGGAGGTAATCGCCCGTGACGGACGCATTCGCCGACGCCACCGCCACCGGGCAGCACGGACCGTCGACGACCACCTGACAGGCGCCCGCTTCGGCCAGCAGACACGCCCGCGCCTTGGCCAGCAGGTCGTCGACGATCGACCTCTGCGCGGCGCAGTCCACGGGGCCGCCGCCCGCGCCGCCGGCCCCGATCGTCGTCGCCCCACCCGCCCCGCCGCTGCCGCTCGTCGACGTCACGCCACCGCCGCTGCCGCTCGTCGACGTCACGCCACCGCCGCTGCCGCTCGTCGACGTCACGCCACCGCCGCTGCCGCTCGTCGACGTCACGCCACCACCGCTGCCGCCGGCGCCCGTCGACGTGACGCCACCGCCGTGGCCCGTCGTGGTGCCCTGCCCGGATCCCCCGGTCGACGTCGAGCTGGCCGTCGCAGCCGTCGACCCGCTGGAGCTGAACTCGCCGCCGCACCCCACGACGACCGCGCCGACGAGCGCGAGGGCGCAGACCCGGGGGGCGGAAGAGCGGCGAGCAAGGGAGCGACTCATTTGCATCACACCATAGCACGGCCGAATGGGCCCCACAGACTGGCAGTCTGCGCGCGGCCGAGCGCCGCCGACGCCAGCCCGAACAGGGCGCGCCCGCGGCCGCCGCGCCGGCGTCGCGAGCGGGCCGCGATCCTGGACGGAAATCCGGCGCAATTTCGGGGGACAATCGCGCCGCGACGGCACCTTGACCGGCCGCGCTGCGAGACGCACCATGGTCGGCACGTCATCGGCGCGGGGAGCGTGTTCGCCGAGCGGTGAGTCGAGGCTCTTCCGATGTCGGTCCTGTCGTCGCTGGTCACCTGGGCCGGCGTTCCGTACACCGTGGCGCTCGGCGTCGCGGTCGTCTTCGCCCTCATGCAGATGACGGGCCTGCTCGGCCTGCTCGCGGGCGGGGGCGATCACGACGGCGAAGCGGACCACGACGTCGACGCAGGCGACGCGCACGCGGACGTCGACCACGACGTCGACGCCGCCCACGACGCGGACGGGGACGCCGACGCCGACCACGATCACGCGGCGAGCGGGCGCGAGCACGGGCCCGGCCCCGCGGGCGGCGGCTTCCTCTCGGCGCTCGGCATCGGCAAGGTGCCGCTGTCGATCGTCTGGCAGACGTACGCCGTGTCGTTCGGCGTCGCGGGGCTCGCCGCCAACGCAGCCGTGATCTCGAGGACGGGCGCGCTGCCGACCCTCTCGCTCGCGCTGACGCTGCCGTTCGCGCTCCTGGTGGGCTACCTGGTCACGCGCGCGGTCGGCGGGGCGATCGGCCGCCTCGTCGCGAATCCTGCGGCCGAGGCGACGACGCGCAAGCAGCTCGTCGGGCACGCGGCCGTCGTCATCTCGTCGAAGGTCGACGCCGAGTTCGGCGAGGTGCGCCTCGCCGACAAGACGGGCCACGTGCTGCGCGTGCTCGTGCGCACGCGGCCCGAGGAGCGGCCGATCCGCGAGGGGCGCGAGGTCGTGATCGTCGAGTGGGATCGCGATCGCGACCAGCTGTACGTCGCGCCGCTCGAGGACCTCGACGACCCGCCCGCGCGCATCGCGCCCGTCGCCAGCGCCGAGGCGGAGGCCGAGGCCGAGGCGGCGATCGAGGACGGCGCCGCGCGACGCGACGGCGGCAAGGCGAGCTAGACCCTCGCCGAGAAGCGCTGCCGCCTTGGCGACCGTCCAAGAGCCCTGATTTTCACCACGGAGGCACAGAGTTCAGATTCGATCTTCCTCCGTGCCTCCGTGCCTCCGTG
>CAIVJW010000320.1 GCA_903906315.1 uncultured delta proteobacterium | reverse complement strand
CGCTGCCGCCTGCGCTGCCGCCTGCGCCGCCGTTGCCCATGCCGCCGCTGCCGCCTGCGCCGCCGTTGCCCGTGCCGCCGCTGCCGCCTGCGCCGCCGCCTGCGCCGCCGTTGCCCGTGCCGCCGCTGCCTGCGCCGCCTGCGTCCGGCTGGGCGCACGAGGCCTTCGTCGTCACCAGCACCGTCGCGCGCACCGGCTTCGGCGTGTCGGAGTGGTCGAGCAGCGGCTCGCCCGCGTCGTCGACGAGCGTGAGCTCGATCGTGAGGTCCGTCGTGCGGTTCGCGAGCTTGCGCAGCAGCACCTCCACGGTCGTGCTCGCGCCCTCGTTGTTGGCGACGCCGTTCACCGTCACCGCCAGCCGCCCGCACTGCGCGATGCTCGCGCACGTCCCCGGCGGCCGCAGCAGCACGCTCTGCACCGCGGTCTCGACCGGCACGGTTGCGTCGGGGTCGGACCCGATCTCCACGCACGTGCCGTTCGTCGGCGACAGGATGACGAGGGACGGTTCGCCCGTAGGCCCGACGTCCGCGACCGTCGTCTCGTCGGTCGAGCACGCGCCCAGGGCCGCGCCGCCGAGGGCGCCCGCCACGAGCGCGAAGGCCGCGCCGAGCCCCACGCGTGAAGCCGCTCGAAGGGGTCGCCCAAGCATGGCCCGCCTTCTAGCACGAGTCCCTGCTCCGGGGCGCCCCGAGCGGCCGGCCGGGCGAGGGAGGTCGCGTCCGGGCGGGCTCAGCGCGGCGTGCAGCCCTCGAACCGGAGCTTGCCGTAGCGCGACGAGCAGGCCTTCTTGTGGTCCTCGGTGCTCTGGAGCTCGCTGCAGTCGAACCCGACGTAGATCTGCTTCGCGTCCACCCCCTGGCCGTCGCCGGCGGCGAACTGGAACAGGCACGTGTGATCCTTGGTGCTCTCGTACGGGGTCTCCGAGGCCGGGTCGGCGACGCGCACGCGCCCGACCGCCCCGGATCCGTCGGTCACGAGCTGGTCGACCTCGAACGATCGCGGACCGTCAACGATCTTGCCGGTCACGGAGTACTTGTCGCCGTCGACGGCGATCGTGCACGCGACGTGGGCGCCTCCTTCTCCGTCCGCGACCAGAACGGGCGGGCTCGCCGTCGCGTTGCCGACGTCGACGTGTACGTTGCCGGCGGGGCAATCGCGCTCCGGCTGGGCATAGATCTCGAGGTTTACCGCCCCGCGGGGTCCGTTCGACCCTCCGCCGTCCGCGGCCCCTCCGGCGTCGGCGCTCGCGCCGGTGGCGCCGTCGCCTTGGGCCCCGAACAGGTCGTCCGGGGACGATGAGCAGCCGCACGCGAGGGCCGAGAGGATCACGGGCAGGAGCTTCGTCATCCGACGAGCGTCGCGAGGAGCCGAGCCTTCGTCAAGCTCCGTCGGCTGGTCCCCGGCTCGTTCGGTCGACCGCCGGGCGGGTGCTAGAGTCGGCACCGTGACCATTCCCGTCGTCCAGCGCCCCGTTCGCAGCAGCATCGAGACCAAGCTCACGGCCGCGCTCGCGCCCGTGCACCTCGAGGTCGACGACGAGAGTCGCATGCACTCCGTGCCCGCCGGCGCCGAGACGCACTTCAAGGTGCTCGTCGTCAGCGACGCCTTCGAGGGCCTCGGCCCCGTCGACCGTCACCGCCGCGTCCACGCGCTGCTCGCCGAGGAGCTCGCCGCCGGGCTGCACGCGATCTCGCTCCGCACCCTGACGCCCGCCCAGTGGCAGGCCTCGACGACGCCCTTCCGATCTCCCCCGTGCGCGGGCGGATCCAAGGGGGGCTGAGCTCATGGCCGAGCTCACCCTCGCAATCGTCAGCGACCTGCACTTCGGCCCCGAGGCGCGCTTCGCGGGCAAGCTCCGCAAGCTCACCGCCCACGCTGGCTTTCTCGCGCGCGGCTTCGTCGATCGGATGAACGAGGTCGTGCGCCCCGACCTCGTCGTGAACCTCGGTGACGACATCGAGGACGAGAGCCCCGCGGTCGATCTCGCGCGCTACCGAGAGTGCCAGTCGATCCTGCGCGGCGCGCGCGCCGACGTCGTCAACGTCGCCGGCAACCACGACGTCATCCACCTCGGCGCGACCGACCTCCTCGCCGCGTGGGGCCGCGAGGGCGAGCTTCACTACGCCTTCGATCGCGGGGGGTTCCACTTCGTCGTGCTCCACACGCGCGAGCGCAAGGACCTCGACGTCTCCGTCGGCCCGGACCAGCTCGCCTGGCTCGAGGCGGACCTGGCCGCGAGCTCGCTGCCCACGGTCGTCCTGATGCACCACAGCGCGGCGGATCAGGACCTCCGCGGCAACCGCTGGTTCGAGGGCAGCCCCCACCTCTGCCTCGTGAAGGAGCGGCGCCGCCTGCGCGAGGTCTTCGCGCGACACGGGCGCGTCGTGGCCGTCTTCAACGGCCACTTGCACTGGAATCACGTCGACGTCGTCGACGGCCTGCCGTTCGTCACGCTCCAGAGCCTGGTCGAGAACCTCGACGAGGACGCCCCCGGCCGCCCGGCCGCGGCCCATGCCGTGGTGAGGCTCGGGCCGCGTCGGGTCCTCGTCGAGATCGCGGGCGCGGAGCGCGCTCGCTACCAGTTCGATCGGTAGCGGCTCACGCCTCGGTGGTCGCGTCGGCCGAGCCGATCGAGAGCACCGCGACGCCCCCGCGCGTCCGGACCGCGACGCGCACGCGGTCGTGCGGCCCGTCCGGCCGCCAGAGCACCTCGAGACCGTCGCCCTCGAGGTCGCCCTCGGCCTCCCAGCGCGTCGATACGGCTGCGGGCGTGCCGTGGACCCTCACCCGGACGCGCGCGCCCTCGTGACGCGCCTCGAGGCGCGGCCTCGGGGGCGCGTAGAGGGCCAGATCCTCGGTGCGCGCCGCCGCGGTCGTCGAGGTGTCCGTCCACTGGTCCACGAGCCGCAGGCGGACGGCGGGCGCCGCGATTGCCGCCAGGCGGTCGGGGTCGTCGCGGTCGACGGCGCTCATGCCGCCGTCGGGCGGAGGAGGATCCACGATCATCCCGCCCGCGCCGCCGCTGCCGCCCGCGCCGCCGCTGCCGCCGATCCCCCCGCCCGCGCCGCTGCCGCCCGTGCCCGCGTCCGGCGGCGGAGGGTCGACCACCGTCGTCGTCATGCCGCCCGCTCCGCCGGCTCCGCCTGCGTCGTAGGGCGCCGGGTCGATCCCGGTCATCCCGCCCGCGCCCGCGTCCGGTGGCGGCGGGTCGCACGGCATGGTGTCGCACGGGGCCGGATCGACGACCGTACCGGCGTCGCCGATCGTGTCGCCCGGGGCGGGGTCGACCGTCTGCACCTTCCCGCAGCCCTCCGCCGCGCCGAGCGCGAACGCGAGCGTGACGCCGAGCGCGAGGCTCGCCTTGAGCTCCTGGAAGCTGGGGCTCGGCCGGCGCGCCGGCGTGGGCCGCTCGCGCACGCGCGTCGCCCGGGCGTCCAGGTCCCCCAGGAGCTCGTCGAGCTCCTCGTGGTGGCGGCGGTCGGCGGTCGCGATCGCGAGGCCGAGGAGCGCCGTCTCGCGCTCGACCGTGTCGCGGTCCTCGAGGGCGACCTGCTCGGCCAGCGCGATCGCACGCTCGAGGTGCGCCGCGGTGTCGAGCGAGATCCGCCGCGTCAGCGCGCAGGCGCGCCGCGTGAGCTCCCTGGCGCTCGGCCCGCCGTGGAATCGCTCGAAGATCTTCGCCGCGTAGCCGAGGCCCATCGCGCGGTTCGCGACGCCGTTCGGGGCGAAGTTGCGCTCGCGGAACGCGGCCGAGCAGATGCGGAAGCAGAGCTCGACCCGGTCGTCGGCGATGCGGTAGTTGAAGCCGAGCGCGCCGCCGCCGAGCTCCTGCCGGGCGGCGGTCGCCCGGTGCAGAATCGTCCCAAAATACGGCTCCGCGCGGCAGAAATTGACGGGCGAGTCGGCGTGGTCGCGGATGAAGCGCGCGTTCTGCCGGAGGTCGTCGATCGTCGCGTCGGGCTCGAAGACGAGCAGGTTGTAGCAGACGAAGATGCCCGCCTCGCGGCACGCGGCCAGCGCCTCGCCGACGCGCGCCTGCTGCCTGCCGCGGCCGAGGTGCTCGCCCCCGGTCGTCGACCCGTTCTCGACGCCGAGGTAGAGGCGCACCACGCCGAGGTCGGCGAGCGCGCGCGCGAGCGACGCGGTCACGCAGTCGGGCCGGGCCTTGCCGACGAGCGCGACCTCGCCGACGCCGTACGCATCGAGCGCGGCGCGGATCGCCCGCAGGCGGTCGAGCGACCGCTTCTCGCTCGGGAAGACGAAGTTGTCGTCGTGGAAGCAGAAGATCGCGCGTCCGCCGGCGTTCTCGAGCAGCAGCGCCATCTCGGCCGCGACGTTCTCCGGGCTGCGCACGCGCACAGCGCGGCCGCCGCCCGCGTCGATCGCGTCGCGATAGAACGCGACGATCGAGCAGTAGCTGCAGTGGCCCCAGCAGCCGCGGCCCCCCATGATCGGGATGAACGGCACCCCGAGGTGGAGGCTGTGCGGCCGGTAGCGTCGAGGGAACGGCACGGCGTCGAGGTCGTCGAGTAGCCGTCGCGCGGCGGTGCGGATCGGGGCGCCGTCGTCGGCGCGCAGCGCGAGCCCCGGCACGTCCGCGAGGCGCGCCCCCCGCTCGATCGCGCCCAGCAGCTCGGCGAGGGTCTCTTCGCCGTCGTGGAGCACGATGGTGTCGACCCCGTGCGCCGGATCGAGCGTCTCGCGCCACGCGAGCGTCGCGAGCTGCCCGCCCGCGGTGAGGTGCCCGCGGAAGCCGAGCGCGCGCAGCCGCCGCGCGAGGGCCTGGAACTCGGCCGCGCGGTGCTGGAACTGCATGGAGAGCCCGATGACGTCGGGCGCCCCGGCAAGGGCGCGGCGCGCGACGGCGTCGATCATGGAGTCGTCGTTGAACGCGAGGATGCGGGCGGTGTGCCCGAGCCGCTCGACGACCGCCGCGAGGATCCCGAGCGCCAGGTTCTCCTCCAGATCGGCCCCGATGAGGTGGACGCGCATGAGCGATACCCTGCCTTGGTTGAGGTTGTCCCGCGTCCGAGGCTACCAGAGCGCCATCGACGCGCGCTGCCTTCGTCCGAGGAA
Organism: uncultured delta proteobacterium; assembly: GCA_903906315.1. Classification (GTDB taxonomy): domain Bacteria; phylum Myxococcota_A; class Polyangia; order Polyangiales; family Polyangiaceae; genus CAIVJW01. Next base: position 45,888 of record CAIVJW010000320.1, on the reverse strand, counting down.
CACGGCAATTTGCTCGCGCACTTTTTGCGCGTAGCAGGCTGCGCCGTTCAGCGGAAGGCGTAGAGTCGGCCGTCGGTCGATCCGACGATGACCATGCCATTGGGCGCGATTGCGGGGGACGAGAACACCGCGCCTCCCGTCCGGCGCGCCCAGCGGACCCGGCCGTCCATGCCAATCGCGTGGACCGATCCGTCGTCGGATCCCACATAGACCGTGCCGTCGGCCGCGATCGCGGGGGACGACGACACCGCGCCTCCGGTCACCACGAGCCAGCGCAGGCGGCCGTCGGGGAAAAGCGCATAGACGGCCTTGTCCGCCGAGCCGAACACGACGGTCCCGTCGGGCGCGATGGCGGGGGAGGACTGGATCGGGGCCTTGGCCTCGAACGACCAGCGGACCTCGCCGTCGCGGGCGATCGCGTACAGCCTGCCGTCGTCGGATCCCACGTAGACCGTCCCGTCCGCCGCCACGGCGGCCGAGGAGCGGACCGGCCCCCGAGTCTGGAACCGGCGTCGCAGCGAGCCGTCCCGACCGAGGAAGTACACGAAGGCGTCGTCCGATCCGACGACGAGAGCTCCGTCGTCGAGGACCGCCGGGGACGTGGCGACGTCGGCGCCCGTCGGGCGCTGCCAGCGGATGACGCCGTCGGGGCCTACCGCGAACACGCGCCATGCGTTCGACCCCACGTAGACGGTGCCGTCCGGCGAAAGCGTGGGCGACGAGAACGCGCAGTTCTTCACCGGGACCCGCCACAGCAGGCGCCCGGCCTCGATCGCGTAGAGGTGGCCGTCGAACGATCCCACGTAGACCACGCCCGCGTCGGACACGGCGGGCGAGGAGCCCACGCTGCCCTCGAGCTCGAAGCTCCAGTCGACCTTGCCCTCGGGCGACAGGGCGTAGAGGCGCCGATCGATCGTTCCGAAGTAGATCCGGCCCTCGCGGTCGATCGCCGGGGACGACCAGATCTCGCTCTTCGTGTCGAACGCCCACGCGAGCGCGCCGGTGGTCGGCTGGCTCGCCGGGCTGCCGCCCGTGTGGCCGGCGTCGTGCCGGAACATCGGCCAGTGGGTTGCGCGGGCGGAGGCGACGCGCCGCTCGTCGGGCGCGCAGGCCGTCCCCGCGGGCGTGCACGTCGTGCGCACGGGGGGCGAGCAGCCGCCGACCAGGGCGCCGATCACGGCGACGAGGATCGCGCAGCCGGGCGTGCGTCGTCGCATGGGCGAGGTGTTGGGTGCGCCTGCCGCGAGGCCATTCACCACGAGCGTGGTAGCTTCCGGGCGATGGAGATCCGCGCCGACGTCGAGCTCCCGTTCCCGCGCGAGCGCGTGTTCGCGGCCTACCGTGACCGCCTCCCCGAGCTGCTCGAGTACCTGCCGAACATTCGGCGCATCGAGGTCCGCGATCGCAAGGATCTCGAGGGGCGCGTCGAGCTCGTCAACGAGTGGGTCGGCGGGGGCGACATCCCGGCCGTCGCCCGCGCCGTGGTGTCCGAGTCGATGCTCTGCTGGACGGACTTCGCGACGTGGAACGAGGCTCCGCTCACGTGCGACTGGCGCACCGAGGTGCACGCGTTCCCGGGCGCCGTCCGCTGCTCGGGCCAGAACCGCTACCTCGTCACACCGGGCGGCTCGCGCCTCGAGATCCGGGGCGATCTCACGGTCGACGCGGGCAAGGTGCCCGGCGTGCCGCGGGTCTTCGCCAAGGCGATCGGGGCCGCGGTCGAGAAGGTGCTGGTCGGCGCCATCGCCCCGAACCTGGTCGAGGTCGCCAAGGGCGTCGGGCTGCTCCTCGGGCGCGACGGCTAGCCGAGGACGCTTTTCCGTCCTCGTCCCGGGCTGCGACGGTCTATCCTCCGCCGACATGCGGGCGATCGCAGCAGGGCTCACGGACGTCGGGGTGGAGCGCAACCACAACGAGGACCGCTTCGTCATCCTCCCGGAACACAGCGTGTTCGTCGTCGCCGACGGCATGGGCGGGCACCAGTCCGGGGAGGTCGCGAGCCGCCTCGCGACGAGCACGATCTCGGGGTATTTCCGGCGCGGCGACGGCGTGGGCGAGGTGGGATCGGCCCGGCTGCGCGCCGCGCTCGGCGAGGCCAACGCGAAGATCCACGCGCGGAGCGGCGGCGGGGCGCGAGGCCATCGCGGCATGGGCACGACGGCCGTCGCGATGTCGTACGCGCCGGCGGAGCGCAAGGTCGCCGTCGCGCACGCGGGCGACAGTCGCTGCTACCGCGTCCGCGGCGGAGTGCTCGAGCAGATGACGCGGGATCACTCGCTCTACGCGGAGGCGCTCGCCGAACGGCCGGACCTCTCCGAGGCCGACCTCGCCTACCTGCCGAAGAACGTGATCACGCGGGCGCTCGGCATCACGCCGAACGTCGAGATCGACGTGCGCTCGGAGGACGCGCGGGTCGGCGACGTCTTCCTGCTGTGCTCGGACGGCCTCCACGGGCTCGTGCCCGATGAGGAGATCATCGCCGTCCTGCGTGAGGAGGGCGTGCTCACCGAGGCGTGCGCGCGGCTGGTCAAGCGCGCCAACGAGGCCGGTGGCAAGGACAACATCACGGTCGTCATCGTGCGCATCGAGGCCGAGGACGAGCCGTGGAGCCGGCGCTCGCCCTCCGCGATCCCGCCGCGGTGACCCGGGCGCTTGCCGCGGCGCCCGGCAGGACGCACGGCGATGACGATGCGCCGCCGCGCCGGGCGGGACCGGCGCGCGATCGCTGGGGCGCGTCGCTCGGACCGATCGCTGAGCCCGCGCGGGAGGCCGGTGTTTCAGGTCACCACCGGGCGGCGAATGACGGGCGGTCGGCTCGCATCGGACGGTGAGGACGCCCGGGTCGGCTCCGCGCGGCATGTCGGTGCGGGGACGCCGGGTGCGCCGTGGCCGCTCGTTGCGGTATGGTCCGTCTCGAGCCGCGCGGCTCCGCGCTCGGCCTCAAGGAACGTACGCCGATGACGATGATCTCGACGATGATCCGACGCTTCGCGGTGGGGTTCGCGGTCCTTCTCGCCTCGCCCGCGGGCCTCGCGCGCGCGCAGGGGTTCTCGCCGCCGGGCGCTCCTTCGCAAGGCGGCTTCTCGCCGCCGGGTGCCCCGTCGCAGCCCCCGCTGCCGCCTCCGCAGCCGCCGCCCCCACCCGTCGTCGCGCCGCCTCCGGCCTACCTCCCTCCGCCGACGCAGCCCGCGGAGCCGGCGGCATCGGTCTCCGCCGCGGCGCCGGTTGCCGCGCCGGCCGCGCCTCCGCCGCCAGCCGAGGAGATCAAGGGCCAGGTGCCGGGCGAGGACGCCGAAACGGGCGGCCGCACGCTCGTCGGTCACACGTTCCTCGTGCCGACGTTCATCGACCACGCCTTCACGACGACGGTCTTCTCGGTCGGCACCGGGCTCGGCCTGTACTCGCAGCCCAACAACTCCGGCATCGACCCGGCGACGGGCAAGTCGTTCACCTACGACGTCAACATGGGCTTCATCGACGAGCGCTTCGCGTTCGGTTGGGCCCCGGTCGAGCAGGTGCAGATCCACCTCGATTCGCGCTACGTCGCGATCGTCGGCGGCAACGAGCAGGGCATCCTGCTCTTTGGCGGCAAGACGTCCTACGGCTTCCAGCCCGGGCTCCGCGTGCGCCTGTGGCGCGGCAAGGAGAGCGGCACCCAGCTCACGCTGCACGCCTATGGCCGCATCGAGGGTGGCATTCAGCTCCGGCCCGCGGGGCTGCTCGAGGCCTTGGCCGCGCAGGTCGAGGCGCTGAAGACCGACCCGGCCGCGCAGTCGAAGGCAGCGGCCTGCCTCGCGGCCGGCAATTTCGGCTGCGCGCTGCCGAGCGTGTCGGACCCGCTCGGGTCCATGACGCGCACCGACGCGACGTACGGCGGCGGCGGCGCGCTGAACCTGGCGCAGGCGCTCGGCCGCTACGCGGGCGCCCAGTTCTCGGGCGGCGCGTCGGTCGGCAGCTCGACGCTCAAGCTGAAGGCGCTCGATCGCACCGCGATCACGCTCGCCGACTACGAGCTCTCCTCGATGCCGTGGGAGCTCCACCTCGGGCTCGCGGGCACGCTCAACTTCGCGCCGTCGGTGCCCCTCGGCCTGAAGGCCGAGTACCAGTTCATGCGGACGAGCGAGTCGTTCAAGATCAACGGGGCGGACACGGCGCTGAGCCGCGTGCAGACGGACCACGCGGTCGCCGCGGGCATCTACTACACGGGGCGACGCGACCTGCAGCTCGGCTGGTTCGTTGCCGGTATCTTCACCAAGAGCACGCTGGCCGACAGCAACACGCCGGCCGACGAGCCCGGGCGCGCCATCCTGACGGGCCAGTTCGAGATGCGGTACTTCTTCTGACTGGCGGGCCACGGCGCGGCGCCCCGGGTCGGGGGTCGCCGCGCCGACTGGCCGTCACGCCACGCCGGCCGCCGCGCGGTCGAGGAGGCCGTCGACGGCCGCGAAGAGCAGCCGATTGCCGTCCTGCGCGTACCGCGCGAGCGCCTCCTCGCAGCGCGGCACAGCCTCGAGGAACGTCCGCACCTCGGCGGGATCCTCGAGCGCCGTGGCCGCCTTCCCGAAGCCCTCCTGCTCGAGGTAGCGAGCGTTCAGCACCTGCTCGAACTGGCCGCCGAGCGGCAGCGCGAGCATCGGCTTGTGCAGGTAGACGGCCTCGCCCATGAGGGTGAAGCCGCCCCCGGCGATGACCGCCTTCGACGAGGCGAGATCGTCGATGAACACCTCTTCGCTGAACGGGCGGTAGCGGAGGTTGCCCTCGACCTGCTCCTCGGTGATCCCGCGCCGCATGCCGTAGATTCGGCACTCGAGGCCCGTCTTGGAGAGCGTGTCGGCCAGCGCGGAGTTGCCCTCGCCGGTCTGGTAGACGAGCAGGTGGTCGCCGGCGCGTCGCTGCGCGGCGAGGATCTCCGGCCGGAGGATGGGGGGCACGAGCGTCGTCGAGGGCTTGCGCACCGGGGGGAAGAAGAACGTCGTGACGACGTAGTGATCGCAAAATGGCAGTTTGCCCTTCACGAAGGCGCGCGCGATCTCGAAGTCGGCCCGGTAGTGATCGCGGATCTCGGGCGAGTGGGCGCAGCGGTTGATGATCTGCATGTTGTCGATCGAGATGATCGGCAGTCCGTGCGTCTTGGCGAATAGGTACGTCCACGACTCGAAGTCGCTGATGACGACGTCGGGGCGGAAGTCCTTGATGAGGTCGAAATATGCCGCGATGTTGCGCGGCACGCCCGTCGCGCCGGTGAGCACGTTCGACCACAGGGTCTTGCCGCGCCGCACGCGGTTCTCGTCGTAGATCATGTGAAGGCCGTGGATCCGGTTCACGCCGGCGAAGCGCTTCGCGAGGAAGTCGGTCGCGCGCCCGGACGCCATGATCTCGAGCTCGTGCCCCTCGGCCACGAGGTGCTCGAGCACCACGCGCGATCGCATCGCGTGCCCCATGCCCTCTCCCACGACTCCGTAGAGGATCTTCATGCCCGCATCATAGGCCGCCATCGGCGCGCGGCGAGGCGCGTTCGCGAGGCCGGACGCGGTCCGGGGCGCTTCGCCGCGCGGCGCCGAGCGGGTACGTTCGGTCGATGCGGCGAAGGCGGATCTGGAGCGAGGACGTGCCCTTCGCGACGGTCCGTTCGGCCCGCGTGATCGGCCTGCTCGCGTCGCGGGGCGTCGAGCTGTGCCTCGCGGTGCGCCCCGGGGGCGAGGCCGGCCTCGCGGCGACGGTCGGCGCGTGCGCCGAGGCGGGCGTGCGGGTCGCGCTCTGGCCGATGCTCGCGGACCGCGACGGGCGCTGGGCGTGCGCGGGCAACGCGGCGGCGTTCGTCGATTACGCGCGAGGGCTGTGTGACGGGCTCGCCAGCGAGGGGGTCGCGCCGGCGGAGGTCGTCGTCGACCTCGAGCCGCCGTTCGAGGCGGTGCGCGCGGCGGTAGACGGACCGCTCGCCGCGATCGACCTCGTCGCGCGTCGCGGTGCGCGCCTGCTCGGCGCCGCTGCTCGGTTCGACGATCTCGGCGGCGCGCTGCGCGACCGGCGCATCGCGATGTCGTGCGCGGTCGTCCCGCTCGTCGCCATCGGCCCCGCGGGCGCCTGGGAGGCCGCCCTGGGCACGCCCGTGAGCGGGGTCGCGTGGGACCACGTGAGCGCCATGCTCTACTCGTCGATCCTGGAGGGCTGGTCACGCGGCCTGCTCGCCCGGCGGGACGCGGTCGCCGTGGTCGCCGCGGGCGCGCGCGAGGTCGCCCTGCGATTCGGCGACCGATCGGGCGCCTCGCTCGGCGCGGTCGGCGTGGGCGCGTTCGGCGACGAGCCCCGGCTCCGCTCTCCCGAGGAGCTGCGTGAGGACGTGCGCGCCGCGCGCGCCGCGGGGATCGACGCCTTGACGCTCCTCGACCTCGGCGGGGTGCTGTCGCGGCCCCCCGCCGAGGCGTGGCTCGACGCGTTCGTGGGTGTGGACGAGGAGCCGCTCGCCGGCCCGCCGCCGGTCACGCTTCGCGCGGACCTCGCGGTCGGCGCCGCCGCGCAGCTCGCGCGCGTGCTCGCGGCGCTCAGGCGCCCGTGAGGCCGCTCCTCCCGCGCCCGGTCTTTCGGTCCGAGGCGAGGTGGGGCGGCGGGCGGCGGTGGGGTCCGGGCTTCTGCGCGGGGGCGGGGGCGGGCTTCGCCGGGGCCGCCGCCGGGGCCGCCGCGGCGGGCTTGCCGGGGCCTGCGGCGGGCGGCGTGGCGCCCTTGGCCGGCGCCGCCCCGGGCTCGCCGGCCTGGCCGCTGTTGACCATCTGGATGGCGCGGTCGGTGAGCTCGAGATCGGATCGGAAGTAGGGCACGGCGGACTTGTCGAGGATCATCTCGTAGCCGTCCTGCGCGGCGATGCGGCGCACGATGCCCATCACCTTGCCCACGATCGGGTTCGTGAGCTCGCCTTCTTTGCGCTGCATTTCGCGCTGGTACTCGACGGAGACCGTCTGGAGCTCGGCGAACTGCCGCTGGAGCGACTCGTAGCGCTTCTGGAGTGCCTCTTTGGCGACCTTGCCGGCCTGGGCGTCCTTCTCGAGCTCTTCCTTGTCGCGCTGGAGCGTCGTCTGCTTCTGGTCGAGCTCGACCTGGCGGCTGTCGAAGAGCTTCTTCAGCGTCGCCTGGACGCGCAGCCCTTCCTCCGTCTCGAGGACCGCGCGACGCACGTCGATGACGGCGATCTTCGCGGGGGTCTGGGCCGCCGCGGGGGCGGGGGCGAGCAGCGCCGCCGCGCCCAGCGTCGCGGCCACGAGGGCCGGGGCGTGCAGCCAGCGCCGCGCAGCCGCGGTGACCGAGGAGGTGGGGCGCGCTGCGGCGTGGACGGGGGCCTGGGCGGGACGGTCGTGCTGTCGCATGTCCCTCGCCCATAGCGACCACGGGAGGGACCGTCAAGAAGCCCACGGCGCCCCGGGGCGCGGCGAACGTGCGCGCGCCTCAGGCGAAGGCCGGCAGCTGTCGGCCGAGGCGCTCGCGGGCGAGCTCGACGATGCGGGCCGTCTCGGCGATCCGTCGCAGAAACGCCGCGCGGTGCTCGGGTCGCCGGATCGCGTGCCCGCGCGCGATGACCGCGCGGAAGGCCATGTCGAGCGCGTGATCGGCCTCCTCGACCTCGCCCGCGGCGAGGAGCGCCTCGACCAGCGTGAGGCGGATGGCCTCCTCCCACTCCTCGACGGGCGCGGCCTCGAGCTGGTGGGCAGCCTCGCGCGCGGTCTCGACGGCGGCGTCGATCGCGCGCCGGGCGAGCTGCACGCGGGCGAGGGCGAACCGGGCCTGCGGCTGCATGGCGACGTGCGGGCGCGCCTCGTCGACCGCGAACTTCGCGACGCTGAGCGCGACGCCGTGGTCGCCGGGCGCGCCGCGCCAGCAGAGGAAGACGGCCTCGTAGATGCGCGCGAAGACGCGCAGGCGCGCGGCGTTCGTCTCGTCGGCGATGCGCGTCGCCTGCCGCGCGAGGTCGATGCCGCGATCGAGCTGGCCGAGGCGCGCCTGGCTCATCCCGAGGTTCTGCAGCGCGAACGCCTCGAGGATGCGCATGCGTCGGGTGCGCGCGTCGGAGAGCGCGCGCTCGAGCATCTGCTCGGCCTCCTCGAACATGCCGAGGCCGTTGAGCGTGGAGGCGGTGTTCAAGCGTCCGCGCGTGGCGAGGATCATGTCGCCCGTCGTCTCGGCCGCCTCGACGAGCTCGGCGCCGGCGACGACGGCTTCGGACACGTCGCGCACCTGCATGAGCGCGAACAGGCGCGCATCAAGGGTGCGCGCGAGCGCGTCCGGCGAGCCCGAGGCCCGGGCCACGGAGACGGCCTCGTCCGCGACGCGCAGCGCGTCGGCCTGCAGGTTGCGGTCGGTCAGGCCGCGGACGCGGGCCGAGAGGAGCGTGGCGCGGATCGGGGGCGAGAGGTGCACGGCCGCGTCGTCGAGCAGCGCGTAGGCGGCGCGCGCGTCGCCCTCTTCGCTGCGGCCCGACTCGATGAGCGCCGCGGCGGCGATGCGGTGCGCTTCGCCCCAGAGGTCGGATCCGGGTGGCGCGAGGTGGCAGGCCTCGTCCGCCGCCGCGAGGCCGTCGGCGAGCCGACCCATGAAGCTCGCCACCTGCGCCTTCGCGAGCAGGAGCTGAGCGCGCACGCCGCCCTGGGCCCCGATCGTGAGCCCGCGCTCCGCGAGCTCGAGCGCGGTCTCGAGCTGCGCGCCGTTCGTGTACGCCTGCCGCGTCGCCCGCGCGTAGAGCGCCGCGGCGCGCTCGTAGTCGCCTCCCGCGTCGGCGTGGCGCGCGACGAGGCCGGCGTCGACGTCGCCGGCGGACTCGAGCCACGCGCCCGCGGCGAGGTGCAGCGCGGCGCGGTCCTCCTCGACGATCGAGGCGTACGCGGCGTCGCGCACCAGCGCCTGGCGGAAGCTCCACTCCTCGTGGCCGGCGATGCGCGAGTCGTCGTGGTGCGTGACCAGCTCGGCCTTCGCGAGATCCTGGAGCTCGAGGCTCACGGGCCGATCGACCAGCGAGACGACGCCCGCGGTCCAGAACGACGGCCCGAACACGGCCGCGGCGCGCAGCACCTCCCGCACGTCGCCCGAGAGCCGGTCGAGGCGCATCTGCACGAGCGCCTGCACCGTGAGCGGCAGCTCCTCGCGTCCGTCGGCCGCGCAGCGCACGAGCTCCTCGAGGAAGAGTGCGTTGCCGCCTGCGCGCCGCACGAGGTTCGCGCGGAGGGTCGCGTCCGCGGAGGGCAGGGCGACGGACACGAGCCGGTCGGCGGCGAGCGGCGAGAGCGGCGGCAGCGCGAGCCGCGTGACGTGCCGACGATCCCACAGCGTCGGCAGGCGGGCGGAGACCTCCGGCCGCGCGAAAGCGAACACGCCGAAGCGCAGGTCCTGACAGCCAAGCAGCCAGTCGACGAGGTCGAGCGTGGTGTCATCCGCCCAGTGCATGTCCTCGAGGAACAGGATCTGCGGCGTCGTTTCGGCCTTCGCGCGGAGGTACGCCTCGAGCGCCATGCGCAGGCGCGAGTGCATCAGCTGGGCGCTCGCGCGCGCGGTGCGCAGCGGCTCGTCGTGCTCGTCGGGGAAGGGGACGCCGACGAGCTCGCCGAGGAACGCCGCGAGGAACCGCAGCGTGCGAGGGAGGTGGCCCGCGACATGGTGCCGGACCTTGTGCACCTGCTCTTCGGGCGGCTCGCCGTCGAGCACGCCCATGTGCGCCCGGAGCGCGCGCCCGAGCGCCGATAGGCTCCCGCCCTGGCTCATCGAGTCGCCGCGGCACATCACGATGTCCGGGGGGCGCGCGTGCGTCTCGAGCCGCTGCGTGAGCTCGGCGCGCACGCGGCTCTTGCCGATGCCCGCGGGCCCCTGGATGATCGCCGCGCGCGGCACGCCGTCGTCGACGACCTCGGCGTAGATGCCGGCGAGGAGGGCGACCTCCTTCTCGCGGCCGACGGTCGGCGTGGGCCGGCCGAGGAGCTGCCGCGCCCCGAACCCGCTCGCGTCCTCGCGCAGGAGCACGCCGCCCTCGGCGTCCTCCTGGATCACGAAGCGGCCCGCGATCGCGCTCTGCGTGGAGGCGTCGACGCGCACCGACCCGGGCGCGGCCCGCTCGATCTGGCGCGCCGCGCGCTCGAGCGCCTCGCCGGCGAGGTTGTCCCGGCCCTTGATGGCGTGCCCGGCGGCGACCGCCGCACGCGCTCCGGGGAGCGCCTGCGTGACCACGAGGCCCGCGCGCGCTGCGCGGAGCGCCTCGTCGCCCCGCGAGCGCTCGACGCCGAGCACCGTCACGAGGCGACCGCCCGCGAGCGGCTCGAGGCGCGAGTCGTCGCCGAGCACCTGACGGACGGCCGCCTCGACCGACTCGGGCAGCGGCGCGCCGCCGAGGTCCCACAGCACGCACGCGACCACGCGTCGCTCGCTCGCGCCGGGGCGCGGCGTCTGGGTCGGCCCGCTGCCGGTCCCCGTGATCGTCGTTCGCTTCGGATCCGGGGCTTTGCGCACCGCGGACGCCGACCGGTCGGTGCCCGGCGGGTCGTTGTTGAGCGCGCCGACGCGGGCGAGCGCACGCGCGAGATCGCCGCCGTTGTCGAAGCGCTCGTCGCGGCTCCGCGCGATGGACCGCGAGACGACCTCGTCGAGCTGTGCGGGGACGTCGAAGCGCACGGCGGACGGCGCCGGCGGATCCTCGAGCACCAGCCGCCCGAGGAGCGCGACGATGTGGTCCGTTTCGAAGACATTTCGGCCGGTGAGGAGCCGGAACAGGACCGCGCCCAGCGAGTAGACGTCCGCGCGCGCGTCGATCGGCTCGCCGCGCGCCTGCTCCGGCGCCATGAAGTGCGGCGTGCCGATGATCGCGCCCCGCTCGGTGGGGTATTCGTCCGGCACGGCGGGCTTCACCACGCCGAAATCGATCAGCTTGATCGCGGTGCCGCGCCCTCGGACGAGGAAGATGTTCGACAGCTTGAGGTCGCGGTGCACGACGCCCCGCGCGTGCACGGCGGCCATCGCGGCGGCCGAGCGGCGCACGATCTCGACGGCGTCCCGCATGCCGAGCGGCGCGCGCCTCTGCCGCTGCCCGAGATCCTCGCCGTCGAGCCACTCCATCGCGAAGTACATGCGCCCGTCCGGCCAGGTGCCGTGGCCGACGTACTGCACGATGTTTGGGTGCCGCAGATCGGCCAAAATGGCGATCTCGCGAGCGAACCGCGCCTGCTCGTGTCCCGACGCCGTTCCGCGGAGCAGCTTGATCGCGACGACCTCGTTCGTGAGGCGATCGACGGCCTTGTAGATGTCCCCCATCCCGCCGCCGCCGACGCGACCTTCGACGGCGAAACGCTCGGAATCGGAGACTTCGGGCAGCACGGCGATCCCGCCAAGGCTACGCGATCGTGCCGGGCCCGTGCCAGCGCAACCGCCCCGCGGCCACCCCGGGCGCCACGCGCGCGCTGCCTGTCCCCGCGTCCCCGCGGCGGCGTCTTCAGAAGATGTGCAGAGGATCTTGCGCCGGGCGAGGCGCCCCGCTAGGTTGCGCGCCGCTTTCGCAGTGCCGGTCCCCATCGTCTAGCCCGGCCCAGGACTCAGCCCTTTCAAGGCTGCTACGCGGGTTCGAATCCCGCTGGGGACGCTACCTTAGACCGGGTAACTTCGCCGCCGCCGGCGGCGTTGCCCGCGGCGAGGAGCGCGTGCGTTGCGGGTCCTTCGGCGACCAGCAGCAGCGGCCACGCGCCCGTCGACTCGCCGCTCAGGGCGAGCCGCTTCTGCTCCCGCCGTCCCTTGCCTTCCGGGTTGGGGATGACGACTGGGTCGGCGGTGATGCCCTGCGGGAAGAGCTGCGTGAGCAGCGCGCGTGCCGCCTGCGGTGCCGCGTGCGCGAGGACGTCCCGCATCGACGCGATCCTGCGGCTCGCCTCGCCCATGAGGCGCCGGAGCTCCAGGTCGACCGCGCTCGGCGCCACGGCCATCGCTCGCAGGCGGGCGTCGCGGCCGTCTAGCTCCCGCTTGCGCTCGCCGATCTGGTCGTAGAAGACGCTCTCCGCGCCCGGCGGCGCACCCATCGCGAGTTCGGCCAGCCGCGCGCACTCCGCTCGCAGCTTGGCCGCCCGCTGGCGCGCGCGGGTGGCGTCGGTGGCTCGCTCGCGCAAGCGAGCCTCGATGCGCCTGCGGACCTCGTCGATCGTGTCTCGGACGAGCTGCTCACGAAGTAGCTCTGCGTCGAGCCACGAGAGCACCGCCCCGTTCACCTCCGCGACGGGCCGCCGCAGGCTGTTCGTGCAGCGACCGCCGAGGAAGGGCACGTGCTTCCGCGCGTGGAACGCCGTGCACATGTAGGCGGGCTCGGATTCGTAAGAGACCTTCGTGTTGACGACGCGCATGCTCGAGTTGCACACGCCGCACTTCAGGATGTGCGAGAGCAGGTTCACCGGGGGCCTGCCGACGACAGTCTTCGGCGCGCGCGGTCGACCGTCGGCGTGGGACCCCATCCTCGCGCGCGCAGCAGCCCAAAGCTCGGGCGCAACGATGCGGAGGGCGGGCGCATCGACTCGGATCACGGCGCTCGGGTCGGCGCGGACGCGTGCCTTGTTGCCCGTCCGCGGCCCGCGGACGCCCGGAAGGTTGCGCCACACCCCTCTCACGAGGACCCCGACGTAGATCTCGTTGCGCAGCATCTCGCGGATCGAGCTCGCCGCCCATGCGCGGTTGCGCGGACCGGCGACGCCTTGCTCGTTCAGCGCTCGCGCGATCGTGTTCAGGCCCTCGCCGCGCGCGTAGCGCTCGAAGATGTCGAGCACCGTCGCCTGGCGCTCGGCATCGATGACGGGATCGACGTGCGTCGGGCGGCCGTGCCGGTTGAGGGTCGGGGCCGGCCGGCCTCGGTAGCCGTAGGGCAGCTTTCCGGTGACCTTCCCGGCGCGGGCGCGCGTGACGAACGCCTCACGGGTGTTCGTGCGGACCTTCTCGACATAGTCCTGCGCGCCGTGAAGCCGCACGGCCGTCATGAGCGCCTCGTTCGCGTTGTTCGCGGCGATCTCTTGGCCGTCGGCGTACTGGAACACCCGGACGCCGGCGAGGTTCAGGGTGCGCACCAGCGCCCCGCCCTGAAAGATCTCGCCTCCGAGGCGGGCGAGCTCGCGGATGACGACGAGGTCAATTTCGCTTCGCTGCGCCGCTTCCAGCAACTGCGCGAGACCCGGCCGGGAGAAGTCGGTGCGGCTGCGCCCTTCGTCCCGGAACTCGCCCACCACGGCGTGATTCTTCGTCGTGCACCACCGAGTCGCGTTCTCGCGCTGGGTCGCGATGCTGTCGTCCTGGTGGTCGGTCGACATGCGGAGGTAGAGCGCGGCCCTCACGATGGCCTCCCGCGGTCGCAGCGCTCGAGCTCGACCAGGACGAGCGTGGCCAGCGCCTCGACGAGAGCGCGCGGCGGTCCGCCTGTCGGCGGTCGCGGCGCGTCGTCCTCGGGGGGCGGCAGGTGGTGGAAGCCTTCGGTCAGCGGCGCCTCGACTCGGCGCGGATGCGGTGCTCTCTTCTGCATGTCGATCCTCCTTACTCAGGCTCGGCCGGGCCTCGGGGCGTTGGCGCGCCGTCGGGGCTCTTCTTTTCTGCGGGCGGCGGGTCGAGCCCTGTGGCGGGGGCCGACATGAGCGCCTGTCGGGGCGGGCTTGCGCGGGATCGCGCGTTTTCGTGGCGCGCTCTCTGCGTGGGCGACCGCTGGCGGCAGCGCGAGCGCTCGCGCGCCTCGGGCGTATGCCTCGACGGCAGCGCGAGTCCTCGCCGGCCGCGCGCAGTTCGTCAGCGTCGGGGGTACGCGCAACCCCTCACGTCGGGGCCGCGTGCTCAGGCGGGCGCGAGCGATGGCGGTCGTCACGCCGCCGCCGGCTTGCTCTTCGCGGGGCAGAAGGGGATGTGCAGCAGCTCGGCGGCGCGGACCTTCGCTCGTTCGCCGCGCCGGTCATAGCGCGCGGTCGTCACGACCTGCGCGTGCCCCGCCATCTTCGCGACCGTGGAGATGTCGGCGCCGGCGTCGAGCAGGTCGCTGATGAAGGTCCGCCGCATGTCGTGCGGCGAGAACGCCTCGATGCCCGCCTGCTCGGCGAGGCGCTTGAGGATGACGTAGACCGCCTGCGCGGTCATGCGGCGGCGCTCGATGCGGCCGCCTCGGTTCACCGGGAAGAAGAGCGGGCCGGGCTCGCCACCGCGGACGGCGAGCCACGCCGCGAGGGCCTTCGCGGCGCCGTTGGTCGCGTAGACGGTGCGCTCCTTGTTGCCCTTGCCGCGGACGACGAGCGCGCCGGTCGCCGGGTTGAAGCTGTCGAGGTCCAGGGACACGATTTCCGCCCGCCGTAGGCCCCCCCCATAGAGCGCAGAGAGGAGAGCGACATCGCGAGCCCCTTGAGGGGCGGCGGGATCGGGCATTTTGAAGAGCGCCCGAAGCTCGCCCGCGTCGAGGGCGCGGCCTCGCGGCTCGCGCGACCCCTTGACGCTCTTCACCTCGACGGCACGCGCGCACTGGTCGCCGTCCATCAAGCCGAGGCGCATCGCCTCGCGGAGCACGCCTCGCAGGGCGGAGAGGGTCTTGTTCACAGAGGCGGGCGCCAGCCGGGCCGCCAGCCGCGCGCGGAGCGCTTGGGCGTGCTGGTAGCCGAGGTGCCACCAGGGCACCGCTTCGGCGCCGGCGAAGCCGAGCTCGTCGGCGAGCAGGTCGAGGGCCTGGCGCATCGAGCGGCGCGAGCCCGGGGCGAGGCCGGCGAGGTAGACGGCCACCGGGTGCAGGGCGGCCGGCAGGGCTTCGGCGCTACCGAGCGGGGCGAGGGGGGCGGGCGAGGCGGCGGCGGGGAGGGCGAGGTGGGCGGCCATAGATAGCGATAATATGCATTCTCATAAGCCAGGGCACCATGTAGGTGCGGGCGCGTTCGGGCGCCCCCCGGGCAGGCCGTCGGGTCGCTGCTCGGGCGAACGCGACGCGCCCGGGGCGGGGCCGCGGAAGGGCGCCGGCGTCGTCGTCTCCCGCGCCGTGGTCCAAGGCCGGCGGGCCTGGCCGGCGCGTGCAGCGGGCCGCCGCGCGGCAGGAAACGGCGCGCCCGAGGCCGGCACGCCCGTCGGCGCTGCCGCGCGCGAAGGGACCAGCTCGGGGGCCGCGAGCACGGGCCGGACCGCGCGGGCCGCGCCCCCGATGCCATGAGACAGGGCGCGGCGGGGGCCAGCGGTCGGCCGGCGCGATCGGTGGGAGGCGCGCTGGGGCGCGAGGTCAGACGGGCGCGAAGTAGGCGCCGGCCTGCCCGGTGCGAAGCTCGCCGAGGATCGCCAGCGTCTCGAGGTGCCGCGCAACCAGTTCTCGCCGCGCCCCCTCGAAGCGGAGCACGGCGCCGTCGACGGTGATGGGGGCCGTCACGGCGAGCGCGCGCAGGGCCGTGATCTGCCCGATGGCGTCCGCGGGCCAGGGGCTCCGCGCCGGCGTCGATGCCGCTTCCGGCGCGGCCTCTTCCTCGGTCGCCGCGACCGCCACGCCATCTCTTGCGAAGCGGGGCACCTGGTACTCGGGGCGCAGCCAACGGACCTTGCCCCCGCGCTCCTCGGCGATGCGCTCGTCGTGCAGCGCCACGAGCCGGTCGAGCCTCGCCGCCGCGGCCTCGCCCGCGGGCCAGCCGTAGGCCTCGGCGACGAGGCGGTCGAGCTCGTCGTGCAGGTCGCGCAGCGTGCCGCAGGCGGCGAGTTCGTGCACGGCGCGCTCGGGCCCTGTGAGGTAGGCGTGCAAGCGCAGCTTTTCGACGACGTTGTACATGACCGTCATGCCGACCTTGTCGCCGCGCGCGAGCGCGGCCTTCCGGTGAGCGTCGATGCGCTCGGCGACGTCCGCGATCTTGCGGCGCGCCTCGGCGGGCGGGTCGGGGAACGGGAAAGCCTCGAAGCACGTGCTCTTGTTGTAGCGAGGGGTCCCGTCGATGCCGAGGCGGCTGCCAGCGGCGAGCGCCCACGCCGCGTGGATCGCCGACGAAAGCACGCCGAGCGCGAACCCATCGTCAAGGCCAACGCACACCAGCGAGTGGCTCGCGGCGACGGCGGCATCGACGATCGTGAAGATCCGGTGCTTCGAGGTCTCGGGCGTGACGAGATAGCGCCGAAGACCCGCGCTCGCGGCGCGCCATTCCTTCCGCGGTTCCGCGAAGCGCCACCAGTAGTTCGCGTAGCTCGCGCGCTTGTTCGCGGCGCGCTCAGGCCGAACGCGGTCGCGGACGATGTCATAGAGCATCGGGCAGTCGCGTGCCTCGGCCTCGGTCCGAACCCCCAGGTCGATGACCCAGATCGGTCTCGGGCGTTCCGTGAGGTCGCGCCCGCTCATCAGTGGCCGCACCACCGACGAATGCCGCGCATCCGCAGCGAGCACGCGGGCCGCCTCGTCGCGGTCGAGTTGGAAGCCGGCGCCACCGAGCATGAAGCCGAGCGACGAGACGCCCTTCGCCGCGAGCAGAGGTTGGCCGGCGCCGGCGACGTCCGCGAGGATCGAGAGGTCGAAGTTGAGGCGCGGGCCGTGGTGGACAGCGATGACCTTCGCGTCGCCATCGACCTCCACGAGCGTCACCCCCTTCACGTCGCCAGCGATGACCGTCATCGCCACGCGAACGCGTGCGTCGTCTCCCCCGTCGTTCCAGTAGTGGTCGCCGATCGCCCACACGACGCGCGCCCCGCCCTCCGCCGCCTTCGCCACGATCGCGCGGTTTGTCGCGTGGGTGATCGACTTCGTCGTGATCAGGCCTGCCCGGATGGTGCGCCCCTCGGCAACCTCCTTCGCCGCCTTGTTCCACCAGTACATCACCAGGTCGGCGGCGTCGGGGAGCTCCGGGTATGCCGCGCGCAACGCGTCGACGTAGCCGTCGCCCAGCGCGTCGCGCTGCTTGAGTTTGCCCATGAACGGCGGGTTGCCGATGATGAAGTCGGCCCGGGGCCACTCGGCCTCGCGCGGATGGATCACCTCGCGGTACTCGAGCATCGCCTTGGGGTCGGGCACGAGCTCGCCCGTCACTGGGTGCTTGATCCGCGGGGTGGGGTCTTGCCGGTCGCGCTTTCGGTCGCGGCGCTCGCCGTCGCTCGCGAGGACCGCGTCGCGGTTTTCGAGCGTGCCGGTGTCGCGGAGGATCGGCTCGTCGGGCTGCACGTCGCCGTGGGTGTTGCGCCAGAACTGATGGAAGCCGATCCACAGCGTCAGCTCCGCGATCTCGCGGGCCCACGGCTTCACCTCGATGCCGTGGAACTGGCTCGGGTCGACCTCTTGGAAGCGCAGCTCGCGCGAGCCCGTGATCTCGGCGAGCTCGTTCAGCACCTCGACCTCGATGCGCTTGACCATCTGCATCGTGACGTAGAGGAAGTTGCCGGAGCCGCAGGCGGGGTCGAGGAAGCGCAGCGACCGCAGCCAGTCGTGGAACTCGCGGAGCCGCTGTTCGGCGACCTTGCGCTGCTCGGCGGCCTTTCGCCCTTTGCCTGCGGCCGCTTCGCGGAGCTGGAGCACTTCGGTCTGCACCGCGGTCCACCGCTCGCGAAGGGGCTCCTCGACGGCCGGGCGGACGACCCGCTCGATGAACTCCGGCGGCGTGTACTCGGCCCCGAGGCGGTGCCGCTCGGCGGGGTCCAGGGCGCGCGTGAGCAACGTTCCAAAGATGGCCGGCTGCACGTCCGACCAGTCGGCCTGCGCCGCCTCGGAGAGGGTCCTCAGGTCCTCCTTCGTGAGCGCGAGCGCCGTCGCGTCTTTGAAGAAGTGGCCGTTGAAGCGGAGGAGCTTGCGGAACCCGAAGCGCTCGCCGCGGTCCATCGCGCGCCAGAGGTCCTCGGCGGCCGCGACGAACTCGTCAGGGTTCGGCAGCGCCACCTCGTCGATCAGTCGACGGAAGGGCTCGTCGTGGAGCAGGCGCACGTCCTCCGCGAACATCGTGAAGACGCAGCGCATGAGGAAGCGGCTCACTGCCTCCTGCCCATGCCCGCGGCCTTCGAGCGCGGCGGCGAGGCGCGCGAGCTTGGCGGCGATCGCCTCCGTCACCGCCTGCGACTTCGCGCGCGGGTCGCGGGCGTCGGGCTGCCGCCAGATGTCGCGCAGGAGCTCGATGTCGGCGGGGCGCGTGCCGAGGCTGGGAAGGTCGATCCGCTTGCCGGCGGCGAACCCGCCGAACCCGCCGGCCCACCGATCCCAGACCGTCATGGTCTTGCCGACGTCGAGGACGAGCACATAGGGCGGTGTCTTGCCCGGGAGGTGCGTCACGTAGCTGCGGGCCTGGCCGTAGGCCTTGCGCAGCAGCACGTCATCGGGCCGGCCGGCCTCGCCGTCCTTGGCTTCGAGGACGAAGTGGTCGCGCTTGAAAAGGTCGACGAAGTTCGACGACTCGACGCCGCTGCGCTCGATGACCCTCACCGGGAACTCGAACTCGTACCCGGAGCCTGCCGGCCGCGGGCGCTCGACGCCGAGCGCCTCGCAGAGGTCGCCGATGTAGAGCTGGTAGTTCGCGCGCTCGCGGGCCTTCGCGCCCGACCACCGCTCCGCCACGCGGGAGAGAGCCGCGCTGGCGGCCGCCGAGTCGAATCCCGTCGCGTTGGGCTGCATCGTGGCCGGACAGAGTGCCTGGGCTTGCCGGCGACCGCCAGGCTGCTGCTCGGGGCGTGGCGCGTGCGCTCGAAGGGGCGCGCCCGGTGCTGCCGCCCGGACCCGGTTGACCTCGCGGCAACGCTCTCGCTCGCGAAGCATGTCTTGTGCCAGGCGAGGCGCGTCCGAAGGCGCGGCAGCGGGTGGCGACGCTCGCGCGGCACGGGGGGCCGGATAGGTCCAGCGCGGCAACCGCCTTGGCCGTTCTCGGCGCCGCAAAGGGCACGAGGGGGCGCGCGGGTCGTGGGGAAAGGTCAGGTGGCCGGCGCCGGCCTGCCTATCCCGCGGGCGAAGTGGCTCGCGGCGGGCGGCCCTTGCGAACCTCGCGGCTCCGCGGCGCCTCGAAGAGCGCGGCCACGGGCGCGCCGAGCTGGTCGGACAGGCGCACGAGCGTGCGGATGGTCAGGTTCTGCCGGCCGATCTCGATGCGCTGCAACGTGTTGGTCGCGATGCCCAGCGCTTCGGCGAACTCGGCTTGCGTGAGCCCGAGGTCGCATCGGAGCTCGGCGACCCGTCGGCCGACGTCACGCACGATCCGGTCGCCATCCTGCTTTCGCACCGGCGCGACCGTCGTGCGGCGGGCCTTCCCATAAAATTGTGCTCTATGCTGGCTTTATGGACGCCCGCTCAATGCTCGCACTGGTTGCGCTGCTCGCCATCTCGGCGGGCTGTAGGGACAGGTCGGAGCCGCGGGCTTCGGCGATGGCCGCCGCGGGGTCGGTTCGCGTAGCGGTCGAGCTGCCGCCGGAGCCGGCCCCGCCGGTCGCCCAACGGGCGGCCGAGGTCCCAGCGCTCGAAGCGAAGCTCGCAGCCGACAAGGGCTACCAAGGGGTGTGGAAGGCGCCGCGGCCCGACCTCAACGCCTTCCTGACCTACGTCTCGGAGCTGATCGCCGAGGGCGGCTCGCCCGGGGACGTCGCCGCTGCCGCTCGGGCGAGGAAAGTGGGTGACGCGGGCGTGACCATCTTCCTGATCGTCGCCCGGGTCGGGCGCCTGCCCGATGAGTTGACGAGGCGCGTGCTCGCCCACCTCGAGGTAATCAAGGGCGAGCCCCACCTCGGGGTCTGGTCGCCGCCGAAGAAGGGCCAGCCCGCGCACGACTTCACCGCGCTCGCCGCCTGGCTCCGCCCAGGCCAGCCGGGCTACCTTCGCGAGCGCCTTGCTGCGAAGAAGGCGGGGCCGATCGGGTGGTCGCCCATCGGCACGAAGGAGCCGCCGCTTCGGCCGTGGTTGAGCCAACCGGGGGCGGCGCTCACGAGGCTCGCGCTGCTCGGCCCCCTCGTGCGCGACGACTGCGCTGCCGTCGGCCTCGAGTACGTCGAGCAGGTCGGACCGACCGGCGCGGCGACCGGCGTGTGCGACAAGAAGGCGCCGCCGAAGGCCGACCCGAAGGCCGACCTCCCGCCGGGCACCTTCCGCACGCGTGCCGACTACGTGGGCGCGTCGACGCGCGAGAAGCTCGACAAGGCAATGGAGTTCGTCGTGGCCGGCGACCGCGAGGCCTTCGACCTCTACATCAGGACCGAGCCTGGCGTGTTCCTGCTGCGCGGCGATGAGGTCGTCAGCTTGGTCGAGGTCGAGGGGCTGCTTGCGAGCCGCGTGCAGGTGCGGAAGCGCGGAGCGGTCGCGGCGTTCTGGACCGTGCGCGAGGCGCTGGTCGTCGAGTAGTTCACGCGCGTGATGGCGGCTCGCCTGCGGCGGCGCGCACGACGGCGAGCCGCTGCGCGACGCGCTCCGCCTGCGCCACGAGGTTGCGCTCCTCGGCGGCGAGTGATCGCTCACGCGCGGTACGCGCGGCGCGCGCCAGCGCGGCCGGCCGGGGACCGTTTGGCGCGGCGGCCTGCTGCGTGATCCCGAGCCACTCGGCGCGCGTGCCGCGCTGCGCCGCTGGACCGTCGCCGCCGTGCACGTAGCGCACCTTCGCGAGCGCGAACGCCCACAGCCGCGAGCGCTCGACAGGGTCGAGGAGTGCGCCCGGGGACCGCAGATCGTAGAGGACCTCGCCGGTCTTCTTCGTGCTCATGGAGAGCGCTCGGCCGGCGACATGCGCCTCGATGCGGGTCACGCGCTCACCTCGCAGCAGGCCTTGCGCGCCGAGCAGCGGACCTTCGGCGGGGTGGTCGAGCAGGTCATCAAGCCCGCCGCCCTTGCGCGATCGAGCCCACTGGCTCTTGTCTTGGATCGTGAGCCCGAGCGCGTCGCGTGGGCGCGGGTTCCTGGTGGGGCACACCCACGAAGGCCGGCCGTCCTCCGCGACGTGCAACCTGCCGTGCCTGTCCTTCGTGACGGTCGAGAAGTTCTGGACGTCGTGCGGCGGCGCGAAGCCGACGACGTCAAGGGCGAGTTCGACCGCGCCGCATTGCCACCCGAAGCGAGCGGCTTCGTCGAGCGACGGGCAGGGCGCGCCGATGACGATCCGCGTTGCAAGTTCGAGCCACCGAACAAGCCACCCGCGCTCGGTGAGCTCGCGAAGGCCACGCTTGTCAGCTTCGAGGTGAACGCTGCGACCGAAGAGGTAGATCGCCGCTTCGCGGTGGACGAGACCGACCCCTGCGGGACCGCGCGACACGACGTCGAAGGACTCGCCCTCGATCGTCACGCTGGTACCGGGCGCGAACTGCTTCGCGAGTGGAGGCCGTTCTGGCACCGGGAGGACGAGCGTCGTTCCCCCGTCGATCTTGTCGCCCAGCACTCGCGGTGACTCCTCATTGCTGGCGCGGGGGGGCGTCACGCGCTCGTCGCATGGGCAAGCAATCGCGGCGCCTTTGGCTTGGGAGGGGGGTGCGCCTGCCGCGCACCCCCCTCTTACGGCAGCGTCGGGCGTGGGCGATGGGCCGCCGGCGTCGGTCGCAGACGGAAGAGCCCGCAATTCCATCGGAACGTCCGTGGCGGGCGAAGGTGCCGCCGCGCTCCGCGCGGGGTCTCGGCCGGGCTTTGCCACCAGCGGCCGTGAGCGTCGGCCACCCTTTCGGCGACGTCTCGGGATGCGCGGCAGCCCGGCCGCGCTGGGGTGCTGCGACCAGCCGTGGGGCGTCGCGATGAGGAAGTCCTCCTCGCAGAGTTCGGCGAGCATCGTTCGGAGCTCGTCGGCGCTGCGACCGTGGTGAGCCGCGAGCGCCTCGGCGGTCTGGCCGGTCAGGTGCTCGCGTGCGGCGTCGACGAGGGCGAGCATGAAGGCGCTCTGGTTGGGGTCGGACTGGCGCCGGTCGCGCGCGTGCTTCGCCGCCGTCGAGCAGTCCTTCGAGCAGTAGAGCGGGCGCGTGCCCCGCCGGTGGGCAGCGCGCTCGCGCGTGCAGCCGAGCCGAGCGCAGAGGTCGTGGGACATCCTCGCCTCACGCCACCCTGCGATCGAGCCGCCGCGGCTCGCCCTCGCGCGCGAAGAGATCGTAGATTTCCGCGGCGATTTCGACCCGGCTCAAGCCATCGCGGTCCGCTGGGGACGCCAACCTTCAGATCCTGCCATCTTCAGGATCACGTCGAACGGTTTTCGTACGTCATATCGTACGGTTCGGCCCTCCAGACGCGGGTTACAAACCAGCCGTTCGAGGAAGTCCCTCCGCTCCGAGGGGGAACGGGCTTCCCAGAGCGATTTCGCGTTCTTGGCGAGTTCCAACACCCGCTCGGCCGTGACGAGGTACTTCTCGTCCTCGGCCCGATCGATCTGGCGGAGCTGCTCGAACGTCTCGGCCTTCTGGTCGCGCAGGCGTAGGAGCTGCCGGTCGTAGGTGGTCCGGTCGATCTCGTTCGCGTCGAAGCGGTCGAAGAGCCGGTCCTCTTTCGCTTCGAGTTCCTTCGCTTCGGCCCGGAAGCCCTCCGCTGCCCGTTCCTTGGCCGTCATCGCCTTCCGGTGGGTCTCGTTGAGGCCCCGGACGATCGCTTCCACGACCTCGGCCGTCAGCGTGAAGCCGTCGAGCACGCCCCCGAGCTGGTCGAGGATGTTGTCCTCCTTGACGTAGACCTGCGCTTCGTCTCGGTCACGATGCACGCGGCCTTGGACGCTCGCGAGAAGGGACCCGCCTCTGCTCGCCAAGAGGGACCCACCCCGGGTCGCCGCGGGGCGCCTTCGTGACCCCGCCAGCGTGACGAGGCTCGATCGCGCGGCTTCGCGGTAGCAGGCCGAGCGCGCGGGGCGGCGCGATGCCGCGAGGCTGACCGGCGATGGCGTGCGCGAAGGCTCGTTGCTCGGGGTGTCGGAAGTGGTTCACGCCGGATCGCCGGACGGCGACGCGGCAGACGATGTGCAAGCGCACGTGCGGTGCGCTTCGTCGGCGGACGCAGGCGAAGGCGCGGCGGGACGCGGACCTCGAGGGGTACCGCGAGGCCGAGCTCGAGCGTCAGCGGGCGTGTCGCCGACGTCGTCGCGAGGCCGCCGGGCGCGCGCCGGAGGCGCCCGCGCAGGCGGTGTCACGCGCCGAGCTCGTCGTGCAAGTGCGCGCGATCGCGTTGGTAATCGTCGCAAACGTGGACAGAGCCGCGGGCCTGTCACGCGCCGAGCTCCGGCGCGAAGTGGCTCGAATCGTGAAGGAGGTCGTGCACGATCTGGGCAGGGCCTGCGCGTGACGGGCGCCCTGTCACGCGCCGAGAGGGAGCCACGAACGAGCCGAATTGGGCTGCGAAGTGCGCATTTCTTGGGCGAGGTCGGGGCGAGGTGTCACGCGCCGAGATGGCCTCGGCGTGTCGCCGTGTGGTTTGTCTCGGCGCGTGAGGGACGCGGCGCTGGCGATCGGGACGACGGAGGTGGAGCTGCGCCTGCTCGCGCTCGATTTCGCCCACCTGCGTGCACGCGACGCGACGGCCGAGGCCAGCCTGATGACGTCGATCGGCGCCGTCGGGCAGCAGCACCCCGTGCTCGTCGTCGTGCGCGAGGACGGCCAGCGCGTCGTGATCGACGGCTATCGGCGCGTGCGCGCGCTCCGCAAGCTCGGCCGGGAGACCGTCGTCGTCCTCGTGATCGGAACGAGCGAGGCCGACGCGCTCGCGCACTGCCATCGCCTCGCGACGGGCCGGCGGCGCAGCGCGCTCGAGGAGGGCTGGCTGGTGCGTGAGCTGTGCGAGGGGATCGAACGCACGGTCGGGCAGGTCGGAATCGCGCTCGGTCGGAGCAAGAGCTGGGTGTCGCGGCGCTTCGGCTTTGCGACGGCGTTGCCGAAGGAGGTTCGGCGCCGAGCTCGGCGTCACGATGGTGCTGCACACCTGGGCGCGCGACGTCGCGTTCCACTCGCATGTCCACGCGATCGTGCCCGGCGGCGGGCTCTCGCGGGGCGGCGCACGCTGGGTCCCGGCGTGTGGTCGGTACCTCTTCCCCGTCCAGGTCCTCGGCGCGCTCTTCCCTGCTGGCGGGGGCGCAAGCTGGCAACGTCCCCATGGAGCCGGCCGAGCTCGCCGCGCCGCTGCCGCGCATCGGCTCCGTCCAAAGGGACGCTTACGCGACCGCGCACGGGCGTCGGGGAGCCCGCCGCGTCTCGCGCGCGATCGCGCAATCGCCTCCTGGAGCTCGACCGCGCGCGGGCCGCGCGCTCCAGTTGCCTCGAGGCGCCCGACTCGTGCATGGTGGACCATTGACCTACCCGGCGCGCAGGCGCCGGCCACCGGAGCTCCCCGATGCCCTCGATGCCGTACCTCCCGTCGCGCCCTCGCGCGGCCTCCCTCCCGACCGTCCTCGTCGCCGGCTTCCTCGTCGGTTCTCTTCTTGCGTTCGCGCCGGGCTGCTCGTCGGACGACGGTGGCGCCGCCTCGAGCGGCGGTGCCGGCGCCACGACCGGCGCGGGCGGCGGCACGACCACCACCACCGGCGCGACCGGGGGCGCGGGTGGCGGAGGCGGTGGCGGCCAGGCCGCGAGCTGCGGAGACGGTCAGAAGAACGGCGCGGAGACGGACGTGGACTGCGGCGGGTGCGACCTCGCCTCGGGCACGTGCGACGGGGCGACCCGGTGCGCGCCGTGCGCGCAAGGCGCGACGTGCAAGGCGGCCACGGACTGCGTCACGCAGTTCTGCTCGGTGAAGGGCGTGTGCGATGCGCCGCCCTCGACGTGCGGGAACGGGCAGAAGGACGGCGACGAGACCGACGTGGACTGCGGCGGCGGCTGCGCCGCGGGGGCGCCGCCCTCGACGTGCGCCGACGGCAAGGCGTGCGGGGTCGACGGCGACTGCACGGGCGGCTCCTGCAAGGGGGGCGTGTGCTCGAGCAGCGATGCGTGCTCCGACGGCGCGAAGAGCGGCGACGAGACCGACGTCGACTGCGGCGGGAGCTGCGCGAAGAAGTGCGCGTACGCCAGGGCCTGCGCGAAGGACGGCGATTGCGCGAGCGGGACGTGCACCTCCGGCACGTGCACCGGGTGCACGATCGCGGACGAGGCGGCCGTATGCGGCAAGCTCGACGACGGCTTCGCGTGCGACGCCCCCTCGAGCAAGTGCCTGAAGTGGACGACGACCGGCTTCAACCAGCCCGGGCCCTTCACGCCGAGCGTCTGCAGCGGGCAGGGCAAGCGATACCCGACGGCCGCCGAGCTCGAGGTGCTCTGCAAGGGAGCGGTGTACTCGCCGGGGCCGACGTTCGGGGACACCGCGGGGGCGTGCACGCACCTCGCCGGGAGCCTCCTCGCCACCGGCAACCGGCTCTGGACGGCGACGTGCGCCGACGCGAAGACGAAGCTCGCCAGCGGGGAGACGGACTGCTCGATCCCGGGCGCGGCCTTCACCGTGCGCCTCGACTCGGGCGAGATCAGCCTCGGTGCGGTGCCCGCGGACGTGAGCTCGTACACGTGCGTCGAAGAGGTGAAGTGACGCGCCGCGAGGCGCGCGCCGCGGGCTAGCGCCGGCTCGCGAGCGCGAGCCACGCCGGCCCGCGGCATCGGCGCCGCGCCGCGAGCCGCGCGCCCTTCTCGCCGAAGCGGATCGACAGCTCGGGCACGACCCAGCCGGTGCGCTTCGGCGCCCCCTCCGCGAGCAGGCGCAGGAGGCGCGTCGCGGGGGCGGGCTCGTCGGGCGGGGGGCGCGCCCCCCCCCGGCGCGTCGGCTCGACTGCGCGGGTGCGGCCGTTCCCGACGACGAACCGTCTCGCGAGCTGCGGGGACGGGGCGACCTGGACGAGCGTCCCCACGGGGCAGCCGATGGTCTCGCTGATGGCGATCTGGGCAGCAGCGCGAACGACGTCTGGGCCGCCGGCGGCGGCAGCGTCATCGTGCACTGGAGTGGCGCGACCTGGGACACCTTGGCCGACACCATGGGCCCGTACGTGTACGGGCTGTGGGGCAGCTCCGCGAACGACGTCTGGGCCGTCGGCCAGTTCGGCTTGATCGAGCACTGGGATGGCTCCGGGTGGTCGACCGTGCCGAGCGGGAAGTCGGAGAACCTGAAGGCGGTCTGGGGCAGCTCCGCCAACGACGTCTGGGCCGTGGGCGACGTCGTCTTCCACTGGAGCGGCAAGTAAGTCGCCCGGCGGGGCGTGGACACCCGCAGCGCCCGTTGGCTACCGTACCGGCGAGCGCACGATGACCACGGCCGACGACGACGCCACGCCGACCTTCGGAGGCCTCCGCCCCGTCGACTACGCCAACCTCTGTGAGCGGAGGAAGCGCCGCCCGGCGCCCGACACGGCCACGTGGATCGACCTCGATTTGCCGCTCGCGCCGTTCGAAGGGCGGGTAGGCGCTCCAAAACGCGATCCGGCCGGGTAGCCCCCTCTTCAAGCCCGCCGAACCTCCCCGGAAGTGCGCTCAGAATACATAAGACGTCTTCCGCGACGTCACGTCCAGCCTCCTCGGCGCGAGGCCCAAGACCGCGCGATCTTGAAGGAAATCGGTCCACAGAGCAAGGCTGGAGGTTGTGAAGCTCGGCTCGCTGCTCGTGCCGTTGCCGGACTACTGGGCGCTCCGGCGCGAGGGGCCGCTCGAGGAGACCGTGCCGCGGCCGGACGCGGCGCGGCGCTGACGGGCGCGAGCGCGCCCGCCGGTGGCGCCGCCCTCGCGCACGGCACGCCGTCAGTCGACCGGCATCATCTTGCAGAAGCGCGCGAATGCCGCGTCCGACTCCTCGCGCGAGGCCTTCCGGGCCGTCTCGGCGAACTGATAGCCAATCTCGAGCTCGCCGGCCTCGTAGCGGGCCATCACGGCGTCGGCGAACTCGGCGAGCGGAACGCCGGCGTCGTGGAGCCCGACGCCGCCGAGGTCGGTGTTCACCATCGGCGGGACGATCTCGACGACGCGGACGGCGGTGTTCGCCAGGTGGTGACGGAGCGCCATCGTGAACGAGTGGAGCGCGGCCTTCGTCGCGCCGTAGACGGGCGCGAAGGGCGCGGGCACGAACGCGAGGCCGCTCGTCACGTTCACGAGCGTGGCCGACGGGCGACCGAGCAGGTGCGGCAGGAAGAGGTCCGCGAGGTGCACGGGCGCGTCGAAGTTCGTCGCGATCTCGCCCTCGCGCTCGTCCCACGAGGGCGTCGCACCGCGGAAGCGGTCGCGGCGCTGGACGCCCGCGTTGTTCACGAGCGTGTCGAGCTCGGGTAGCGCGGCGAGCGCCTCGTCACGCAGGCGCACGCGGTCCGCGGCCGAGGCGACGTCGGCGCGGAACGTGACGAGGGCGGGGTGCTTCGCCTTCGCGGCGGCGAGCTTGTCTTCGCGGCGGCCGCAGATCGCGACCGTGTGGCCCGCGGCGAGGAAGCGCTCGGCGAACGCGAGGCCGATGCCGGTCGCGCCGCCCGTGACGAGGAGGGTGTGCTCTACCATGGTGGGCGGCTCCTTAGCACGCGCGCGCAGGCGGGCCCCACGAGCTACGCGGGGCCGACGCGCGCGCCCGCGATCCACGTCGCGCGCACCGCCGCCGACGCGCCGCCGAGGTCGTCGACCACGACCACGTCGGCGCGCTTGCCGACCTCGAGCGTGCCCGTCTCGCCGTCGCACCCGAGCACGGCCGCCGCGTCGCGCGTGTACATCGCGAGCGCCTCGTCGAGGTCGATCCGCTGAGCCTCGTCGACGACCTCGCCGCGGGCGGTGGTGCGCGAGATGGCCGCCCGGATCGCGACGAGCGGATCGAAGGTGTGCACGGGGTAGTCCGAGCTGCCTGCGACGCGCACGCCCGCGTCGCGGAGGCGCCGGAGCGGCATGAACGGCAGCCCCGGGATCGTCGGCGCGCTCTCGAGCATGGCCATCTCGAGCATCGCCGGCTGCACGACGGCCGCGACGCCGAGGCCCGCCATGCGGCGCGCCTGCTCGAGCTCGGCGAACGCGGCATGCTCGAGGCGCGCCGCGCCTCCGCGGTGGAGCGCTGCGCCGGCGGCCGCGTAGGCGCCGAGCGCGACCTCGATGGCGGCGTTGCCGAGCGCGTGCGTCGCGACGGATGAACCTCGATCGAGGAGCGCGTGCACGACGCGCGCGGCGTCCTCCGGCGCGTAGATGGCGACGCCCGAGCGCACGTCGCGGCCGACGCGCGGGGTGATCGAGAACGTGGTCCGCAGCGCGTCGAGGCTCCGCCTGCGCAGCGTGAGCTCGAGCGATCGCGCGAACGACACGAGCGATTGCCCCCACGAGAGGCACAGCGAGCAGCCGGGCGCGCCGTCGAAGATGAGCTTCACGGGGCCGACGACGAGGTCCTCGGCGAGCTGCTCGCCGGCGACGAGGCCGTCGAGCGCGTCGAGGGGCTCCTCGAGCCAGCCGCGGATCGAGACGGGGCAGACGTGCGTGGGGACGACGAGGTCGCCGCGCGCGGCGAGCGCTCGGAAGAGCGGGACGAGGTCGCGCGGGACGGCGGCGTCGCAGACCCGCGTGATGCCGGCGCGCGCGAGGGCGCGGAGGTGCGCGGCCATGCGATCGAGCGCGCCCTCTGCGTCGACCTGCAGGCGATCGGCGCGGGCGAGCGCCTCGACGCGGCTCATCCCGCGCTCGATCAGCAGACCGTTCGGCGCGCCGCCCTTGCCGCGCGCGAGGAGGCCGCCCGACGGGTCGGGCGTGTGGCGACCGAGGCCGGCGAGGTCGAGCGCGCGCGTGTTGGCGACGGCGCGGTGGCACGTCTGGTGGAGCGCGAAGAGCGGGCGATCGGGGACCGCGGCGTCGAGCTCCTCGCGCGTGGGCGCGCGCCGCTCGGCGAGGCGCGCCTCGTCCCAGTGCGTGGCGACGAGCCAGCGACCGGAGGGCGCCCTCGAGGCGGCCTCGCGGAGCGCGGCCTGCATCGACGCGACGTCGTGGACGCGCGGCCCGACGAGCCTGACGGCGCCGTCGTAGAGCGCGGCGATCGCGACGTGGTGGTGCGCGTCGACGAACCCCGGCAGCACGGCCGCGTCGCCGACGTCGACGATCTCGGCGCCCTTCGCCGCGGCGAGCACCTCGGCGCGCGGGCCGATCGCCGTGATGCGCCCGCCCTCGAGAGCGACGGCCTCCGCGCTCGGCCGCGCGAGGTCCATCGTGCGCACCTTGCCGATCAGCACCGTGGCGGTCACGTGGCCCATCGTACTCGCGGTGGGCCGGGTCGACGCGCGCGTCGCGCGAGCTAGACCGCCGGCGGCTCGTCGGCCGCGAGCTCGCCCACGCCCATCACGCGCGTGAGCACGGGGCGCGCGCCCGCGCGCGAGCGCTCGAAGAGCGCGCCATCGCCGTTCTTGCACCCGGCGGGCTCGCGCGACACGAGCCCGCTCGCGTCACGCGTCCTCGTGGTCGGGGAAGCACCCCCGCCCGTCGAACACGATCGGCACCAGCCGGATCTGCACCTCTCCCGACTCGTACCGTCGAACGAGCCAGTCCGGCAGGCGCTCCGGGTCCACGCCCATCGGCCCGCTCGCGAGGAGCGCGCGCATCGCGCGGACGTCCTCCGCGCCGAAGTCGAAGTGGCGTGGTGCGGGCGTCGCGTCGGGCACGAGGTCGCGCGACGTCCCCTTCGCCTCCCAGCGACACCGGAGCTCCCCCCTCGGCGCTCCCGCCCACTCGACCCAGACCACGTCGCCCAGCCGGCCGAGCGCGTCGATCCACCGGTCCCCGTTGACCCTGCCCTCGACCCGCTGGATCGAGTCGACGAACACCCACGCCCACGCGTCCCCGAGCGCGCCGCGCGCCACGACGCGCCGCGTGTGCTCGACGCACAGGCGCAGGAAGCGCCCGATGTCCGTGGGCGCGAGCAGGCCGACCGCGTAGACGAATCCGCGCGCATACCGGCGCGCTCACGATCGGCGACGACCTCGCCGACGCCCGGTTCGCGAAGGCGCGTGGGCGTCGCTTGGATCGCCGTCGCCGCGCGCGTCGAGGGAAGCGGGGAGCGCGGCACGCCCCGCGCGCGGGCGTGCGCGGGCCGCGTCAGCCGAGCGCCGCGTCGTGGTGGCGGAGGTGCGCCTCCACGAACGTCGCGAGGAAGTAGTAGCTGTGGTCGTAGCCCTCGTGCCGTCGCACGGTGATCGGCTGGCCGGCCGCGCGACACGCCTCCTCGAAGAGCTCGGGTCGGAGCTCGCGCTCGAGGAACTTGTCGGCGAGGCCCTGGTCGACGAGCGGCGCGCTCGCGAAGCGCGCCGTTGCGACGAGCTCGCACGCGTCCCACTCGCGCCAGCGCGCGCGACCCGGGCCGAGGTAGCCGGTGAAGGCCTTCTCGCCCCACGGCACGCGGCTCGGCGCCACGATCGGCGCGAAGGCCGACACGCTCCGGTAGAGGTCCGGGTGGCGGAGGGCGAGCACGAGCGCGCCGTGCCCGCCCATCGAGTGGCCGAAGACGCCGCGGCGCGCGCCGTCGAGCGGGAAGCGCGCCTCGACGAGCTCGCGCAGCTCGCGCGTGACATAGGCGTGCATCCGGTAGCTCGCCGACCACGGCGCCTCGGTCGCGTCGAGGTAGAAGCCCGCGCCCTGCCCGAAGTCCCACGAGGCGTCGTCGCCCGGGTGGCGCGCCGCGCGCGGGCTCGTGTCCATCGTGACGATCGCGAGGCCGAGCTCGGCCGCGACGCGCTGCGCGCCCGCCTTGATGACGAACGTCTCCTCGGTGCAGGTCAATCCGGCGAGGTAGTAGAGGACGGGTACCCGCTCGCCGCGCAGCGCGGCCGGCGGCTGGTAGACGGCGAAGCGCATCGGCCCGCCGCACTCCTCGCTCGCGTGTTCGTAGAAGCCCTGCACGCCGCCGAAGGCGGCCTGCTCGCTCCGCGTCGTGACGGTCACGCGAACTCGACCACGGTGCGGATCGACTCGCTGGCGTGCATGAGGTCGAAGGCCTCGTTGATGCGCGAGAGCGGCAGCTTGTGCGTGATGAGCGTGTCGATGTCGATCTTCTTGTCCATGTACCAGTCGACGATGCGCGGCACGTCGGTGCGGCCGCGCGCGCCGCCGAACGCCGAGCCCTTCCACACCCGCCCAGTGACGAGCTGGAACGGGCGCGTCGCGATCTCCTGGCCCGAGCCGGCGACGCCGATGACGACGCTCGTGCCCCAGCCGCGGTGGCAGCACTCGAGCGCCTGGCGCATGAGCTTCACGTTGCCGACGCACTCGAAGCTGTAGTCGGCGCCGCCGCCCGTGAGCTCGACGAGGTGCGCGACGAGGTCGCCCTGCACGTCGTTCGGGTTCACGAAGTGCGTGAGCCCGAGCTGCCGCGCGAGCGCCTCGCGCTTCGGGTTCACGTCGACGCCGATGATCTTGTCGGCGCCGACCATCCGGAGGCCCTGCACGACGTTGAGGCCGATGCCGCCGAGGCCGAACACCACGCAGTTCGCGCCGGCCTCGACCTTCGCCGTGTAGATCACGGCGCCGATGCCCGTCGTGACGCCGCAGCCGATGTAGCAAATCGCGTCGAAAGGCGCGTCAGGGCGGACCTTCGCGAGCGCGATCTCGGGCAGCACCGTGTGGTTCGCGAAGGTCGAGCACCCCATGTAGTGGTGGATCTTCGTCCTGCCGATCGAGAAGCGGCTCGTGCCGTCGGGCATGACGCCCTTGCCCTGGGTGGCGCGGATGGCCGTGCAGAGGTTCGTCTTGCGCGAGAGGCACGATTTGCAGCTGCGGCACTCGGGCGTGTAGAGCGGGATGACGTGGTCGCCCTTGGCCACGCTCGCGACGCCGGGGCCGACGTCGACGACGACGCCCGCGCCCTCGTGGCCGAAGATGACGGGGAAGAGGCCCTCGGGGTCGGCGCCGCTGCGCGTGAACTCGTCGGTGTGGCAGACGCCCGTTGCCTTGATCTCGACGAGCACCTCGCCCGCCTTCGGGCCCTCGAGCTCGACGTCTTCGACCACGAGGGGCTTGCCGGCTTCGTACGCGATGGCTGCTTTCGTGCGCATCCGGCCAGGGTAACCCGGCCGCGCGGGGACCGTCATCCCCGGTCGCTCAGGCCGCCGTGGGCCGCGACGGCCCGAGGGCGCGAGCACGCGGCGGCCTCTGACGAAGTGGCCACTCGCTCGCTTCGCGAGGCTGCGCTGTCGCTCGTCCCGCGACGCGCGTCCTCGTTGACAAGGTCAGGCAGGCCCTGACAGCCCCTGGCATGATGGCCTATCGCGACCCCGACGCACGGGCTGCCCGCGAGGCCTTCAAGGGGACTTCGATGAAGCTGAACAGCAGGTTCGGTCTTGGCTCGGGTCTCGCGACGGTGCTCGGGCTCGTGCGTGCCGTGTACGCGGCTCGTGTTGCGGAAGGGGCCGGCGCGGTGACACTCGCGAAGATCGCCGCCATCGGGCTCGACCTCGCCCAGGCGGCCGAGCTCGCTGCACATCACGGGCCCGGGCACGCTCGGTCACGCCGCGGCGTGGAAGCGCGGCGATGGCCGCCGCCGATCTCGTGGCCCTCACGGATGGCGCGGAGCCGATCGTGCTAGCGGCGATGGGCAGGGTGCTACGCGGTCGCGCCGGCCGCGCCGCGCGAGGAGCCGCTGGCGAGGCCGCGTGACCTTCGCCGCGGGCTGGTCCCCGATGGCCCCGCGTCGCCAGAGCTTCGGCATGCTATGTTTGTGTTCGTGAACCGGGCGGAATTCGAGGCCGCGCGTGATGTTCCCGGCAAGGTCATTCGGGCGGACATCCCCTTCTCCCGCAGGCAGGCGACGCTGCCCGCGCTCGTCGCCGAGGGGATCTTCATCGAGAACGACCTGGGAATGCAGCTCCGCCTCAACATCAATCACCTACAACCCGCTGGTCGGCGCGAAGACCTTCAAACTTCACGTGCCTGGCGTCGGCCGCATCTGCCGCCTCGATGTCGACGGGACGGCCCACCGCCCGGCAGGGCGCAGCCACAAGCACAGCGTGCAGTCGGAGCGATGTTCCGACCGGAACCTGCCTGACGGCGTCATCGACCGCGCCGACCTGTCCGGTCGATCACTCGCCGAGCTCTTCGCCGTGTTCTGTGAGATGGCCCAGATCACGCACCTGGGCACGTTCGAGCCGCCCGCGGAGGAGAGCTCGTGATCACGCTCGATACCGTCAGGAACCGCGTCGAGGGCCACACGCTGGTGCGGTCCATCGACCAGCTCAAGGCGGGGGCCCTTCGTCTCGAGACGGCGTTCCTGGAACCGCCAGGGACAAGGCACCTGCCCCGTGGGAGGCCATTCGCAGGGAGACGCACGGATCGTAGCGCACGCGCCTCGGGCGCGCGCCCCTCGAAACACCGCCCCGCGCCGTCCCGCACCCTCGCCCCCCGATGCCGCCCCGCCCGCTCGCCCTCGCCTTGACTCTGGCCCTCGCCCCCGCGCTCCCCGCGTGCGGCGCCGCCGCCCTCTCTACCGAGCCGCACCCGCTCGTCGCCCAGACCCCCGCTCTCCGCAAGGAGATGTCGCTCGACGGCGCGCTCGTGTCCCTCCCGACCCCCGGCAAGGTCACCGTCGTCGATGTGTGGCAGTCGAGCTGCAAGCCCTGCCTCGCCGAGATGCCGCACCTGCAGACCCTCTTCCGAGACAGGCAGTCGGCCGGCCTGTCCGCCATCGGCGTCGCCGCCGACGACAACCCCGGTCTCGTCCAGGACCTCGTCAAGAAGCTCGGCGTCACCTACCCCAACGTCGTCGACGCCGAGAGGCAGGTGCGCGGCGCGCTGCGGGTCGGCGCCGAGCTGCCGACCACGTTCGTCTTCGATCGTCGCGGCGCCGTCCGCGTGGTGCGCGGTAACCGCTCACGCTTATTGACGCGCCTCGGCTCGGAATCGCTGCCGTCCGTTGGCAGGTAGTACGCGGCCGTCGAGCTCGGGGTCGAACAGCGGCCGGTGGTAGACGGGCGACGGCGGCGGCGTGATCACGGGCGGCTTCACCGCGGCGCGATCGGGCTCGTGACGAACCGCGAGCAGCACCACGACCCGTGAGTGGTCGAGGACCGCGAAGCCCGTGTAGGTCGAGCCGTCGGGCGACCGGAGCTCGATGCCCGCCGGGGGTTCGGCCGCATCGCGCACCCACTCGATCGCCTGACGGGCCCTCGGGGACATGCGGCCGTAGACGTCCCGCGCGACGTCGAGCAGCGCTTCGCCGAAGAGCTCGGCTACTTCGACGGCCAGAAGACCTCCTGCACGACCGCGACGACGACGCCGGCGAGTGCGGCGGCGGCGCCGTTCTTGGCGGAGTCGTTGTCGAGCACGCGCGAGAAGAACGAGGCGCTCTCGCCGGGATCTGGCTCGATGCCAAGGACGACGGGAACCTGAGCGTCTCGACGTGCGTACCGCATGGATGGCACACGAAAACGGACCCACGTAGGCGCGACCAGATCACGAACGCACTCCGGGCAGCGATGGGGGCGCGCTGTCGCGGGTGCTCGCGTGCGGCGAGGACCAAGCGAAGGTCGGGGCCGGGATCGAGCTGGTTGCAAGGGCTCTCGTCGAGCGCGTCGTGCCGCACCAGCCGGTGTGCGTGGTCTGACAGCCGGCAGGGGCGCCCTCGGTCCCAGGACGGGCTGAACACCCGGCGGAATGTCGATGTTCGTCCGCCCACGGTTCGGTGCGCACTTTCCATACTTACGCAACCGGCTTCGCTCGCATACCCTCCGCCGGCCCGCGCATGACCACGCCCATCCCCATCCCGACGCTCGACGCGATCCTCACCCTCCAGCTCGCCGTCGCCTGGGCCGGGGAAGGCCGGTCGGAGCCCCCGCGGCTCGGGTTCTGGGCGACCGACCTCGTCGACGAGGCCGGCGGTGGCGATCTCCTGAAGCGGCTCCTGCCGCAGACGCACGCGTGGGCCTCGCTCGTGGCTGTGCGCGAGGCGGCGCGGCGGGTCGACGACCGGGCGCGCCGCGGGATGACGGACGCCGACCAGGTCAGGACGATCTTCCACCTCGGCTTCGAGCTCGATGAGCGCCTCGACGAGCGCCTCGCGCAGCACCGCCGCGAGCAGCGCCGCCCCCACGAGGCGCTCCCGGCCTTGCCTGCGTTCGACACCTTCGACCGCGGGGCGATCGAGCGGTACCTCGCGCTGCCCGACGGCGGCCCCGTCGAGCATCGGGTCGTGCCCGGCGGCCGTGAGGTGCTCGGCCCGCCGCCGGCTGCGCCCGACGCGCTCGTACGCCGCCTTGCGGCCGCCCTGGTGCCGCTGTCTGAGCAGTACGCGTGCCCGTTCGTTCGGCTGCCGTCGTGATGGCCGCGCCTTCCGAGCCCGTGGGCGCCGCCGTGCCCGCGTCGGTCGAGCCCGCGCCGCGAAGGTCGGAGGAGACCGTCGTCCACACGCGCCTGCTTCGGCTCGCCCTCGGCATCGAGGAGTCGCGCGCGTACTTCACCAACGTCGACCCGAGCGTGCCCGCGGCCGAGCGCAACGCGCTGGCGTTCGAGCAGCGCTGGTTCGGCGGGAAGAGCTCGGCGCGCGTGAAGTCACTGCTCGCGTACTGCTCGGCCCGGTACGACGCATACCCCGAGGCGCTCGAGGTGCTGCGTCACTGGCGCACGATGGACGCGGCCACGCGGCAGGTCGTCGTCCACTGGCACGTGCAGCTGACCGACCCGCTCTACCGCCGCTTCACGGGCAGCTACCTCGTCGACCGGCGCGGCGGCCCGCGCCCGACCATCGACCGCGACGTCGTCACGCAGTGGGTGCAGAGCCAGCCCGAGGGCAGCCGCTGGGCGCCCGCGACGGCGGTGCAGTTCGCGTCGAAGCTCCTGTCGGCCGGGTCCGAGGCGGGGCTCGTCTCGCCCAAGCGCGACCCACGCACGCTGCCGCTGCCGAAGGTGACGGACCTCGCGCTCGGCTACCTCCTGCACCTGCTCCGCGGCCTCGAGCTCGAGGGCACGCTGTTCGAGAACGCCTACCTCGCGTCCGTCGGGCTCGAGGGCGGCGCGCTCGATCAGCGCCTGCGCGCGCTGCCCGGCCTCACGTACCGCCGCATGGGCAACCTCTACGAGGCCGACTGGGCCGCGCCCGACCTCACGAGCTGGGCCGAGGTGACGCGATGACCAGCCCCCTGTTTCCGCCGAGCAACGTCGCCGACGCGATCGCCGCGCTCAAGCGCGACCTGCTCGCCGACGGCGGCCCGCAGATCTCGACGATGCGGAACTACCGCTTCGCGATCGTGCCCTACAAGCCGCGCGAGGAGCTCGAGCTGCGGCGGCACGTGCAGCGGCTCGCCGACGAGCTACGCGCTTCGGGGTGGGTCGTGCTGCCGATTTCCTTGCAGAAG
Source organism: uncultured delta proteobacterium (assembly GCA_903906315.1). Lineage (GTDB taxonomy): Bacteria > Myxococcota_A > Polyangia > Polyangiales > Polyangiaceae > CAIVJW01. Next base: position 9,769 of record CAIVJW010000320.1, on the reverse strand, counting down.
CTCCTGCTCGATCGGCTCCGGCGCGCCGGCGACGACTTCGTCTCGAACCTCGCCCTGCGCGAGCGGCGCCTCTACGCGAAGGACCCGGCCCGCGCGCTCGCGCACCTGAAAGAGAAGATCGCGCCGCACCTCGAGGGGCCGAGCGGCATCGCGGCCGACATCGCCGCGCTCATCGGCGACTTCGTCGACAAGCACCCCGCAGAGGGCGACCGCACCCTCGCGATCATCGGCCGTGCCGGCGCGCTGTACCCGTTCTACCGCACGTCGGGCCTGCTCAAGCACATCGACGGACACACCCGCAACGTGCCCGTCGTCCTGCTCTACCCGGGCGAGCGCACGGGCACGACGGAGCTCTCGTTCATGGGCGAGCTCGCGCCCGACCGCGACTACCGCCCTCGCATCTACCCCTGACAGGCGACCACGATGAAGATCCGCGAGCTGTTCGAGCACGACGTCACGCGCGACATCCCGCCCGTCGTCTACTTCCACGAGCAGAGCCCGAAGAAGCTCGAGAGCGAGGTCTCCGAGTACATCATCACGGGCGGCTACCCCGAGGGTTCCCCGCAGTCGAAACGCCTGAAGCACGGCATCCACGAGCAGCTCGTCCACTTCTGCCGCGCCCTTCACGCGGAGCGCACGAAGCCCGGTGGGCCCGAGTTGCCCGCGTCGTGGATCTCGGGGTTCTACGGGTCGGGCAAGTCGAGCTTCGCGAAGCTCCTCGGCCTCGCGCTCGACGGCAAGACGCTGCCCAATGGGACGCCGCTCGCCGAGGCGCTGCTCCGGCGCGATGACTCGCCGCTCGCGCACGAGCTCCGCGAGGCGTGGACGACGATGCGCGGGCCGATCGATCCGATCGCGGTCGTGTTCGACATCGGCGGCGTCGCGCGCGACGACGAGCACATCCCCTCGGCGATCGTGCGGCAGCTTCAGGTCCGGCTCGACTACTGCTCCACGTCGAACCTCGTCGCCGACCACGAGCTCAAGCTCGAGCGCGACGAGGAGTGGCCCGAGTTCCTCACCGCCGCGCAGACGACGCTCGAGCGCCCGTGGTCCGAGGCGAAGGGCCGGCAGCAGGCCGACGACGACTTCTCGCACGTGATGCACGTCCTGCGGCCCGACCGGTTCCCGGAGCCGACGACCTGGCTCGACAGCCGCGCCGGGCAGCAGACGGGTATCGGCACTTCGGCCGAGGAAGCGGTGAAGGCGATCGAGGCGATGCTCGCCGTGCGCGCGCCCGGCAAGACGCTCTTCCTCGTCGTCGACGAGGTCAGCCAGTACGTCCACCAGGACCAGAGCCGCATGCTCAAGCTCCAGTCGTTCGTCTCGGCGCTCGGGACGCGGCTGAAGGGCGCGGCGTGGCTCCTCGCCACGGGCCAGGAGAAGCTCGAGGAGGCCAGCGAGGCGACGCCCATCGGCAAGCTGAAGGAGCGCTTCCCGGCGCGCCTGCGCGTGCACCTCGCGGCGACCAACATCCGCGACGTCGTGCACCGCCGCCTGCTCAAGAAGGCGCAGGGCAAGGAGGCCGTGCTGCGCGCGCTCTTCGAGGAGCACCGGAGCGACCTCAAGCTCCACGGCTTCAAGTGCGAGGAGATCACCGAGGAGGACTTCCTCGAGGTCTACCCGATGCTGCCGGGGCACGTGGACCTGCTGCTCCAGATCACCTCGGCGCTGCGCACGCGGTCGACGCGCATCCAGGGCGACGACCACGCGATCCGCGGGCTCCTCCAGCTGCTCGGCGAGCTCTTTCGCGGCGGGGGCACCCCGCACCTCGGGCGCGAGCAGGCGCTCGCGGACCGCGACGTCGGCGAGCTCGTCACGCTCGACGCGATCTACGAGGTCCAGCACACGGCGCTCGACTCCGACGTGCAGGCCACGCTCGGCCGCATCCACGCCGAGGTCGGGCGCGACACGCTCCAGGGGCGCGTCGCGAAGGCCGTCGCGCTGCTCGAGCTCTTGCAGGACACGATGCCGACGACGCCCAAGCTCGTCGCGTCGTGCCTCTACGACCGGCTCGGCCGCGGCAGCCAGGAGCAGGCCGTCGGCGAGGCGCTCGAGGCGCTGCGCGAGCGGAACCTCTGCGGGTACACCGAGAAGCAGGGCTACAAGATCCAGTCGTCCGCGGGCCAGGACTGGCAGCGCGACCGCGACGACGTCGGCGTCACGCCCGAGCAGGTGAGCGAGCTCGTGCAGAAGAAGCTCGGCGAGCTGCTCGTGGGCGCGGAGCGCGCGAAGCTCCGCGGGCGGCCGTTCGCGTGGACGGCCTTCTACAGCGACGGCCGCCAGGCCAGCGACGTGCGCTTCTCGCAGGGGCGCGACGACGCGACCGTCACGCTCGACTTCCGCTTCGTGAACGCCGAAGAGCGCCGGTCGCCCGCGTGGGTGAAGCGCAGCGGCGAGGAGGCGCTCCGCGATCGCGTCGTGTGGGTGGTCGGCGATCACGGGACCGTCGACGGCCTCGCGCGCGAGCTCTGCAAGAGCCGGCGCATGATCACGCGGAACGACGGCATCCGCGCGACGCTCGTGCGCGAGAAGCAGCGCCTCCTCATCGAGGAAGAGGCGCGCGCCGAGGACCTCGACAAGAAGCTCGAGGCCGCGATCGGCGCGGCCTTCGTCGACGGCACGATCTACTTCCGTGGGAGGTCGATCCAGCCGCGCGACCACGGCGCCGCGTTCGCCAGCGCGGCCACGGGCATCGGCAACCGGGTCCTGCCCGAGCTCTACCCGCACTTCGTCGAGATCGCGATCTCCGAAGGCGAGCTCGCGCAGCTGCTCGAGCCGACGCTCTCGGGGCCGTCGACCAAGTTCCTCGAGGCCGGCCTCGGCGTGCTCTCGCTCGACGCCGGCAAGTACGTCGCGACGTGCTCGGGGCAGGTGCCGAGCCGCATCCTCGCGTTCATCGAGAAGAACAAGGGATCGGCCGGCGGCACGCTGCTCTCGACGTTCGCGCGGCCGCCGTACGGCTACCCGGCCGACGTGGTGAAGGCGTGCCTCGTCGGGCTCGTGCGCGGCGGCAAGATCCACGTCCGCCCGCAGAGCGGCGCGAAGATCACCTCCGTCCGCGACCCGGGCGCGAAGGACTTCTTCCGCAGCGACCGCGAGCTCCGGCACGCGGACCTGTTCCCCGCGGGCGACACGGGCATCACGGGGCGCGACCGCATCGCCATTGGCAACCTGTTCAAGGACTACCTCGGGGTCGACATCGATCGCGACGACGACCCGATCGCGAACGCCGTGTACGACCACCTCGCGCCGCAGCGCGAGCGCCTGCGCGAAGTCGAGACGAAGCTCGAGCGGCTGCCCGGCCGGCCGCCGACGCCGCCGGCCCTCGAGAAGCTCGTGCGCGCGCTCGAGGCCTGCCAGCGGTCGAGGCACGTCGCCCCCACGGTTGCGGCCGTGAAGGAGCACCTCGACACGCTGCGCGACGGCCTGCAGCTCCTCAACGTCCTCCGGGTCGAGCTCACCGACGCCGCCATCGACGCGGTCCGCGACGCGGCCTCCGCGCGCGACCACGAGCTCGTGCAGCTCGAGGCCGTCGGCGACGCGGGCGACCTCGCGGCCGAGGCGAAGGCGCTCCGCGACCAGCTCGCCGCCGAGCGGCCCTGGCGCGACCTCGGATCGATCGAGGCCGCGGTGAAGACGGTACGCGAGGCGTACAAGGCCGCGCGGCTCTCGCTCCTCGGTCAGCAGCAGCAGGCCGCCGAGGCGGCGCGCGCGCGGATCCGCGGTCGCGCCGGCTTCGAGCGCCTCGACGCGGACGCCTCGCACCACGTGCTGCGGCCGATCACGGAGGCGATGATCGACACGACGGCCGACGCCATTGCGCCGCCGCTGGTCGACCTGCGCGACCGGTTCCCGGTGCGCTTGCACCAGGCGGAGGACGGCGCCCCCGACCGCCTCGACGACAAGCTCGCGGACCTCGAGGTGAAGCCCGAGCGCGTCGTGCGCGTGGCCCTCTCGCTCAAGAACCGCGACGTCCGTACGCGCGAGGAGCTCCGGCTCCTGCTCGCCGAGATCGAGCAGCGCGTCGGCGCACAGCTCGACCAGGGCGCGCGCGTTCGCATCGTCTGACGTGCCATCCACTCTCCGCGCCGACGACGGAACCGAGTACGACTAGGCCATGCTGCTGCGGCTCCGAGTGAAGGGCTTCAAGAACCTGCGGGACGTCGACGTCCGGTTCGGGCCGCTCACGTGCTTCGTCGGTCAGAACGGGGTGGGCAAGTCGAACCTCTTCGACGCGATCCAGTTCCTGCGGCTGCTCGCCGACCATGAGATCCCGCGTGCGGCGGCCGCGGTGCGCAGCCCGCTCTCGGGAGCGTTCGGGCCGCGCGATCTCTTCTTCGGCGCCGACGCGGCCGGGGAGATGTCGTTCGCGGCCGACATGGTCGTGCCGGCCGACGTCGTGGACGACTTCGGCCGCGCGGCGATCCCCACGGCGACGTTCCTCCGGTACGAGGTCGCGTTCCGGTACGCGGAGGCACCGACGCCACGCATCGAGCTGACGAACGAGGAGCTCACCAACCTCAAGCTGACCGAAGCCAAGGAGATCATCGGCTTCCCTGCCAAGGACGACTTCCGGAAGGCGGCCGCGGGGCGCGCACGGCGCGGCGGCAAGCTCGTGTCGAGCCGGACCGCCGCCGACGGCACGGTCGAGGTCATGCTGCACCAGGATGGCGGTAGTCGTGGCCGCCCCATCCCCGCGGGCAAGTCGCCGCGGACGGTCGTTGGCGGCACGAACGCGGCCGAGTACCCGACGGTGCTCGCCGCCCGTCGAGAGATGGCCTCGTGGCATGGCCTTCAGCTCGAACCCTCCGCGATGCGGGCTCCCGACCCGTTCGGCGGCCCAGCATCCGTCGATGAGCACGGTGGTCACCTGGCGGCCACGCTGACGCGCCTGGCGGCTTCCGAGCACACCGAGGGCACGATCTTCGCCGAAGCCGCGAACCGCCTGGCGGAGCTGGTGCCGGACGTCGAACGCCTGTGGGTCGATCGCGACGAGGCGCGGCAGCAGCTATCGCTGCTCGCCAAGCTGCGCGGCTGCACTCACGCATTGGGACCGCGGTCGCTCTCCGATGGGACGCTGCGCTTCCTCGCGCTCGTGACGATGCAGCTCGACGCAGCGTCGGCGCGCGTGCTGTGCATGGAGGAGCCGGAGAACGGCATGCACCCGACGCGCGTCGCGAAGATGGTCGAGCTCCTGCGCGACTTCGCCGTGGACCCGTCGTTCGCCCCCGGGCCCGACAACCCGCTGCGACAGGTCGTCCTCAACACGCACTCGCCAGATGTCGCGCGCCAGCTCGATCTCGACGAGGTGCTCTTCGTCGACTCCATCGACTCGCCGGGGGGCCAGTGCGCTCGCGTCCGACCTGTGTCCGGCACCTGGCGCGGCAACGACGGCGCCATCTCGCCCCACCGGCTCGCCGAGTTCCTCGGTGGATCGCAGCTCGGGCCGGCGCTTCGACGAGCCCGGTCGCATGGGCAGATCACCCTGCCGTTCGACCTCGACGGAGCCGCGGAGTGACCGCGGTCGTCGACTACGCGCTCGTCGGCGATGGCGGCAGCGACCGCGCGCTCCTGCCCATCCTGAAGTGGGCGCTGCGCCGGCACCGGCCGGCTGCGAGCTTCGCGCTCCAGGGCTTCGCGGCGAGGGGTGGGCGTCCGGTCGGGGAGGCCATCGACGACGCGATGGCTCGCTTCCGCCCGACGTTGCTCTTCGTGCACCGCGACGCCGAGCGGCAGCCACCTGTCGAGCGGCTCGCCGAGATTCCAAAGCGACGCGGGGTCGTTCCCGTCGTGCCGGTGCGCATGACCGAGGCATGGCTCCTCATCGACGAGCACGCGGTCCGGCGAGCCGCGAACAACCCGAACGGCACGACGCCGCTGTCGATGCCGTCCCTGAGGGCGCTCGAGTCGCTCCCCAGCCCCAAGGACGTGCTCAAGGACCTCCTGCTCACGGCGGCCGACGCGGCGGGGCCCCGGCGACGCCAGCGCTTCGATCGCGACTACCCGAGCATGGTTCACCGCGTCGCGGACACGATCGAGGACTTTGGCGCGCTCGATGGGCTCGCCGCGTTCCGCGCGTTCACGGTCGAGCTTCGCGGTGCGCTCGATCTCGCCGTCGCGGGGGCGCCGTGATGGCCTCCACGCTCGTCACCCGCGCCGGCGAGCCCGCACCTCCGCCACGCTAGGATCCACGTATGGCCGACCCCGCCCGCAAGCGCGCCACCTACGAAGACCTCCTCGCCGTGCCCGAGCACCTCATCGCCGAGATCCTCGACGGCGAGCTCGTCACCATGCCGCGCCCCGCGCTGCGCCACGCGAACGCCTCGTCCGCGCTCGGCGTCGACCTCGGCAGCCCCTTCCAGCGCGGCCGCGGCGGCCCCGGCGGGTGGGTGTTCCTCTTCGAGCCCGAGCTGCACCTCGACGCGGACGTCCTCGTGCCGGACCTCGCGGGTTGGCGGCGCGATCGCGTCCCCGACGTCTCGGCGCCGTGGACGGACGTCGCCCCCGCCTGGGCCTGCGAGGTGCTGTCGGACCGCACGCGCCGCACCGACCGCGTGCGCAAGCTGCCCATCTACGCCCGCGCCGGCGTCGGGCACGTGTGGCTCGTCGACCCGGTGGACCGGACGCTCGAGGTCTTCCGCCGCCAGGACACGAGCTGGCTGCTCGTCACGACGCACGAGGGCGACGCGGTCGTGCGCGCCGAGCCCTTCGACGCCATCGACCTCGCGCTCGCGCCGCTCTGGGACCCGCTCGCATGACCCACCACCTCACCCCCGACGCCAAGGCCGAGCTCTCCCGCACCATCCGCGCGCTGCGCGAGCGGCTCCTCCGCGAGATCCGCGAGCACGCCGACGGGCTCTACCGGCTCTCAATCAAGGACGCGCAGCACGCCGGGCTCGGAGAGGCGGCGCGCGCGAAGCGGCGGCGGCTCGAGGGGTGGCTCGACGAGCGCGTGCGCGCCGTGCCCGCGAAGGATCGGCCCAAGGCGCGTGACCGGTTCCTCGCCGAGGCCGTGAAGGAGGCCGCGCACACGCTCGTGAACCGGCTCGTCCTCGTGCGGCACCTCGAGGCCCTCGGGCTCTCGAAGCCGGCGGTGGTGACGGGCGGGTGGAAGAGCGTCGGCTACAAGGAGTGGCGGGACTTCGCCCCCGCGCTCTGTTCGACGGGGTCCGCGTCCGCGGCCCCTTGGGAGGACGAGACGGAGGGCTACGGCGCGCTGCTCGGCCTCGTGTTTGCCGAGCTGGCGGTGGAGCTGCCCGGGCTCTTCGGCGACGTCGGCCTCACGCGCCTCTTCCCGATCGCCGCGCCCACGCTGCGCGCCGTCGTCGAGGCCCTCGACGCGCCCGCGCTCGCGAGCGCGTGGGGCGACGACACGACGCTCGGCTGGGTCTACCAGTACTGGAACGACCCGGAGCGCGAGGCGCTGGACGCGAAGCTCAACGACGGCGGCAAGGTCGAGCCGCACGAGATCGCGTCGAAGACGCAGATGTTCACCGAGCGCTACATGGTCGAGTGGCTGCTCCAGAACAGCCTCGGCGCGACGTGGCTCTGCATGTGCAAGAAGCACGGCTGGACGGCCGAGGCCGAGAGCGTGCTGCCCGCGCTCGACGCGCGCCGCGCCGAGTGGCGCGACAAGCGCGATCGCGGCGAGGTCGCGCTCGACGCGCTGATGCCCATCGCCGAGGGCCTCGAGGATCGCTGGAAGTACTACGTGCCGCAGCCGCTGCCCGAGGCGGCCATCGAGGCGGCGCCGCGGTCGATCCGCGAGCTCAAGCTCCTCGACCCGGCGTGCGGGTCGGGGCACTTCCTCGTCATCGCCTTCGACCTCTGCGCGGCGCTCTACCGCGAGGAGGCGCGGCACACGAACCAGGACTGGAGCGACCGCGAGATCGCCGAGTCGATCCTCGAGAACAACTTGTTCGGCGTCGACATCGACCCGCGCGCCATCCAGCTCGCCGCCGCGGGCCTGTACCTCAAGGCGAAGGCGCTCCACCCGAAGGCGCGGCCCGCGCGCCTCAACCTGGTCGCGCCCGATCTCAAGCTCGCGGCGCTGCCGCACGACGACCCGGCGCTCGCCCTGCTGCGGCGCGGCCTCCGCGAGGAGACGGGCCTGCCCGAGGCGCTCACGGACACGATCGTCGGGGCCTTGAAGGGCGCGGACCACCTCGGGTCGCTCCTCAAGATCGACCAGGCGATCGAGGACGCGCTCAAGGCCCACGAGCGCGCGGCGATCGCCTCGCTCAAACCGGCGCAGGGCGATCTGCTCGCGGGCTTCCCCGCGCAGCAGTCCGCGATCGACTTCGCGGCCACGAAGGAGACGGTCCTCGACCGCCTCGAGCGCTTCCTCGGCGCCCACGCCGCCGAGGAGGATCTTGGTATTCGCCTCGACGGCGAGCAGCTCGCGGCGGGCGTGCGCTTCGTGCGGATGATGAAGGAGGGGACGTACGACGTCGTGGTGGGGAATCCGCCGTATCAGGCGACCACCAAGATGGCCGACGCCACCTATGTCGCGAAGAAGTACCCGCGGGCCAAGGCCGACCTCTATGCGGTGTTCCTCGAGCGCGGCCTCGAGCTCGCGGCACCAGGCGGGATATCGGGCCTGCTCACGATGCGCGGCTGGATGTTCCTCGGCCAATTCACGGAGATCCGAAAGCACCTGCTGCATTCGTTCGACCTGCGCCTGATTGGCGATCTCGACCGCGGTGCCTTCGCGGACATCCCCGACGAGCAGGTCGCCGTCTCCATCGGCCTCGTGCGAAAGATGCCCCGCTCGCCCGAGTTCGCGCTAGCGCTGCAGCCAACGCCGCCGAGCGACACGACGCGCGACGCCGGCCGCACGCCCCGCAAGCGCGCCGCCACGCTCGCGCAGGTCGGGCGGTACGAGTTCGACACGAAGGGGTTTGCGGCGATCGAGGGCGAGCCGATCGTCTACTGGTGGTCGCCGCGCGACATCACGGACTACCGTCGCTACCCGCTGCTGGGCAAGAGTCTGCAGGTCGCGGCCGGCGTGAAAACCGGCGACGACGTGCGGTTCACCCGGTTGTGGTTCGAGGTGGCGGTTGCACCGGGGCGGGTGTTCGTGGGCGGCTCGCGCACACCGCGGTGGCCTTTCTACATCAAGGGCGCGGCCGGCGCCGAGTGGATCGAGCCCGGGACCGAGGTCATCAGCTGGGCCGATGAGGCGGTGGAGTTGCGCGTGTTTGGCATGTACTGCGCGCCCGGCACGGTGCGCCTTCGTGATCCTGCGCTCTACTTCCGCAAAGGCGTTGCCTTCTCGCCAATCGGCGCGTCGTTCAGCGCTCGTGTGCACCGGTTCCAAAGCATCTTCGGGAACATGGGGTCATCGGTGTTCCCCCAGGATCTTGCCAGCACCGTGTGCACCCTGAACGCATCACGTGGGCGCCGCACTCTTGGGGATCTGAACCCAGGTATTCACTTCGAGAACGACGACGTGAAGCGACTGCCGCTCTTCCCCGCCGAGTCCGCCGACGAGATCTTCGCGACCATCGATCGCGCCTTCACCGAGCACGAGGCCGCACGCGAGGCCTCCGTCGAGTTCAAGCGCCCCGGCCCCTCGCCGTGGCAGTACGCGCAGGACTGGGCGCAGCGCGCCGTCGATCGCGCGGCGGGCGAGCCGCTGCCCCCGTACGAGCCCGAGTACGACCCGCCCGCGCCCGAGGCCGAGCTCTCGTACGCGTTCGGGCTCGCCATGGGGCGCTTCCCGCTGGACCGGAGCGAGCGGGGCGGCGATGCGGCCGTCGAAGCGGCG
>CAIVJW010000319.1 GCA_903906315.1 uncultured delta proteobacterium | reverse complement strand
CGCGGCCAACGCATCAACCACGAAGAAGCCTCGGGTCAAGTAGGCGAACATGAACGTCCGGCCGCGCCGCGGCCGGACGCGCAGTCGACGGGGTCTGCGCGCAACGATCGAATTTCTACGGATTTGCGCGATCGTTAACATGCGCGGGCAGCTGCTCGCGCAGCAGGACGACGACCAGGGGCACCTCGGCGTGTACCTGCTCGGCGCCTACGTCATCGACGACACGGATCTCTGGGGCGACGGCGAGATCTACTGGTGGTCGATCCCCGTGCTCGTCGACAAGGCCGGCAAGGCGAGCTGCTCGCCGCTCTCGGGACTGCCGACGGGCATGCCGCCGCACAAGGTCGGATCCCTCGAGTGGATGACGAACCTCTCGCTGTCCGACCCGCCGCTGATCGCGGTGCTCCCGCCCGACGAGGATCTCGCGGCGTGCGTGCTGCGCCTCGCGATCTACGACGACGACCGCGAGCCGGCCGACCTACCGATGGCGCTCGGGGCCGGGCTCGAGGCCCTCGCGGGGCTGCCGCGCGAGCTGCCCGCGCCCGAGCAGGTGGTGGCGCCCGTGCGAGACGCGATCTTCGCGGCGCTCAAGGCGGGCGACGACGACATCCTGATCGACGCCAACATCACGCTGCGGCGCGGCCAGACGACGCGCTTCGGCGCGGGGCTCATCGGATCCGAGATCAACGCGATGGTGAGGGTCTACTACCTCGTGCGCGACGAGCGGCGCACCGAGCAAGCCGGGCCATTTCAGCTCCTGCGGGGCCAGGTCGAGACGGTGCGCTTCGCGAGCAAGCCCAAGGCAGGCGGCCGCCTGTCGGTCTTCGCGCGCGGCGCCGAGGTGAACACGACCGCGTTCGGGACGCTGTCGACCGATCAGCCCTTCGTGAACCGCGTGCTCGACGCCGCGCAGGCGAGCGCGCTCGCCGACGGCTTCAACCTGAACGGGACCGGCCCCGCCAAGGCGGTCGCGTTCTACACGCCGCCCTGATCGCGCCGCTGCGCCGACGGGGACCGAGCTGGCGAGGCCCGCGGGCTGCCCCGGATCAGGCTCACCGCCGCCGGCGCTGCTCGTACCGGGGCAGCGCTCCGCGCCCGGTCGCCGGCGGCACGAGGCAGCTCGGCCGGGTGCCGATGAGGTCGGCGCGGCCGGCCTGGATCAGGGCCTCTCGCACCTCGTCGTGGTGCGCCGGATCCCAGTAGAAGAGCAGCGCCTTCTGCTGGCGCTTGTCGTGCAGCTCCTTGGCGGTGTAGACGACCTCGCGCGAGAACGGGTCGATCCCCGTGTGGTACATCGCCGTCGCCATCGACATCGGCGTCGGGATGAAATCCTGCACCTGGCGGGGGCGAACACCCTTCTCCTTCAAGTAGAGGGCGAGATCGACCATCGCGCGCAGCGTCGAGCCCGGGTGCCCCGAGATGAAGTAGGGCACCAGATACTGGTCCTTGCCGGCCTCCTCGCTCGCGGCACAGAAGGCCTCGGCGAAGCGCTCGTAGCTCTGGATCCCGGGCTTCTTCATCTTGTCGAGCACGTCCTTCTCGTTGTGCTCGGGGGCGACCGAGAGCTGGCCGCCCGTGTGGTGGCGCGCGAGCTCGGCGATGAACTCCGGCGATCGCTCGGCGAGGTCGTAGCGCACGCCCGAGGCCAGGAAGACCTTCTTCACGCCCGGCTCCTCGCGCACCGCCTTCATCACCGCGAGCAGCGGGCCGTGATCGGTGCCGAGGTTCTCGCAGACGTCGGGGAACACGCACGAGAGGCGCCGACAGGCAGTCTCGATCGCCGGGTCCTTGCACGCCATCCGGTACATGTTGGCCGTCGGCCCGCCGAGGTCCGTGACCGTGCCGCGGAAGTCGTCCATGCGCCGGAGCGCGCGCACCTCGCGCAGGATGCTCTCGGCCGATCGCGACTGGATGACTCGCCCCTCGTGCTCGGTGATCGAGCAGAAGGAGCAGCCGCCGAAGCAGCCGCGCATGGTCACGACGCTGTGCTTCACGGTCTCGAAGGCCGGAATCGCCTGATCGTAGCCCCAGTGCGCAGCGCGCGCGAAGGGCAGATCGTAGAGCGCGTCCATGTCGCCCGTGTCGAGCGGCCTCGCCGGGGGATTGAGGTACACCGCCTCCGCGCCGTGGGGCTGCACGATCGGCCGCGCGTTGCCCGGGTTGGTCTCGAGCTGGAAGGCCCGGCTCATCTCGGCGAACGCGACCTTGTCCTTCTCGGCCTCCTCGTGGCTCGGCAGGAAGACCGCGTGGCCGTCGCCCACGTAGCGCGATCGCTCGATCGACTCCCATTCTCCCTTGCGGCGGACGTGGGCCGTGCCGCGCACGTCGCGGAGCGCGGCGACCGGCTCGCCGGCCCGCAGCCGACTGGCCACCTCCCAGACGGGTCGCTCGCCCATGCCGAAGATCAGGAGATCGGCCTTCGCGTCGAGCAGCACGGAGCGCCGGACCTGATCCGCCCAGTAGTCGTAATGGGCGATCCGCCGGAGCGAGGCCTCGATGCCGCCGAGCACGACCGGCACGCCCGGGAACGCCTGGCGGCAGAGGTTCGAGTACACGATCGACGCGCGGTTCGGGCGAAGCCCCACCTGGCCGCCCGGCGAGTACTGGTCGACGCTGCGGACCTTCTTCTGGGCCGTCAGCTTGTTCAGCATCGAGTCGAGGTTGCCCGCGGTGACGCCGACGAACAGGCGCGGCGCGCCCAGGCGCGAGACGTCGGCCGGGGTGCGCCAGTCGGGCTGCGCGACCATCCCGACGCGCAAGCCGCGCGCTTCGAGGAAGCGGCCGATGATCGCGCCCCCGAACGCCGGGTGATCGACGTACGCGTCGCCGTTCACGATCAGGACGTCGAGCTGGTCCCAGCCGCGCGCCCGCATCTCCTCGCGGGTCGTGGGCAAAAAGCGGCGAAGATCGCGGGCGGGCCCTCCGGTGCGGCCTCTGCGTAGCTCGACTACCGACATCCGGCAGGGTGTAGCCCGACGGGTGGGTCACGTCACGCGCAGCGGCGCGAAGGCGGTCCGTGCTAGATGTCGGGGATGCGCTGGATCCTCGCCGCGGGGCTCGGCTGCGTCGCCGCCGGCGCGTTCGTCGCGTGCGCGTCGAGCGGCGCGTCGCCGGTGGACGCGAGCGACGACGCCGACGGCGGGGTGCCGGTCGGCGACGCCGGCGGGGTCACGAAGAAGGACGCGGGGTCCGCGGACGCGAGCGCGCCGCCCGACGACGACGCGGGCCTCGTCGTCATCGTCGACGCGAAGAGCGACGCGCCCATCGTCACGCCCGACGCCGCGTGCGCCGCCGTGACCGAGGACGCGCTCACGGAGCCGCGGCCGGTGGACATCATCTGGATGGTCGACAACTCGGTCAGCATGGCGCCCGCGGTGGCCGAGGTGCAGGCCGGCCTCAACGCATTCGCCGACGGCATCGGCGCGTCCAAGCTCGACTACAAGGTCATCCTGCTCTCGCTCCGCAACAAGACGAGCCCGATCACCGTGAGCGGCAAGACGCGCTTTCCGGTGTGCATCCCGCCGCCGCTCGCCGGCGACGACGCATGCGGCGACGGCCCCCGCTTCGCGCACGCGAACCTGGACGTGCTGAGCCTCCAGACGCTCGAGCAGATCCTCGGCACGCTCGGCCAGACGGCGGGCTACGCCGCCGGCGAGGACAAGGGCGGCGAGGCGTGGCAGCAGCAGCTGCGCCCGAACGCGACCAAGACCTTCGTGCTCGTCACCGACGACAACGCGCGCCTCGCGGCCGGCGACTTCGAGACGTTCCCCGGCGGGACCAACCCGTTCAATGGATTGAAGCTCCCACCGGGCATTCTCGACTCGTCCTGGAAAGGCGCCTTCGACGGCTACGTGTTCAGCGCGATCTACGGCTGGGGCAGCGACGTCGACCCGGGCGAGAAGTGCACCTACGCCGACCAGAGCCAGCCGCCCTCGTCGGGCTGGACGTACAGCACCCTCGTGACGAAGACCGGCGGCGCGCGCGCGAAGATCTGCGACGGGCACGCCGCGTGGCAGCCCTTCTACGTGGCGGTGAGCAAGGCCGTCCTCGCCGCGACGAAGGTCGCCTGCGACGTCGCGATCCCCGCCCCCGACGGAGGCGCGCTCGACCCTGGCAAGGTCAACGTGCAGATCACCGGCCCGAACGGCGCCACCACGCTCGCGAAGGTCGCGGGGCCGGGCGCGTGCGGGCCCGCCGGCGGCTGGTATTACGACGACGATAAGGCGCCGACGCGCGTCGTGCTGTGCCCGATCTCGTGCAAGGACGCGCAGGCGTCGGTGGGGCTCGGCAAGCCGGGCCACGTCGAGGTGCTGTTCGGCTGCGAGACGGTGCTGAAGTAGGGCGCGGCGCCCGCGGAGGCTAGGTGTGTGTCGGGAAAAAAGACGAGCCCACCGATCCGTTTCGACGGCGTGGCGCGTCTAGTTGTGGAGATGGCGAAGAGCTACCTGCCCTACAACCTCGAGCAGCGTCTGCTGCTGCCGCCCGACATGCGCGAGTG
>CAIVJW010000318.1 GCA_903906315.1 uncultured delta proteobacterium | reverse complement strand
GCGCGCAACTCGTCGAAGCCGCCGTCGAGTGACGGCCCGGCGACGGCGCCTCGGCCGAAGAGGCCACCCAGTGGCCGGAAGCCCGGAGGACAGCCGGGCCGTCACTCGACGGCGCCTTCGACGAGGTGCGCGACGACTTACCCAGTGCCTCCTTCCGCGCCAGAACCTCCGCTTGAAGGGCCGCGACCCTGGCTCGCAGCTGCTCGATGACCGCGTCGCGCTCCGCGAGTTGGCGCCGAAGGTCGGCAATCTCCTCGTCGCGTGCGTCGGCCACCTCGACGTTTCATCACACGGCGCGCCTTCTGTCCCCCCCCCATTCGCATAGGATCACAGGTGGTCACATAGGATCATTCGCGCCGTCGCGAGCCTACACAACCCGTGAACGCGTACGATCCTCGAGCACCTCGAGCAGATCGCGGCGCTCGCTGTCGGCGACGGGCGCGATGGCGAAGTCGTCGATCACGAGCACGTCCACGCGCGCGATGCGCGAGAGCATCCGCGGGTAGCTGCCGTCGGCGCGCGCGAGCCGGAGCTCGTCGAAGAGACGAGGCGCGCGTCGGTACATCGCGCGGAAGCCCTTGCGGCAGGCCTGTTGCGCGAGTGCGCAGGACACGTACGTCTTGCCCGTGCCGGCCGCGCCGCTGATGAGCACGACCTGGTGCTGCTCGACCCACGTGCAGGTGCGGAGCTGCCGCACGACGGCCTTGTCGAGCTCGCGGCGCGGCGGATAGTCGATGCCCTCGATCGACGCCTCGGCGATGCGCAGCTTCGCCTCCTTCAGCGCGCGACTCATCTTCTTGTTCTCGCGCATCATCCACTCGGCATCGACGAGCATCGCGAAGCGCTCGTCGAAGGTGAGCGCGACCGTGTCTGCGCTTCGTTGTTGCTCCGTCCAAGCCGCGGCCATCGCGCCGAGCCGCATCGTTTGAAGCTTCTCCATCGTGGGTTCTCTCAACATGTCTTGTCTCCGGTGAAAGTCTTCTCCGCGTCCGCGCACGTCTTCGATCTCGTCGTCACGCGGCGGCCCACGCGCACGCGCGAGCAGCACGCTCGTGCCCGGAGCGCACGCCGAGCCCGAGCGTGCTCGCACGCGGTCGTGGCGCAGGCCGCACGCGATGCCGACGCGTTCGCGGTCTTCAGTGTCGGCAACGACGGACGCGACGACCGAGCGCGCCGCCGCCGCACACGTCGCCATCGCGTGGTGACTTCGGATCGCCGCCTTCACCACCGCCGCGAGCAGGATCATCCACCACGCGATCAAGATCTCGATCGACACGCACCCCTCCGGTCAGTGGTAGTAGTCGCTGCCGCGCACGTTCTCGTGCACCACGCTCGCGGTCTCGCGCGACGCGACATCGAGCGCGGGCTCGCGGTCGAGGCCGTGCTTGAGGATCGAGTCCACGTGCCGGTACGAGCGCGCGCCGACCGCGAGCCCGCGGGCGCACGCGGCCTCGACGCGCTCGTTGCCAAATCGCTTCGCCAGGCGAAATAGGCCGAGGCACGAGCGGTATCCGTGCTCGGGATGACGACGCTCCGCGAGGATCGCCGCCGACAACTTCGCCGTCATCGGTCCGACGGTGCTCGCCCAGTCGAGGATGCGCGACGGCGTCCACTCCGCGTGCTTCTGGTGCGCGACCGGCATGTGCTTGTCGTCGGTCGTGTGTCGCCCGATGACGCTGCTGCCTACGTGCGACGCGACCCGCGAGCCGCGATGGAAGAGCTCCACCGTCGTCGCCGTCGTCCGCGCCCAGAGCACCTCGTGCACGAGCGTGAATGGTGCCGAGTAGAAGTGCTCGCCGACCTTCGCGTGGTAGTCGATGTTGAGCCGCACCTGCTCCCACTCCGCGTGCACGAAGGGCTCCGCCGGCAGCACGCGCAGCGCGGGCTTGTCGAGCCGCTCGTAGAGCTCGCGGCGACTCGCCTTGTAGTGCCGCATCACCCGGAGATTGAGCTCGGCGCAAAGCTCTGCGATCCGCGCGTTGAGCGCACCGAGCGACTCGTGCCGCTCGTTGCGCATGCGCGCGAGGATCCACCGCTGCGCCACCTGCACGGCGACTTCGACCTTCGCCTTGTCTCGCGGTGAGCGCGGGCGCGCTGGGAGGATCGTCGTGTCGTAGTGGCGCCCGAGCTCGGCGAAGGTCCGCTGCACGCCGGCCTCGTAGCGGTCCGAGACCGTCACCGCGCTCTTGAGTTGGTCGGGCACGATCGCGTTCGGCACGCCGCCGAAGAAGGTCATCGCGCGCGCGTTGCTCGCAGTGAAGTCGACGATCGTCTGCGTGCGCGTCGCCTCCGCGTACGTGTAGCTCGACGCGCCGAGCACGCCGACGAAGAGCTCGACCTCGATGATCTCGCCCGTCGCGGGCTCGACGTAGTGCGGCCTCTTGCCCGAGTAGTCGACGAACATCTTGTCGCCGGCGACGTGCACCTGTCGCATCGTCGGCGCGCGCCGCTCGAGCCACTCGCGGTACACCCCGCAGAACTTCGTGTAGCGGTAACCGCCCGGGTGACGCTCGAGGTACTCGAGGTGCAGCAGCTGCAACGTCACGCCCGCGCGCCGCAACTCGACGTGCAGCGCCACCGGGTCCGGCAGCGGCCGCGCCGAATCCTGCACCGCGCACCGCGCGCCGAAGAGCAGCGCCTCGAGCGCGTCCTCCGCGACCGCATCGACGGCCGCCCAGTCGAGGCCGAGCGCCGCGGCGCGCGCCACCACCTTGCTCACCGTGCCCATGCTGACGCCGACCGCGGACATCACCTCGCGATGGCTCCGCCTCAGCGACAACTTCTGCCGCAGGATCTCTCGTGCCTGATGCATCGCCAGCCTCTCCGTCGCCATCGCGCCTCCTCGCGGGGCCGACGGCGTTCGGGGAACCAGCAGACGTCGCGAGCTACCGACCCGGCACGACGTCGTACCGGAACGAACGCTCAGGTGGCGCGGGCGCTCACGATGCCGCGAAACGACCGCTCACCATCGCGAAACGAGCGCTCACGATGCCGCGATTTGGGCGCTCACGATGCCGCGAAACGACCGCTCGCGATGCTGCGAAACACGCACCCTTGGCGCCCGCGCATCGCGCCCGAGCCCCCCCCGGCGGCGAAGGGCGCGCCGCCCGAGGAGCCCCCGCGCGGCCGCGGGCCGAGCCACTACCGGCCGTGGGCGGAGCTGCTGATGAGGACGTTCGGGGTGGACGTGCTCGAGTGCCCGAAGTGCCAGGGCCGCATGCGGCTGCTGGCGATGGTCACCGAGCGCGCGAGCATCCGCCGGTTCCTCGCGAAGCGCGGCGAGCTCGTCGACGTACCCGAGCGCTCGCCGAGCCGAGGGCCGCCATATTGGAAGTCGGTGGTGATGCGCCGCAAGGCGACGGGCGACGGGGAGTAGGACAGGGCGGGATCGGAGGCGACCCGAGCGGGCCGCAAGGCGGAGGTGCGCGCGGCGGGCCGAAGCCCGCACGAAGAGGCGCACCGAGCTCGCGCGAACGGCTCCGCAGGCGATGCGACGGGCGCGCGGGAAGGCGCCGCGCCCGCGTGCGGGCGACCGGTCGGGCGGGGGCCGCGGGGGGCGTATGGTCGCGAATCGGGCTTCTTTCGCCTACGGGCCGTTTCG
>CAIVJW010000317.1 GCA_903906315.1 uncultured delta proteobacterium | reverse complement strand
GGGCGGGAGCGTCACGACGACGGGCAGCGGCGGGGGGGGCGGGAGCGTCACGACGACGGGCAGCGGCGGCGCGGGCGGCAGCGGGAATCAGGGGCAGGGCGGCCAGCTCGCGCTATGCCCCGGCGCCACGCTCTGCGGCGGACTGTGCGCCGACGTCGACTTCGATCCGGCGAACTGCGGCGGCTGCGGCCACGCCTGCGGCGCCGGCGAGGTCTGCTCGCAGGGGGCGTGCAAGGCCGAGTGCGGCGGCGGCACCTCGAAGTGCGGGAACGGTTGCGCGAACGAGCAGATCGACCCGGCGAACTGCGGCGGCTGCGGCAACGCATGTCCCGTGGGACAGCTCTGCTCGATGGGCGCCTGCGGCCTCGAATGCTTCGGTGGCACGACGAGGTGCCCCGGCCCGAACGGCGAGGTCTGCGTCGACACGCAGACCAGCGCCGTCAGCTGCGGAGCTTGTGGCAAGGCGTGCCCGGCGGGCCAGGTCTGCCTGGCGGGCCAGTGCGCGCTGCAATGCGTCGGCGGCACCACCCCGTGCGGCAACGCCTGCGTGAGCGTGCAGCTCGATCCGGCCAACTGCGGCGCTTGCGGCCACGCCTGCGGGGCGGGGCTGGTCTGCTCGGCCGGCACGTGCGGCCTGCAATGCGCCGGCGGCACCACGATGTGCGGCAACGCCTGCGTGAGCGTGCAGCTCGACCCGGCCAACTGCGGCGCTTGCGGCCACGCCTGCAAGGCGGGCGAGGTCTGCTCGGCGGGCAGCTGCGCGCTCGAGTGCTTCGGCGGCACGACCCAGTGCGCGGGGCCGAACGGCGACGTCTGCGTCGACCCCCTCACGAGCCCGGTCAACTGCGGCGCGTGCGGCAAGGCGTGCAAGGCGGGCGAGGTCTGCTCGGCGGGGCAGTGCGGCCTCTCGTGCGCGGGCGGATCGACGATGTGCGGCGGGCTCTGCGTCTCGACGCAGCACGACCCGGCGAACTGCGGCGGCTGCGGCACGGTCTGCAAGGCGGGCGAGGTCTGCTCGGCCGGCACGTGCGGCCTGCAATGCGGCGGCGGCACCAAGCAATGCGGCCTGTCGTGCGTCAATCCGCAGAGCGACCCGGTCAACTGCGGCGGCTGCGGCGCGATCTGCCCGAACGGACAGCTCTGCTCCGCGGGCGCGTGCGCGTTCGTCTGCGTCGGCGGGTCTTCGGCCTGCAACGGGAAATGCGTCGACCCGCAGACTGACCCGGCGAACTGCGGCGCCTGCGGCAACGCCTGCGGCGCGGGAGAGCTCTGCTCGGCCGGCACGTGCGGCCTGCAGTGCGCCGGCGGCACCACGATGTGCGGCAACGCCTGCGTGAACGTGCAGCTCGATCCGACGAACTGCGGCGCGTGCGGCAAGGCGTGCAAGGCGGGCCAGGTCTGCTCGGCGGGGAGCTGCGCGCTCGGGTGCTTCGGCGGCACGGTCCAGTGCGCGGGGCCGAACGGCGACGTCTGCGTCGACCCCCTCACGAGCCCGGTCAACTGCGGCGCGTGCGGCAACGCATGCAAGGTGGGCGAGGTCTGCTCGGCGGGCCAGTGCGGCCTCTCGTGCGTGGGCGGATCGACGATGTGCGGCGGGCTCTGCGTCTCGACGCAGCACGACCCGGCGAACTGCGGCGGCTGCGGCACCGTGTGCGCTTCGGGCCAGGTCTGCTCGGCCGGCGCGTGCGGCCTGCAATGCGGCGGCGGCACGTCGCTCTGCGGTCAGGCGTGCGTCAACCCGCTGATCGACCCGGTCAACTGCGGCGGGTGCGGCGCGATCTGCCCGAACGGACAGCTCTGCTCGGCCGGCGCGTGCGCGCTGGTCTGCGTCGGCGGGTCTTCGGCCTGCAACGGGAAATGCGTCGACCCGCAGAATGACCCGGCGAACTGCGGCGCGTGCGGTAACGCTTGCGGCGCGGGGAAGGTCTGCTCGGCCGGCGCGTGCGCCGGGCTGTGCGGCGCCCTGACGAAGTGCGGCAACCTGTGCGTCGACCTGCAAGCCGACGCGGCGAACTGCGGCGGCTGCGGCAACGCCTGCGCAGGCGGGGCGCTCTGCGCGGCGGGCGCGTGCGTCGTCTGCGACAGCAACGTGAAGGACTGCGACGGCGACGGCTGGATGGTCAAGGACGGGGACTGCTGCGACAAGCCGGGCGTCTGCGGCGCGCAGCCCGCGCTCGTGAACCCGGGAGCGATCGAGGTCGTCGGCAATGGCATCGACGACAACTGCAACGGGCTGAAGGACCTGTTCGACACGCAGGACGTCGTCGCCTGCGACCAGGGCCTCTCCTCGAGCTCGAAGGACGCGGGCGACTACGCCAAGGCCATCGGCATCTGCCGCACGACGACCGAGAGCCCCGCCCTCCCGCAGAAGACCTGGGGCCTCATCGCCTCGGCCATCCTGCACGCCGACGGCACCGCGGTCTCCGACTACAAGGGCATCTCGATCCGATCGTCGTTCGGCAGCGTCAGCCCTGCCGTGCTGAACGGATCGGCCGTGATGGTGATCTCCAGCGGCGTGGCCGCGGACGCGACCCAGACGAGCCCGGGCCCGAACGGCGGCGCTCCGGGCGGCGCCAACGTGTCGAGCTCGCAGGCCCCGGCGAGCTCCGTCGACCTCGCGGTCGCCAAGCCGTTCTCCGTGAACGACTGGTACGCGACGGCGAACCTGCCGCTGAAGGCCGCGGGCGCGCTGCCGAACGCGCCCGGCTGCGCGGCGGGCAACTCGAAGGCAGCGGTCGACTCGATGATGCTGCGCCTGCGCCTGCGCGCCCCGACGAACGCCAAGGCGTTCTCGTTCAACAGCTACTTCTTCTCGGCGGAGTATCCGGAGTACGTCTGCTCCTCCTTCAACGACCAGTTCATCGCCCTCGTCGACACGCCGAACGGCACGCCGTCGCCGATGGCGAACCCCGTCGACAAGAACCTGCTCACGTACTCGAGCGGCGGCCAGTTCTGGCCGATTGGCATCAACATCGCGCACGGCACGTCCCTCTTCGCCGTCTGCGACGCGCAGGCCACGAAGCCCGGGTGCTGGGACGCGGACGTCAGCGCCGCGTCATGCTCGCTCGGCTCGGCCCAGCTCCAGGGCACGGGCTTCGAGGCGCAGAGCGGCCCGGGCTGCACCATCGGCGGCGGCACCTACTGGCTGACGACGGCGGGCAACGTGATCCCCGGCGACGTCGTCGAGCTGCGCATCGCGATCTGGGACGTCGGCGACGGCGCCTACGACTCGGACGCGGTCATCGACGGCTTCCAGTGGCTCCCGAACGCGACGCTGCCGGGCACCGGAAACTGACCCTCGCGCGCGGGCGAGGCCTCCTTCGATGGCGGCGGCGGTCGAAGGCGCGCCGCCGCGTCGGGGCGGCGAACGGCTGGAGGCGGCGAGCTGAAACGCCTACTTTCGACCCGCTTTGGGGCCGGGAGGCTGTCCTCCGTGGCTGGGCGGCCGCCGCCCGAGGGGAGATCGAGGCCTCGCACGATCGTTCGGGTCCTGCTTTCGCTTCTCCTGGTGGCGACGACGTTCGCCACCCACCGCGCGGAGGGAGCGCCGCCGGCCCTACCGGCCGAGAAGGTCGTCGAGGTCGCGGCGCTGCCGAGCACGCCCGAGAAGCTCAAGGAGCTTCGCGACCAGGTGGCGACGAGCCCGATCGGGGGCGCGGCGATGTTCGTCGTCGGCATGCTCGCGCACGGGAAGGACGCGAAGCTCGGGTCGCAGTTCTTCGCGCAGGTGATGGACTCGACGAGCCTCGAGGCCTCGAAGGCCGACGACAGCTTCGGCGGCTTCCACCCCTCCGGTACCGACCGGGGGCTCCTCGAGCAGCTGCCGAAGGACAAGCCGTACACCGCGAGCTGCTACGTCCAGGGCGCGACGCCGGAGGGCAAGTACGCCCTGCCCGGCGGTCCGCTCGAGATCCGCATCACGACCAACCAGTACAGCGTCATCAACGACACGACGATCAAGGTCTTCGTGGCCTCCTCGGGCGTGGACACGGCCCGGCCCATCACGCTGAAGCTCGACGCGGCCGGGCTCTGGAAGGCGGAGGAGTGGTCGTCGCTCTACGTCGCCATCCGCCCCCCGAAGTAGGTCCCTCGCCACCGGGCCTTCGCGGGCGGCGCTCCGGCGCGCTGGCCGCGGCGACCCTGTGAAGGAGACGGCGCGACGGCTCCGCGCCCCGGCTCGCAGAGCGGCGAAGCCCGAGTCAGACGTACGCGATCTCGATCGCGCCCCCCTTCATTCCGAGCCGCATCGTCGGCGGCCGGCATGGCGGGTTAGACTCCGCGTCAGCTCACCCTACCGCGGACCGTCCTGCGCAGCACCATGCCCCCCCGCACCACCCCGCTCCACGTCGAGCTCGTCCCCGGTCGCACCTGGACGCTCGACGAGCTGCCCCCGCGATCCATCGCCCTCGACGGCGCCGTGCGCGGCCCGGCCATCGACACCGCGAGCGCGCGCTACTCGTTCGACCACCACGACGGCGTCATCCGCCACGCGACGCTGGCGACGTGCGAGCAGGTCCGCGACGCGCTGCTCGTCGGGCTCGACCCGCGCGGCTACCACGTCTTCGTCAACGACGTCGACGGCGACACCGCGCTGTCGATCTGGCTGCTGCTGCACCCCGAACGGCTCCACGGCGCCGGCGCGACGCGCGTGCTGCGCCTCGTCGAGCGCGTGGGCCGATCGGACGCCCTCGGCCCCGGTCGAGGCAAGCCGCACCCGCTGCACGTCGCGCTGTCGCCGCCCATCGGAGCCGTGCAGTCGCGCGCCATGCTCGACCGCGCCCTCGCCATGATCGACGCCTGGTGGAGCGCAGGCACGACGCCGCGCCCGCCGAAGTCGAAGCCCGCGGCGGCCTTCTGGGTCGATCGCAGTGGCACGCTCGAGCACGGCGTCGTCGGCCGCATGGAGGGCCTCTACGGGCGCGCCGAGGTCGGCGTGCTCCACGGCCCGGCGCCGAAGGGGACGCGCGCGTACACGATCGCGAAGCGGTCGGAGTTCGTCGACTTCGACGTGCGCGCCTTCCTCGCAGCGATGAGCGCGCGCGAGCCCGGCTGGGGCGGCGGGTCCACCATCGGCGGCGCGCCGCGCCACGCGGACGGGAGCCGATCGCGCCTCCCGATCGAGGACGTCGTCGCCGTGTTCCTCGAGGTCGCGCGGGGCCGCGCCGATCACGTCCTGCCGTCCGCGGCCTCGCGCTGACGGCGCGCCGACGTGGGTGTTCCAAGGCCCGCGCGGCGGGCGCGGTGGGGTGGCCCCAGCCGCGCGCGGTACGCTGCCGCTCGTCATGGGGCCCGTCACCTGCCACCGCGTGACCGAGGGCTAGCGCGGCGGGCGGGGGAGCCGCCGAGCCCCGCGGCGCCCCGCAAGCTGCGGCAGGCGCCTCTTGGGGTGCCGGACGCGCCCCGCCGCAGCGTCGAGGAGGCGCCGCGCCGCGCCGGAAGGGCGTCGCGCTGCCGTGCTACCTTGACCGGGCCATGGCGATGCGCGGACCGCACGACAAGCCCGCGACCTACGCCGATATCGAGGCGCTCGCTCCGCACCTGGTCGGCCAGATCCTCGACGGCGAGCTCGTCGTGCAGCCGCGCCCGGCCATCCCGCACGCGGGCGCGGCGTCGGTGCTCGGCGAGGAGCTCGGTCCGCCGTTCCGCCGCGGGCGGGGCGGGCCCGGGGGATGGCTCTTCCTCGACGAGCCCGAGCTGCACCTGCGCGCGGACGTGATCGTCCCGGACCTCGCCGGCTGGCGTCGCGAGCGGCTGCCTGGGGCGCCGGCCGCGCCGTTCGTCACGCTCGCGCCCGACTGGCTCTGCGAGGTCGTGAGCCCGTCGTCGTCGTCGATCGACCGCGTCCGCAAGCCGCGCATCTACGCGCGCGAGGGCGTCGCGTGGATCTGGCTGGTCGACCCCGTCGCGAGGACGCTCGAGGTCTTGCGGCTCGACGGCGAGACGTACCGCAACCACGCCGCGTTCGAGGGCGACGACCCCGTGCGCGCCGCGCCCTTCGACGCGATCGAGCTGCCGCTCGGCGCGCTCTGGTCGCCGTAGCGCGGCGGCGCGCCACCCCGGGTCGCTTCGCCTGCCCGACGCGCGGGAGCCCCCCAATCGCGCCACTCGTTGACGCGCGACGGCAGTCCCCCTCCGCCGTCGCGATCACGACCTCGGCGGTGCGCCCGTGGTAGCCTTCGTGCGATGCGCCTCGCACGGCGCGTCCCGAGGTCGCCGCCATGGTCCCGGACAAGTCGACGATTTCGGCGGGCCGCGTCGTAGGCGGGAAGTATCGCCTCGAGGCGCTCCTCTCGTCGGGCGGCATGGGGAGCCTCTGGGTCGCGGTCCACGAGTCGCTCGACGTGCACGTCGCGGTGAAGTTCATGATCACGCGCCCCTCGGATCGCGTGGGGCGCGCGCGCTTCGAGCGCGAGGCGAAGGCGTCGGCGCTCGTGCGCAGCCCGCACGTCGTGCAGGTGCTCGACTACGGCACGGCCGGCGACGTCCCCTTCCTCGTCATGGAGCTGCTCGAGGGCGAGGACCTCGCGACGCGGCTCGAGCGCGTCGGGCGTCTGCCCGTCGTCGCGGTCGCGACGATCGCGATTCAGGTCTGCAAGGCGCTGCGCGTGGCCCACGAGGCCAGCATCGTCCACCGCGATCTCAAGCCCGCGAACGTGTTCCTCTGCAACGCGAAGGACGAGGACGTCGTGAAGCTCCTCGACTTCGGGCTCGCGAAGTCCCTCGGCAGGCCCCTCGTCGACGACCTCACCACCGCCGACACGGTCCTCGGATCGCCCCGCTACATGAGCCCCGAGCACCTCCGCGGCGCGCGCGAGGTCGATCACCGGTCGGACCTCTGGTCGATGGGCGTCATCCTCTTCCGCGCGCTGACGGGCACGGTGCCGTTCACCGGGACCATGGTCGGCGACCTCATCGTCAAGATCTGCACCGATCCCATCCCGATCGTCTCGCAGGTGGCCCCCGACCTCGGCGCCGACTTCGACCCGTTCTTCGCGCGGGCCTTCGCGCGCGACCCGACCGAGCGCTTCCAGTCCGCCCGTGAGCTCTCCGACGCCTTCTGCGCGATCGCCCTCCGCCACGGCTGGACGCCCGGCGAGTCGCTGCGGCCCGACCCCCTGGCGCGGCCCAGCATCGTCGAGCTGCCGGGGTGGGACCTCGTGAGCGAGACGTCGGCCAGCGGCTTCGCCGGACCCGCGACGCCCCCGGCGAGGCCGTCCGTCGTGCCTGCGCCGAGCTTGCCACCGGCCGGCTTGCCACCTCCCGTCAACTGGCGCCGCGCGGTCGCGATCGCGGTCGGGATGGCCGCCCTGGTCGTGGGGGCGCTCGTCTTCGCGACCCAGCCGACGCGACCGTCCGAGGCCTCGGTCGCACCGGCTGTGACGGCCGCGGTGAGCCTGCCGAGCGCCGCCGCTCCGCCCGCCAGCGTCGATCCGGCCCCCGCGATCCCGCCCGAGGCGAGGCCCGCGCCGGCGGTCGCGGCGTCCGCAGACCCGGCTCCGAGCCCGCGACCGCCCGTGCCCGCGCCGGCGCTGGGCGGGAGGCCCCCGAAACACGATCCCGCCGCGATCCCGGCTCCGGCTCCCGCGCCAGCCCCGTCCCCCGCGCCGGCCCCCGACCGGACGAGCCGCGTGCTCGGGTTCTGATCCCATGCGCGTGAAACCCCATCGCGCCTCGTGGCTCGTCGCCGCCCTCGCCGCGGCGACCGTGATCGTGGGGGCGCCGCGCGCCGAAGCCGAGCCTCGCGGGCGCACGGACCCGGCGCGCGTGCGAGCGCGCGAGAAGGGCGAGGAGGGCCTCGGGCTCTTCGGCGCCGAGAAGTACGGCGAGGCCTACGATCGCTTCCGCGAGGCCGACGAGCTCTTTCACGCGCCGACGCTCGTGATCTACATGGCGCGCAGTCGACGGAACGCAGGGAGGCTCCTCGAGGCGGCGCGCCACTACGAGCAGCTCCTCGCCGACCCCGAGCGGCCCGACGCCGCGTCGGCGTTCGTCGAAGCGAAGGCCGAGGCGAAGCGGGAGCTCGAGGCGCTCCGCCCGCGGATCCCGACGCTCACGGTGCGGGTCCTCGGTGCGGGCGACGCGGGCGTCACGGCGACGCTCGACGGCGCGCCCGTGAGCCTCGCCGAGCTGCGCGGCCGCGCCGTCGACCCGGGGGCCCACACGATCACGATCGCCGCCGGTGACGGCCGCACGCGCACGCGCAAGGTGCAGCTCGCCGAGGGCAGCGCGTCGCCGTTCACCATCGACTTCGGTGCAGCCGCGGCCCCGTCCCCGGACCCGCCGACCCCGCTCGAGCCGCCACCGCCCGAGCCCGCGCCCGCGCCCGGAGGCTCGTTCGTGCCGGCGGGCGTCGCGTTCGGGGTCGGCGCGCTCGGCCTCGGCCTCGGCCTCGCGACCGGCGCGGTGTCGCTCGCGAAGGTGTCGGACCTCAAGCAGCGCTGCGAAGGCACGCTGTGCCTCCGGGCCGACGGCGAAAGCGCCGACTCCGCGAGGGCCCTCGCGACCGCCTCGAACGTGGGGTTCGTGGTGGCGGGCGTCGGCGCGGTCACGGGCGCCGTGCTCCTCGTGGTGCGGCGGCGCGCCGGGGCCGCGCGGCAACCGCCGGCGGTCGAGGCTTCTGTCGGGCCCGCGTCGGTCCTGATCCGGGGGGCGTTCTGATGAAGCCGACCGCGCGGCGTGCGATCCTCCTCCTCGCGGCGGGCCTCGTCGCCCCTGCGTGCAGCGCGGTCTCGGGCCTCGATGGCCTCGAGTTCGTGCGCGACGCGACGACCTCCGCGCCCGCCGCCTCGGGCGGGTCCGGAGGCCAGACGAGCGCGGGCGGCGCGGGCGGATCGGGCGGCGCGAGCTCGTCGGCGGGCGGATCGGGCGGCCGCGGCGGCACGGCTTCGCAAGGAGGCGGCGGCGCGACGGGCAGCGGAGGCGCGGCCGGCAGCGGAGGCGCGGCCGGCGGCGGAGGCGCGGC
>CAIVJW010000316.1 GCA_903906315.1 uncultured delta proteobacterium | reverse complement strand
GGCGCGAGCAGCGGAGGCGGAAGCGGCGGGGGATCGGGACACGGGGGCGCGACCGGCCAGGGCGGCGCGGGCGGCGCGGGCCGCGGCGGGGCTGCTGCCGGCGGCGCGGGCGGCGGGCTCCCGAAGGCCACGGTCCTCGTGCTCGCCGGCGGCGGCGCGTCGCTCCTCGCGGGCGAGTGGCACCCGGGGGGCGCGTGGTCGACGCAGGTCCTCGCGGGCGCGACCGCGGATACGCCGGCGATCGCGGCGATCAGCGCGGGGGCGGGCGTCGGCGTGGTGCGGTCGTCGAGCGGTGGCGGCTCGCTGCGCGCGACGACGTGGACGCCGGGCGCGTTCAGCGCGCTCGCCGACGTCGGCGCCGACGCGATCGCGCGCGGCGCGCCCTCGCTCGTGGCGTCCGGCGCCACGGTGCACCTCGTCTATCAAGGCGTCGACTACAAGCACCGGTACGCCGCGCACCTCGCCGACTGGGCTCCCACGGCCGAGGCCGTGGGCGGTGCGCAGCAGAGCTTCGGGCCCTCGCCCGCGACGGTCGCGGCGGTCGGAGCGGACCTCGTCGTCGCGTTCGCGGGCAACGATCACGACATCTACGACCAGATCCGGACGGCCGGCGCGTGGCAGGGCGGGGTCGCGCACGGGCTCGGCGACGCCACGCTCGTCACGCCCTCGATCGCCGCGCTCGCCGCCGGGCCGGAGCTGCTGGTCGTGTGGGCGCGGACGGCCGACGCGCAGGTCTTCGCGTCGGCGCGGTCCGCCGGGGCGTGGTCGGCGCCGACGCCCGTCCCCTCCGCGCTGACGAAGCTGCCGGTCGCGGTCGCGGCGATCCCGGGCGGCGGGGCGGTGATCGCGTTCCACGGCACCGACGACGAGCTCTACTGGTCTCGCTTCTCACCCGGCGGGGTCCCCGCTTGGTCGGCGCCGGTGAAGGTCGACGCCGGCGGGGTCGCGCTGCCGCCCGGGTCGACCCCCGCCCTCGCCCCCGGCGTGAGCGGCGCCGACGCCGAGATCGCGTGGATCGACGCGGCGACGGGCGGCGCGAGGCACGCGCGCCTCTCGGGCCAAGCCTTCGGAGCCATCGAGACCATCGGCGGCTCCGGACTGACACGGATCACGATCGCCACCGCGGAGTAGACGACATGACCACGCCCGCCCGGAGCCTCGCATTATCCCTCGTCACGGGCGCGCTCGTCGCATGCAACGCCGTCACCGGCGCGAGCGATCTGACCCTCTCGGGCAAGGCCGCCGGGGCGGGCGGCGCCGCCGGGACCGGGACCGGAGCCGGCGCGGGCGCGACCGTCGGCGCGGGCGGACAGGGCAGCGGAGGACAGGCCACGACGACCACGACGTCGGGCGGCGCCGGCGGACAGGGCAGCGGAGGCGCGCCCGGCGGCTGCTCGCCGGCGTGCGGCGCGAACTCCCATTGCGAGGCCGCGACGACGACCTGCGTATGCGACTTCGGGTACGTCGCGCAAGGCGACGCCTGCGCGCCCGCGGCGCCCGGCGACCCCGCGACGCACAGCGAGCAGGAGGTCTGCGACGCCTGGAAGAAGGGCCACGTCGTGACCGAGCCGAACCCGCTCTCGGCGAGCGGCGCGGAGTGCGATCCGGGATCGCTGCGCCCGGGCGCGTTCGTGGACACGCTCGCGCGGATCAACATGTTCCGGTGGCTCTCGGGGCTCGGCCCGACGGGCGACGACCCGGCCTACGACGCCGACGCGCAGGCCTGCGCGAACCTCGAGGCGTTCTGGGACTTCGGCCTGGGCGGAAGCCCGCACCAGCCACCGCCGGACGTGAAGTGCTACACGCCCGCGGGCGGCGCGACGGCGGGCCAGAGCAACATCGCGTGGGGATCCGGCAGCCCGGCGCAGGCCATCGACCAGTTCATGGAGGACGGCGGCAACGAGACCACGATGGGCCATCGGCGCTGGATCCTGAACCCGCCGCTCGGGCCCGTCGGCATCGGGTACTGGGAGACCGGCGGCCAGTACGGTAACGCCGAGTGCCTGCGCGTCTTCGCGTCGCAGGGCAACGGCCCGAGCCCGGCGTGGGCCGCGATGCCGAACCAGGGCTACGTGCCGGCGACGATCGCGCAGTGGACGTGGACGTTCCACGGATCGATCGGCGGCATCCCGAACGCGAGCGTCACCATGCTCGACGTCGACGCGAACGCGCCGCTCGCGGTGAACGTGAAGACGCTCGGCCAGGGCTACGCGCAGGACGCGATCTCGTGGACGCCGAGCGGGTGGTCGGCGCAGGCCGGCAAGACGTACCGCGTGACCGTCTCGGGGCTCGCGGGCGGCGACGTCGTGTACGACGTGAAGCCCGTCGGCTGCAACTGAGCGCGGCGGAGGCGCGGCTCCGTCGACGGGCCGCGCGCCGAGGAGTAGCCTCGGCGCATGGCTACCGTGCTCCGCCCCGCGCTCGTCGGCGCTTCGACCTTCGTGATCACCCTCGCCGCCGCGTGCGGTGGCAACGTCACCGTGGACCGCGTGCGCGGGTCGAGCAGCACGACGACGACCGCGACCGGCGCCGGCGGCGGCTCGACGACGACGACCACGGGCACCACGACGAGCACGACCAATCCGACGACGACCACGACCACCAACACGACGACGGTGCCGCCGGACCTCTGCTCGGAGGTCTGCACCGTGCTCGTGCAGAGCGGCTGCGAGCAGGGCGGACAGGGCCAGTGCGTCGCGCAATGCAACGACTCGCTCGTGCAGGCCGGCAGCTGCGCGTCGGCGCTCGCGGCGGTCTACGAGTGCTATCGCCCGTTCCTCGCGCAGTGCCCCAAGGACCCCCCGGCACAGTGCAGCGACACGCTGCAGGCCTACACGCAGTGTGTCAACCAGGGCGGCGGCTGCGGCAGCGCAAACTGCAGCCAGGGCGGCGGCCCCGGCGGCGAGTCGTGCGACTGCCAGCAGTCGTGCAATGGCAGGTTCACCGAGGCGAGCTGCACGACGACCCAGGGCACGACGGTCTGCTCCTGCGTCATCGACGGCGGCCAGGTCGGCACGTGCAGCGGGTCGCCGAGCAAGGACGCCTGCAGCCTCACGCAGGGCTGCTGCGCCGCGTTCTTCTAGCAGCCGCGCTCCTACAGCGGGTACGGCAGGGTCGCGCCGAGGACGGTCACGAGCACGAGCACGACCGGCACGAGGACGACGAAGACGACGAACGTGTAGCCCATGACGTCTCGCGCCCGCAGGCCGAAGAGGCCCAGGATGGGCAGCATCCAGAAGGGCTGCACGAGGTTCGCGAGCGCCTCGCCGAGGTCGTAGACGGCCACCATCCACCCGAGGTGCACGTGAAGCGCGTGCGCCGACTGCATCACGTAGGGCGCCTCGATCACCCACTTCGACCCGCCGCTCGGCACGAACACGCCGAGCACCGCCGAGTAGACGGCGATGATCGCGGGGAACGTCCGCGGGGTGGAGATGCCGACGAAGAACGCCGCGAGGCTCGCGTTGAGGTGCGTCTTCGTGATGACGGCGGCGATGCCGGCGTAGAACGGAAACTGCAGGATGACGCCCCAGACGCTCGGGGTCGCCTCGCGCACGGCGCGCATGAGCCGCGCCGGGGTCACGTGCAGCGCGAAGCCGAGGGCGAGCAGCGTGAGGTTGATGAGGTTGAGGTTCACGGCCTGCACGACGCTCGGCGCGTCGTGGAAGTAGCCGACGAGGTACGCGCCGGCGAGGAGGGCGACGAGGACGTTCAGCAGGGGCGAGTGCTCGAGCCAGTCGCCGGGCGTGCCGGGCTTGCGGGCGGGCAGGGGCGCGGCGAGCGGCGAGGGGCCGAGATCGATGCCGAGATCGGCGGCCGTCTTCGCGCGGCTCGCGGCCGGCGTGTACAGGTAGACGACGGCGGTCACGACCGCGACCTCGATCGCCACGCTGACGAGGCTCTGCCAGAGGAAGATCGTGCTCGACAGCGGGATGATGCCGCCCTCGACCAGGGCCTTGCCGGTGCCTGCGTCCCTGGCCGCGACGATCGCGCGCGTGCCCTCCTGCAGCGCCGACGGCGTGGCCATCTGGAGCGCGGCCGATCCCGAGAGCCCCTGCGCCCAGATGCTGCCGAGGCCCAGAAACGAGCTCGCCGCGACCGCGCGATAGTCGACGCCTGCGACGCGGCGCGCGACCTCCTTCGCGAGCATCGCGGCGAAGATCAGGCTGAAGCCCCAGTTGAGCCACGAGGTCGCCATGGCGAAGAACGCGACCATCGCCACGGCCGCGCGCGGCGATCGCGGCAGCGACGCGAGGCGGGCGATGAGGCCGTACACGGGGCGCGTCGTCGCGACGACGTAGCCCGTGATGATGATCAGGCACATCTGGAGCGTGAAATTGAGGAGCTCCCAGAAGCCGCCGCCCCAGGCCTTCACCACCTCGGCGGGCTTCGCGCCGGACGCGACGGCGGCGACCACGACGAGGACGGTGGCCGCGAGGGCGAACACGAACGCATCGGGGATCCAGCGCTCGGACCACGCGGTCGTGGCGGAGGCGACGCGGGCGAGCAGGCCCGGCGCCGGCTCGTCGTCGCCGCGCGCGCGCGCCGCCTGCGAGGCGCCTGGGAGCGAACCGAAATCGGCGCCGGACATGGGCGCGATGGTAGCCGTCTTCAGCCGAGGCGGGCGCCGATCTCGGCGTCGCGCGCCTGCGAGAAGACCGGCAGGCGCGCGAGCCACCGCTCGCCCGCGGTCGGGCGATCGAGCGCGATGCGCAGCGCGGCGACGAGCTCGAGCGGCGCGCCGTCGAGGCCGGCCTCGAAGCAGGCCTTGGCGAGCCCGGCCATCACGGCGTTCGCCAGCTCGTACTGCGGGGCGTAGACGGGAGCGCTCGGCGTCCCCGCGCCGCCCGCGAGCGATCGCTCGCACGCCGCGACGTCGAGCGACGTCCAGCCGATGCAATGGAGTGGACGCACGGCGTGCGCGCCGCACGCGCCGCTCGGGTCGAGCAGCGGACAGGCAATGCGCAGCTCGGCGCGGTCGTCGCGGCTCGTGCCGCGGGTGCGAGCGTCGGTCTCCGCGACGCGGCCGCGGAGGGCATCGAGCGCAGCGGGTGCGAGCGTCGCCCGCAGGTGCGCAGCCAGGCGGAGCGCCTCGGGCGCGAAGACGATCACCTTCGCGTGGCAGCAGTGCGGACAGCCGGCCGCGCACGCGATCGGGGCCGGGGGCGGGCGACGGTCGATCTCGCCCTCGGCGAGCCGGACCGCGCGCGCCGCGGCGTCGGCGGCGGCCTCGACGACGGCGGCCTCGGTGCCGCGAGCCAGGTGAAGGGCGGCCTCGGCGCGCTCCACCTCCGCGACCGCGTGCGTGAGCGCGGGCTCCCACGCCGCGCGGGGCGCGACCGGGAGAGACGCAGGGCGGCTCCGCGGCGCGCTCACGGAAGCACCGACCCACGAACGGTGACGCCGGGGCACGCATGCGCTCCGGCGTCGACTTGGCCCATCCCCTCGATCATGCCGCGCACCTCGGTTCATCGCCGGTCGATGGCGGCCATTCTATCGCAAACGCCGCGCCGGCGCGTCGCTCGGGGGTGGGCACGAGCGACGCGGCCGGCGCGGCCCGGGCGGACGCGGTGCCCGCGCGCTCGGTCCTACTCCCCTTGATAGGCGGGGGGGGCCGGGTTCTCCGGAGCCAGCCAGGGATTCGCCAGCGGAGGCTCCGGGAAGGAGAGCTTCGGGACCGCCATGTCGATCACGAGCGGTCCGGCGAGGTCGACCGGGACCGCGCCGTCGGCGGCGTAGCGGTCGAGCGACATCACGGTGAGGTAGTGCGTCCGATTGCCGTACGGGTGCTTCGCGAACAGGTTCATCGGCACGGCCAGCTCGACGAACAGGCCCGGAGCCATCGAGGTGGCATCCGCCGCCGTCGTCGCCACGCCGAGCACCCCGAACGACCCCGGCGCGGTGCGCGTCACGTTACCCGCAGCGGCGGCGATGGCGTCGACCTCGACCCACCGTGCGGTGGTGTCGAGGACCTGCGCGGGGGCGAGGTGCGCGCCGGGTCGCCCCGCGATGTACGCGCGGAACAGCGGCGCCGAGCGGGCGACGAAGTGCCCCACGAGCAAGACGTCCGCGTCGCCGGCGTCGGTCCCCGCGGTCAGGGTGAAGCGGATCGTCTTGGAGGCCGTGCGACAGGGCGTCCAGGCCAGGATATCGGGCCGCTTCTGGGTGAAGAGGAAGACCACGTCGGAGTCGACGGCGTTGTCCGCCCGCTGCGCCGCGAGGTACGCGAAGCGGTAGTTGTTCGCGATGGCGACGTACGTGAGGTCGTTCGACGGCGCGATGGTGCGCGGGCCGATGCAAGCCTCACCGTTCGCGCCAAACGTGTCGCCGTCCGCCAGCCGCGTCCCCGTGAGCCCGCTAGCGTCGAGGTAGCGGTGCTCGGCGAGGGCGCCTCCAAGGTCGCTCCAGTCGACGAAGAGGGGCGAGCCGCCCGCGGGCACGTGGGCCGAGGACGATCCGTCCACCGGGTCGGGCCCCGTGACCAGGTTCGCGTCGGCGTGCACGCGCCCGATGCCGCCGTACTGCTCGATCTCGAGCGATTGCGGGATGAACGTGTGCATCCGCAACGAGCTCGGCGAGAGCGACGGCAGCGTCGACCAATCGGCGAACGGCCCTGTCGGCGCGAGCCCGGGCAGCTCCCCCGTGATCGGCGGCACGACCTGCTCCGAGCCCAGGGTGCCAGTGGTCTCCGTTGGATCGGGCGGCGCGGTCCCGCAGCCGGTGACCGCGAGGCCCGCGACGAGCGCGTATCCGAGCGCTGTGCGGTGCGTATTGAACATGACCCACCTCCCATGCGAATGCGTCCGCGCCCCTCGTGGCCGCGCACGCCTTCCGATCAGGCGAACCCACCGGCGGATCGATCGTCCTCGAGTCGGCGCAGCACCGCTGCGTCGGCGGGAGAGCGCCGAGCCGACCACGACGATGGCTTCGCAGCCTGCCGGATGGCGTGCGAGGTCGCGGGAGACATCAGACAAGGTGCGCACGCATACGACACGCGCAACGGGCGACCGTCCGACGAGCGAAGATTGGCTATCGAGCGCCGTGGCGAGCCAGGTACGCGCGCAGGCGCAGCTTCCGGGTGGCCGACTCCGAGCTCATGTACCGGATCGTGCCGAAGATCGGGCGCTCCGGCCCCCACGCGCGGTCGTAGCGGCCGAGGCACCAGAGGATTCCCGACGACGAGCTGGGGTCGCGCCCGTCGAGGGCGAGGCGGTCGTTCAGCTCGGTCATCGTGGCGAGCGCCTCGCGCGGCGAGGGCGACCACTCGACGATCTTCTTGCCCCAGAGCATGCGCAGGTAGTTGTGCATCCGGCCCTCGCGGACCAGCTCGGTCTGCGCGGCGTTCCACACCGGATCATGGGTGGCGGCGGCCTCGAGCTGCGTCCGGTCGTAGAGGATCGGGCGCCGGTCGCCGGCGTGCGCGTCGAGCGTCCTCCGGGCCCAGGGCGGCAGGCTCTCGTAGCGCTGGTCGTCGCCGGCGTGCGCCGCGTGGTTCAGGCCGAGCTCGCGCCAGGTCACGAGCTGCTCGAGGAACGCCTCCGCGCCCGCGCTCATGCCCCAGAACCCCTCGCGAGCGCCGGCGGCGACGCGGCCGAAGCGGAGCGGCGACCAGCCCTCGTGCGCCGCGAGGCGCGCGAAGACCTCGTGGGCCGAGGCGTGGCCGAAGTGAAGATACGGAGACAGCCCGCTCGTCGCGGTCTCGTCGGGGTGATTCCGGAGGTCGACGTAGCGGGCCAGTCGGTCACGCAGAAACCGCCCGATCGCGAGCGAAGCGGCCGCCGGGCCGCCGCGGGTCGCGACACGACCGACCGCGTGGTCGATCGGCAGCCCGCGGACGATAGCCGCCGGATCGGCGAGGGCCGCGAGCGCCGTCGGGGGCCACCGGGCGATCACGTCGGTGGCCAGCAGGGCGGCCCCGGGGCGCGGCAGGTCGCGGAGCGGGTCCGGCAGCGGCGCGTCGCCGAGGTGGCGCGGCAGCTCCCGCTGCAGGAACGACCGGAACGATCGCGCCAGCGGGAACGCCTTGGGCGCGGCCCGCAGGGGCAGCAGGCCGTTCGAGTCGACGACCTCGATCCGCACCGCGACCGCGCGCGCCGCGGCCTCGACCATCCGGGGCAGGAAGAACGTCGGGTAGTCGTCGGTCACGACGACGGCGGCGTCGCGCGCGAGCGCGCCGAGGAGGCCCCTGCCCTGCCCCGGATCGGGCTCGACGTACGGGTAGGCGACCGCGCCCGCAGCCTCGAGGCGCGCTGCGTTCTCGGCCATGCCGTCGAGGACGAAGGCGTGCAGACGGTCACTCGCGTGCGGGTAGCCCGCGCGGAGCGCCTCGATCACGACGAGCGGCCGACCGAGGTGCCGCGCCCACTCGGCGGCCCGCTCGAGGCCGAAGCTGTGGCGCGTCCGACGCGCGGCGATCATCCAGTAGAGGACGTAGCGACCGCGAGCGACGACGGGCGCGCCGTTCGCCGAACGGACGCGCAGCGAGGGGACGCGGCTCTCGAGGACGCTCATGGGCGCGCGGGTCTAGCACGACGATCCGGCGCCGCACGGCGCGACGGCGCCCCGGGCACGGCCGCGGCTCGCAGCGCACGATCACGCGGCCGACGTGGGTGCGCCCGGCGACCCCGATCGCCTCTGCGCCGCCCACCGCGACGCCGACGGCGACAGGCAGCCTCCTCCGGATCGTGCCGACGCCCGCGGGGGGCCGGGCGCGATCAGGGTGCGGCCCGGCGCGGAAAGGGGTTACTGGCAGAGCGACTTGCCGCAGCGCAGGAGCACGCTGCCGGCGTCGGTGCGCCCGGCGACCACGAGCGCGTCGGGGCCGTCCGCCGCGACGGCGACGCCGACGTTGAAGTGCGGGACGACGGCGATCCAGTCGGGGACGAGGTCGCTGCGGCGCAGGCGCACCACGACGCCCTTGGCCGAGGAGAGCTTGCCCTCGCCGAAGGCGGCGAGGTCGAGCCCCTGCGCGCCGGTGACGTAGACGGCGTCGCCGTCGACGGCGAGGCCGAGGAAGGCCTCGGTGGTGCCGCCGAGGTCGTAGGTGAACTGGGCCGGCAAGAGGGCGCCCGAGGCGAGGTCGATCGCGCGCACGAAGCCCGAGCAGTCCGTGGGCGCCGAGAGCGGACAGAACGTGCCGATGACGTAGGCGACCGATCCGATCGGCGCCATGCCGAAGAACGCGACCCCGTTCGGCTCGTCGTCGGGATCGACCAAGAAGGGGGTGATCGCACCGGGCGCGCACCCGGCGCCGCACGCGGCCGGAGGCGCGCACGACCCCTCGTTCCACCCCGCGACGACGCCCTGCGCTGCCTTGTCGCGGAAGAGCACGTTCACGGGGCTCTGCGCCTGCGGGACGATCGCGACCGCGACGCCGGGGCCGGTCGCCGGCGGGCCGGCCGTGCCGCACGCGTCGACCGCGTGCGCCGCGCTCTTCACGATCCACGAGGCGACCTCACCCTTGTCGTCGATGGCGTTGCCCGTCATCCAGAGGCTGCCGTCCGAGGCCTCGGCGACCGACGCCAGCGTGTCGGCGCCCGTGCTGCCGAAGAGGAACGACTGCGTCGATGGCGCGAGCGTCGTCGGGTCGAGCTCCACGAAGAGCCCGTGACCGGGGTCGTCCGCGGTCGCGGCGGCGCCGACCGCGAGGAGCGTGCCCGCGGACGGGCTCGCGAGGACGTCACGCAGCTCGGCCGACACGGCGGCGACCCCGCCCACCACGGGCTGGAACGAGCGCTCGGGGCCGACTTTCCCCGTGCAGCGGTCGACGATCACCGCGTAGGCCTGCTTGCCGGTCGTGTCGGCCCCGACGCCGACGACCGAGGTGCCCGCCACGACGAGCCGCCCGGAGAGGACCTTGGCCGACAGCTTCGCCGACCACGTGCTCGGGCACTTGCACGCGCCGCCGACGCAGACGAGCCCGCCCTGACACGGCGGACAATCGAGCGGCCCGTCGCAGCCGTTGCCGATCGGGGCGGGCCCGCACTCGACGCCTTGCTGCGCGCACGTCTGGGTCTTGCACGTGCCGACGCCGCACACGTTCGGGTGCTGGTTCGCGCCGCACGTCTGAGCCGCGGGGCAGCCCATTCCGCAGAGGAGCGTGCCGCCGCAACGGTCGTCGATCTCGCCGCAGTCCTTGCCCTGGCTGGCGCAGTCGGCCTTGATGCAGCCGCACTGGTTGGCGACGCCGGCGCCCGCGCACGTCGCGGGCGCGACGCAGGTCGTCGGGCAGACGACGGTGCCGCCGCATCCGTCCGGAAGGGTCCCGCACGCGGCGCCGAGCTTCTCGCACGTCGTGGGCAGGCAGCCGGGGCCGCCGTGCGTCGTGCCGGTCGCCGAGCTGCCTCCGGCGCCGCCACCGACCGCGTAGTCGTCGATGCCGGCGAGCGCCGTGCACGCGCTCGCGCCGAGCGCCCACGCAGACACGATCGTCGCGACGGCAGCGAGGGAGGGCGGGGGGCGAGGCGACGCGCGCATGGGCCGGGGGGGACGAGGCCCGGCGATCATCGCACGTCGGCCCGCGACCCGCGCGACCATGGATCGGGGGCGAGGAAAGGAGCGCCCGATGCTAGCGTGCTCGATCATGCCAGTCCTCGGGGCGCCCACCCATCGGCCGACGGAGGCAGACGCCTCCGGTCGAGCCGGCGAGCGCGCCGTCGTGGGCCGCAAGGTCGGGCGGTACATGGTGTACGCCGAGATCGCCAAGGGCGGCATGGCGTCGGTGCACTACGGGCGCCTCACCGGCGACGCCGGCTTCTCGCGCACGGTCGCGGTCAAGCAGCTCTACCCCCACCTCGCCCGCGATCCGCAGTTCGTCACGGCCTTCTTCGACGAGGCCCGCGTCTCGTCCCGGCTCCACCACCCGAACGTCGTCGCCACCCTCGACGTCGTCGCGGGCGACGGCGAGGCGTACCTGATCCTCGACTACGTGCACGGCCCCTCGCTCGGGTACCTCCTGCGCGTGCAGCGCGAGCGCGGCGGCACGGTCGACCCGCGCGTCGCGGCGCGCATCCTCGTCGACGCGCTGCACGGCCTGCACGCGGCGCACATCGCGAAGGACGAGCTCGGGCGGCCGCTCCGCATGGTGCACCGCGACGTCTCGCCGCAGAACCTCCTGGTCGGCGCCGATGGCGCGACCCGCGTCGTCGACTTCGGTGTGGCGAAGGCGCTCGGCCAGGCGCACGTGACGAACCATGGCGAGGTGCGCGGCAAGCTCGCGTACATGGCCCCCGAGCAGCTCCGCGGCGGTCGGCTCGTGGACTGCCGGAGCGACGTGTTCGCGGCGGGCGTGCTCCTCTGGGAGATGCTCGCGGGCGAGCGGCTGTTCGCGGGCGAGGGCGACCTCGAGGTGGCGAAGGCCGTGCTCGGCGCGGCGATCGATCCCCCGAGCGCACGGCGATCGGGGCTTCCGACGCGCCTCGAGGCGGCCGCGATGCAGGCCCTCGATCGGGACCCGGATCGGCGTTTCCAGAGCGCCAGTGACTTCGCCATGGCCGTCGAGCGCGCGCTGCCCGACGGGCTCGCGACCGTGCCGGAGGTGGCCGCGTGGGTCGACTCGCTCGCGGGGGCGCGGCTGCGGCGGCGCGAGGAGTACCTGCACGCGATCGAGGCCGGCCTGATCGAGGACGAGGCGGCGGCGCGGGGGACCGAGGGGGACGTCGTCGCCGGGGCGGCGGCTCCGAAGCCGGACGAGGTCGACGGGGCAGAGGCGGCGGGCGGGACGGTGCGGCGGATCGGCGCGCCGCCCGCGAACGGGCCGAGCCAGCCGACCCCGCACGTGCGAGCCACGACGGAGCCGCCGGCGGACGTCGTGACCGCGAGCGGGTTTCGGCTGACCGCGGTCGCGGCGCAGGCGCACGCGTGGACGTCGCCGCTCGGCGAGGCCGAGGAGGCAGGCGGCGACGCGCACGCGCCGCAAGCCCCCACCGCGACCACGCCTCCCGCGTCGATCACGATCGCCTCGCCACGGGGAGCCCCCGCACTGGCGCCGGCCCCGGCTCGCGCGGCGGAACCGCTCCTCGCGGTCGGCGTCGCGGTCGTCGCGCTGGCGGTCGCGCTGCTGCTGCTGTTCGCGCGGCTGCGCGCGCCGAGCCCGGAGCCCTGGCGCCCGGCCGGGTCGCCGGCGCCCGCGGCGGCCGCGGCCAGCGCGCCGACCGAGGCC
>CAIVJW010000315.1 GCA_903906315.1 uncultured delta proteobacterium | reverse complement strand
GGCGCGGCGGGGCACGGCGGCGCGGCGGGGCACGGCGGCGCGGCGGGGCACGGCGGCGGGGGCGGCTGCGCCGCAGGCGAGGTCACCTGCTACGCCGACGCGGACGGCGACGGGTACGGCAACGCGGCGGTGGTGCCCATCCAGGCGTGCGGCGCGTGCCCGATCGGCTTCGTGATCGACGCGACCGACTGCAACGACTCGCTCGACATCGGCGCGAACTACCGGCCCGATCAGACGGAGTGCTTCGGCGACGACAAGGGGGGCGGGCGCGACTACGACTGCAACGGCGTCGCCGAGGCGTCGGCGTGCCCTCCGTGCGGGAAGGTCGGCGACGAGCGCTACTGCAAGGCTCTCTTCGGCTGCGAAATCAAGGTGTTCAAAGTGGAGGCCTTGCACCTGCCCTGCGGGGACGTGGGAATGGTGCCAATCGGCGGCGTTGCGCACGACTGCAACGACGCCGTCGACTGCTCCGGGGGGCCGACGAACAGCCTCGTCGGCGATACGGCCTGCGCGCAGGCATGCCGGTGACCGCGCAGCCGACCGGCGATCACGCCGCCGTCACTGGTGCAGCGTCGCGCACCCGAGCAGGACGTCGACCTGCGCCTTCGCGTCCGCCTGCACCGCGCCGCACGTCGTCGGGCAGAGCAGGATCTTCGTCGGCTTGGCCGGGTCGTCGTAGTACCAGCCGCCCTTCTGCGGATCGCAGGCGGCCTTGTTCGCGACGTTCTGGACCGCCTGCTGGGGCTGGCCGTTGCCGGGCGTGTACTGCACGTTGATCTTGCCGTAGTCGAGCTGGCCTTGCTGCGGCTGCGGGATGGCGTACTCGCACCCGATCGCGGCCTTCTGGATCTGCTTCAGCGCGGCCTGAAACTGCTGGATCACGTTCGCCTGGTTGGTGTCCACGATGAACGCCTGCCCGGTCCCGCCCGCCGCGGCGATGCCGTTCAGCGACTGGAGCGAGGCGCCCACTCCGATGACGAACGTCTTGATCGACGGCGGGCCAGCGAGCCCCGTGGCGGCGGCGCCCGCGGGATCCTGCGGGTCGCAGCCGGTCGGGTCGCCGTCGGTCGCGAGGATGACGACGACCGCGTGGCCCGGGTGGCCCTTCTCCCAGCCCTGCGCGTGCAGGATCGCGCCCTGGATCGCCGGCGCCGTCGGCGTGCTCGACCCGTCCGGCTGCGCCGCGTTGATCGACTTCTCGAGCGCGCTCACCTGCGCCGCGTCGAGGTTCGCGACCTCGATCGCCGCCTTCGCGTAGTCGGCTCCGTCGCACGAGTCCGCGCTGCCGCCGCCGAGCGCGCCCGCGCACTTGTTGAACACCGGAATGCACGGGCCGTAGGCGCCGCAGTCCGAGTTCTTCGTGCAGCTCACCGGCGGGGCCTTCGAGGGCGGCAGTCCGAAGTACTGCAGTCCGACGCCGAGGCTCGCATTGGCCGGGTCGGCGAGGAAGCCCTGGAGCGCCGTCGTCACCGCCTCCCACTTGCTCGCGCCGCCCTCGACCGCGTCCTGCATCGAGGCCGAGTGGTCGAGCATGATGAAGAGATCGAGCTGCACGAGCTCGGCCTTCTGGGTCTCGGCCGCGCACGCGCACGCGCCCTGCACGCACGGCTGCGCTCCGCAGTCGACGCCGCAGGCGCCGCAGTTCTTCGGGTCGCCGAGCAGGTCGGCCTCGCAGCCGTTCGCCGCGCCCTTGTCGCAGTCGCCGGTGCCCTTCTCGCAGCCGAGCCCGCAGACCCCGGCCGTGCACGCGGCCGCGGCGCCGCCGCCCGCGGGGCAGGTGGTGCCGCAGGCGCCGCAGTTCTTCACGTCGCTCGCGAGGTTCGTCTCGCAGCCGTCGCCGGCGTTCCCGTTGCAGTCGCCGGTGAAGGCCGCGCAGGTGCCGCCGCCGCCGCTGCCGCTGCCGCCCGCGCCGGTCCCCGTGCCCGTGCCGGTGCCCGTGCTCGTTGCGGACCCTCCGCCGCCGGTCGCGCCGCCGCCGGCGCCCGTGCCGCTGCCGCCCGCTCCCGGCGTGCCCTGACCGGTGCCGTCCTCGCCGGACCCCGCGGGCTCCGCGGCCGAGCACGCGGCGAGGGTGAGCGAAGCGACGATCGTGGCGAGCGAGCTCTGGAAGGTGCGCATGACGTGGTTCCCCTGCGCTTCACGCTACACGTCCGCGGCCGCGCGGATCCAGCGTGGTGCGCGCGCGCCGTTCGGCGCGGAAGGTTACAGGGTGGCCGCCACGATCTCGTCGAGCGACGCCTCGTCGACCACGCCGCTGAAGTACCCCGCCACGCGCCCTTCGCGGTCGATCACCACGAGGCTCGGGAGCTTGTCGACGCCGTAGCGCTTCGAGGCCTCTCCGGGGTCGATCACGATCGGGTACGAGAGCCCCTTCGCCTTGGCGTACGCGCGGGCCTTGTCGGGGGGGTCGTCGACGTCGATGCCGATGACGACGAGCCCCTGCTTCTCGTACCGCCGCGCGATGCGATCGAGGATCGGCGCCTGCACGGCGCACGGTCCGCACCAGCTCGCCCAGAAATCCAGCACCACGGGGCGCCCGCGCAGGGTCGCCAGCCGCAGCGGTCCGCTCGCGTCGGCGTTCGCCGCGACGGGGAGCGTCAGGTCGGGGGCGGGCTTGCCGATCATCCCGCTCTGCGCGGGCGCGAGGCGCGGCATGACGAGGAGCGCCACCAGCGCGATCCCGCCGACGAGGGCGGCCACGGAGTACGGGGGCTTCGCGGCGGGCGGGTCGGGGGGCGCCATCGGGTGCGGTTCTCATAGCAGGCGCGGCGATGGAGGCCCGGGGCTCTCCCGGGCTCGCGCCGCGCCCCGGGTCCCTGGTATCGTGCGCGCGCCTCACGGCGAGGCCGGCTCTCCCGGGGAGAGGCGGCGGATGCGCGAGCGGATCGCGCGCGCAACCGGGCTCGTCGCGCGGGGACACCGCGCACCAACGCACCGAGGGACCATGACCTTTCGCCTCGACCCTTCGCAGGACCCGAACCCGACCCGCCGCGCCCCGCGCGCGCCCGCCGCGCTCTTCGCGAAGTTCCCGCCCGACGACGACGATCTGCCCGCGGCCCCGCCCGGCGGCAGCGCCGGGGGCGCGGGCGGCGGCGACGACGGCGACTTCAAGCGCGGCCGCGTGCGGCCGGCGATGGTCGCGCTCGGCGTCCTGATGGCGGCCGGCCTCGGGGCCGCGGTCTACTTCGGTGCCCAGTCCGAGGCCGAGAAGATGACCGTCGTCCAGGTGGCGACCGAGAAGAAGAACATCTTCGTCCTGCCCAAGAAGGACCAGACCCCGAGGTGGCGCGAGTGGGCCGCCAAGAGCGAGCCGGGCCTCCTGCAGGAGTCGCTCGCGCAGCTCGCCTACGCCGACGACCCCGAGGGCGTGGCCCTCGCGATCAAGGCCATCGGCGGCAGCGATCACCGCGTGATGGGCACGGCCGCGCAGGTGCTCGCGTACTACGGCACGCCGAAGGCCGACGCCGCGAAGCCGGTGCTTCTCAAGGCGCTCGAGACGGCCGACGAGAGCGACCGCCCGCAGATCGTCTGGGCGCTCGTCTCGCTGAAGGAGCCGGCCGTGTTCACGGCGGCGATGGAACAGTACCGCAAGGGCTTCCTCACCAAGGTCGAGCGCCTCGGCGGCGGCGCCGCGTTCGACACCGAGTCGCTGTCGAAGCTGGTCTCGCTCGACGAGCTCGCCAAGCTCGCCGGCGACCCGAGCTCGTCGGTGCGTCAGCTCGTCGCGACCGTGCTCTCGCGCAACGCCGAGTCGAAGTGGACGCCGGCGCTCGTCAAGCTCGTGCAGGACCCGGACGTCGAGGTCGGGCGCGAGGCCGCCAACGGCCTCGGCAAGATCGGCGACGAGTCGGCGCGCACGCCGCTGCTCAAGGCGCTCGCCGCGGCCGACAAGGCGAGCCGCCAGAAGTTCCTCGAGGCGCTGCGCGACGGCATCGGCGGCGAGGGCCTCGTCATCGCGCTCGACAGCGTGACGGCCGAGCCCCCCGAGACGGCCTGGTTCCAGACCAAGCAGATCCTGGAGATGCTGCGCGACCTCGCCGACCCGCGGTCGGCCGACTCGCTCGTGAAGTGGGTCGAGGCGAAGAACCCGCCCATGCACTGGAAGGGCGAGGCCGGGACGCGCCTGGCCGAGATCGGCGACGTGCGCGGCGCGAAGTACCTCGGCGAGCGCGTGAAGATCGAGCCCGGCGACCTCTACCAGCTCACCCGCTTCTGGGAGGCCGACGAGGGCGGCCACATGTCGCGCACGGACCTGCCGCGCGTCGTCGCGACGCGCATGCTCGCGGACCTCGCGATCATGCACCCCGAGTCCAAGGTCGAGCTGAAGAAGTGGGCCGAGGAGTCGGTCCTCAAGTGGTCGACCGACAAGCCGCAGCCGCACGCGAACGGGCTGCGCTTCCTCGCGGCGGTCGGCTCCGAGAAGGCGCAGGAGAAGATGCGCGACTGGGCGTTCCCGAAGGACCCGCTCCCGAAGGAGGGCCAGCAGCCCCCGTTCCCCGCCGCGTTCGAGACGGCGCAGAGCGCGCTCCGCTACGTCGGCTGGATGAAGGACGAGCCGTCCTACAACCGGCTCACCGAGCAGTTCAAGCGCAAGAAGGACCGCAAGATGGACATCACGCAGGACGGCCTCCAGGGCGCCGGCCTCGCGATGCTCGGCATGTCCCTGCGCGCGGTCGCGTACGGCGCGGCGCAGGGCCTCGCCCAGTGGGGCGACAACCGCGCCTACAAGCCGCTGATCGAGCTCATCGAGGACGAGCTCTGGCACGAGGAGGCGCGCTTCGCCGCCTGCGAGGCGGTCCCGTGGATCGCCGACGACAAGCAGATGGCCGAGGTCGCCAAGAAGGCGAAGGAGTTCGCGAGCAAGAAGGATCGCCCGAAGCAGTTCATCGGCGCCTGCTACGCGGCCGCCCT
Source organism: uncultured delta proteobacterium (assembly GCA_903906315.1). Taxonomy (GTDB): domain Bacteria; phylum Myxococcota_A; class Polyangia; order Polyangiales; family Polyangiaceae; genus CAIVJW01. The sequence continues at coordinate 9,424 of CAIVJW010000315.1, read as the reverse complement.
CGCGCTGAAGCCGGTGCCCGCCGCGGTGTCGCAGTTCGTCGACCTGCTGACCCCGGAGCTCGACAACGGCGTGCGCATGGGCTTCGCCCGCGCGATCGGCGTCGCCGGCTTCGACGCGGGCGTCGAGGCGAGGCTCTTCGAGAAGCTGAAGGACACCGAGGTGCGCAACGCGGCCGCGATCGCGCTCATCCTCGGCGGCACGCCCGAGACGGCGGCGCGCACGGTCGCGATGTACGCCGACTACGACAAGGGCGCGCTCGACGACCTCAAGGACCACTACTTCCGCGCGTTCGGCTACTGGTCGGACGAGGACTTCAAGCGCGGCAACCTCTATCGTTGGGTCGCCAACGCCGAGGCCATCAGCCGCATCAAGGTCGCCGAGGTGCCGCAGGAGTGGGCACGCCAGCGCTTGCAGGCCCAGTTCGACAACCTCCGCTTCGACAACGGCCCGCACTCGGAGACGCGCGTCGTGCTGCGCCAGCGCCTCTATCAGGCCGCGAAGTCCGGGGACGGCGCGCAGAAGAAGGGCGCGGTCGAGACGCTCAAGTTCATGAAGGAGAAGGGCGTGCTCATGGCCCTGCGCCACGAGCAGGGCGACACCGGCGAGCTCGCGAGGAAGGCGTTCTTCGAGCTCATGAACCCGAAGGCCATCGCGGCCGAGGACCTGTCGGCGCTTCAGGCGAAGCCTGGCGCGAAGAAGTGACGCCGGGCACCGCGCAGCGGTAGAAGGTGCACGGGGCGCGAGCCCCTTCGCTTGGAACGAGAGAGGCGGTTTCCGTGGCAGGCTGGCGAGACGAGATCATCGAGGCGGCGAAGACCAAGGCCGAGCGCGACGCCGAGGAGGCCGCAAAGCACAAGAAGCGCGTCGAGGAGGCCCTGACGACGGCCGACGCGTCCGTGGCGCTCGCGAAGGAGGCGCTCGGCTTCGCGCGCGACCGGCTGCGCGACCAGCAGCTCGAGGCGAGCCTCGAGGACCAGCCAGACAAGCTGCGGCTCGGCCTGCGAGATTTCTCGCTGACCGTCGAGCTCGCGCGCGACTCGGCGATCCTCAAGGTCACCTTCGGCGAGGGCAAGCCGCGCGAGTTCGACTTCGCGAAGGACCGGCACATCGCGCCGCCGGACGTCGAGGAGTACGTCGGCCGCCGCCTCGTCGAGCTCGTGAAGGCCGCCCAGAAGGCCGCGCCGTGGTGATCGCCGAGGGCGCCGGGGAGGCGGCGCTCTCGGTCGTGCTGGTGAGCGCCCCGCCGGATCGGGCCGAGTCGATCGCCCGCGCGATCCTCGAGGCCCGCCTGGCCGCGTGCGTCAACGTCGTGCCCGGCGTGGTGAGCCTGTACTGGTGGCAGGGCGCGATCGCGCGCGACGAGGAGTCGATGCTCGTCGTCAAGACGCGCACCGACCTCGTGCCGGCGCTGACCGCGGCGATCCGCGCCGCGCACCCGTACGAGGTGCCGGAGGTCCTCGCGCTGCCGGTGACCGCCGGGATCGGCAACCCCGCGTACCACGCGTGGGTCGTCGAGAGCGTCGCGGTGCCGCCCGAGGGGTGATCGGCGGGGCCGCGCGCCCGCTGCCCGCACGGGCGCGGCGCGGTCGTCCACCCCAGAGGGCGCGCCCGTCCCCAGCGCCGCCGCACCCGGCCGATCAGCCCTTCGGCAGCTTGATCTTCGGCTCCTTCGGGTGCCGGCGGTAGAGCAGGATCGTCCGGCCGAGGACCTGCGCGGGCTCGGCCTTGAGCGCCGCGGCGAGCTTGCCCGCGACCTCGTGCCGGTCGTTCGGGCACTCCGTGCCGAGCCGCACCTTCACGAGCTCGTGATGCTCGATGGCTGCCTCGACCGCGGCCGTCGCGGAGTCGGTGAGGCCGAGCTTGCCGAGCTGCACGACGGGCTCGAGGTGATGTCCGAGCGCACGCAGATGGCGGCGCTGCTTTCCGGTCAGGGGCACGGTGCTTCCTCGGTTGGCGATGAGAGGCGGGTATAGCTGCTGGGGGGGCCGCCGTCCACGCGCGGGGTGGGCGCGTCCCTCGGCGCATACGCCGCGGACGGGCGCCGAAGCCCGCGCGATCACGCACCGGGTGCGCGGGCTCGCGGCGTCGCGCCCCACTCGGGTCACGCCTCTTGTCGCGCGCGGCAGGGCGGGACACCCTCGTCGCCATGATGCTCTTCGAGGTCAACGCGCGGCTGCGCCACCGCGATCTTCGCCACCTCGTCGACGCGCACGTCGATCGCGCCGCCGCGCTCGGGTTCGACTGGATCTGGCTGATGGGCCTGTGGCGCACCGGGCCGGCGTCCGTCGCGGTGTCGCGCACGATCGAGCCTGATTTCGAGGGATCTCCGTACGCGATCGCCGACTACGAGGTCAGCGACGACCTCGGCGGCGAAGCGGCGCTCGCGGAGTTCGTCGACCGCGCCCACGCGCGCGGCCTGCGCGTGATGGCAGACTTCGTCCCGAACCACCTTGCGATCGACAGCCCGATCCTCGCCGCGGAGCCGAGCTTCGCCGTCCACTGGAACCCGTTCGTCCGCGACGCCCAGGCGACGGACTACTTCGACCACCCGGGCGGGCGCCTCGCCCACGGCAAGGACCCGTATTTCGCCGGGTGGACGGACACGGCGCAGCTCGACTACACGCACCCCGGGCTGCGCGCCCACCAGATCGACGTGCTGCGGCGGATCGCCGAGCGCGTGGACGGCGTGCGCTGCGACATGGCGATGCTCGTCCTGCGCGAGCACGTGAGGACGCACTGGTTCCCGCGCGTCGATCGCGAGGCCTTCGATCGCGCCTACCCCGACGAGCTGTGGCGCGAGGCGATCGCCGCCGTGCGCGCGGGCCGGCCCGACTTCCACTTCCTGGCCGAGGTGTACTGGGACAAGGAGGCGGAGCTGCAGTGGCTCGGCTTCGATCACACCTACGACAAGAAGCTCTACGATCTGCTGGCGCACGGCCGCGCGCCCGAGGACGTCGCGCGGTACCTGCATCAGGCTCACCCGGAGTACCTCGCGCGATCGGTGCACTTCCTCGAGAACCACGACGAGGAGCGGGCCGCGGTGCGCTTCGGGCGGCGCGCGCGCCCGGCGGCGCTCGTGAGCTTCGCGGTGCCCGGCGCGGTGCTCGTGCACGAGGGGCAGATGGAGGGCCTGCGCGAGAAGCTGCCGGTGCAGCGGCGGGTGCCGCTTCTCGAGGAGGCGCCCGACGAGGACCTCGCGCGGTTCTACGAGCGCCTGCTCGCGTGCGTGAAGGATCCGCTCTACCGGCTGGGGCGGCTCGACGTGGTCGGCGTCGAGCACGGGCTCCTGCTGTGGCTGCGTCAGCACGAGGGGCGCCTCGCCCTGATCGGCGCGGACCTCTCCGCGTCGCGCAGCGAGAGCCCTGCGATCGAGCTGCCGCTCCATCGCCTCGGCCTGTCGACCGGGGCGCCGCTCGTCGCGCGCGATCGCTGGCTCGACGTGCCCATCGACGTGCGCGCGGGGCTCGCGGAGAGCCTGCTGCGCCTGCCGCGGGGCGCGTTCGCGGCGTTCGGCGACGCGCACGGCTTTCTGCTCGAGCTCTCGACGTAGCTCCGATCGAGCGGCCCTGGCGCTCGTCGCGGCGTGGCGGCGCTCGCCGCGCGGCGTCGGCTCTTGCCGCGCGGCGCCGGTGGTCGCAGCGTCCCGCTCGGTGGGGGCCGGGAGGGTCAGCGCATGAAGATCGAGATCGTCGTCGTCGCGGTTTGCGGGCTCCTCGCCTCCGCGTGTCAGGGCAGCCCCTCGGCGACCGCGTGCGCCAAGGACTCCGACTGCAAGGGCGACCGGATCTGCGCCAGCGGCGCGTGCGTCGCGCCCGGCGGAAAGCAGCCGGCGGGCGCGGTGCCGGGCCAGGTCGCGCCGGCGCCGGGCGGCGGCTCGAAGGCGGTCACGGCGCCCGAGCAGCAGAGCTACTCGGAGGCGTCGATCAAGCCGATCTCGGAGAGCTGCGCGAACGCGCACGTGATGCTCGCTTCGGCGCCGACCTCGGTCGGGGTCGACTACGGCTGGCCGTGGTCGAAGCAGGCGATGCTCGTGAACCTCCAGTACAAGGCCGTCGCGGGCCGGCCCTCCGGGCACGGCGAGGTCTCGTTCGCGGTGCACCAGGCGGACCGCACGTTCAACAACGCCTACCTCCTCGTGGCCGACTGCGCGGACGGCGCGACGTGCAACCACCTCGCGGCGATGTACAAGGCCGTGGTCAAGTCCTCGAGCCCGCAGATCCTCTGCGGCCCGCTGCCCGCCTCGTTCGGCCCCGCGCGCAAGCGCCTCGACCTGCTCGCGGGCGGCCCGCAGGCGAACCTACCGACCGACGTCATTGGCAAGTGCGCGCGCCTCGCGGCGTGCGTCATCGCGACCGACCCGTCGACGGCCGAGGACGTCGGCATCAGCTGCCAGAAGGCGCCGTCGAGCTTCAAGGTCGAGTGCGCGACGCGCTACCCGTGCGCGAACGTGCTGTCCTGCATGGGCCGCTGACCGCGCGTTCGTCGATGGCGACCCGCGACGACGCCGCGCCCGCGCCGCGCCACCCCGTGCGGCTCGTGGTGGCGGGGGTCGACACCTTCGTCGGGTCGGACCTCTGCGCGCGCTGTCCGCAGGGCGAGGCGGGCTGCTGCGCCGCGCCACCCGGCGTCGAGTGGTCGGATGTCGGCCGGGTCGTGCTGCGCGGCGGGCGCGACTTCCTGATCGGCGAGATCGCCGCGGGCCGCCTCCGCCCGGGCCCGCGCGGCCTGAACATCGCGCGCGTCGAGGCGCCCAGCGGCGCGAAGGACGCGCGTCGCTGCGTCTATCACGGCCCGGCGGGCTGCACGATCCCGCCCGATCGGCGCGCGGCGACGTGCAACCACTACCTCTGCGACGACGGCTTCGCGGCGGGCGGCGAGGGCGAGGGCGACCGCACGGCCGCGCGGGCGCGCCGAGCGCTCGACTCCCTCGTCGCGCGTCACGGCGCGTGGGATCGGGCGATCGCCGACGAGGTCCGCGCCCGGTGGCCGGGCGGGCCGCCGTGGGACGGGGCGTTCCTCGACGCGCTCGGCGAGGCGCTCGCCGGGCGGATCGCGGCGCACGGCCGGGCGCGGCGCGCGTGAAGGCGCGGTCCGCGCGCCCGCCGGCGAAGTGAGGGGCTCCGCGCGCCGTCCTGGCGAGCCCGGGTCCGGCCGCTACTTCGCGTGGCTTCCGGCGGTCCCCGCGAAGCGCGCCACCCTCTACGGGCAGATCTTCACCACCGTGTGCTCGTCGACCGTGTTGCCCTGGTCGTCGTCGAATCGGTAGGTGATCGACTCGCGCGTCGCGGTGACGAGCATCGCCCCGTGGCGGTCGTTGAAGCGCACCTTCGACTCGGGCAGCGCGGCGTTGAACTGGTAGATCGAGGCGCCGCCGAGGCCGTTCACGAAGTACGGGATGCCGCCGACCTCGAGGCGCTCGTAGGTGTGGTCGTGCCCGGCCATCACGACGTCGGCTCCCCACGCCTCGAAGGGCCAGCGCAGCTTCTTCGTCGAGCCGTGGTAGGCCGACGAGTACGGCGCGTGGTGGAGAGTCACGACGTCGTAGCAGGCCTTCGAGGCCGAGAGTCGCGGCTCGAGCCACTTCGCCTGCTTCGAGGCCGCGTCGAAGCCGTCCGGCTCGTTCGGGTCGCTGTCGAGGGCGAAGACGCGCACGAGGCCGAAGTCGACGTCGTAGTAGCGCTCGTTGCCCGGGAGATCGAAGTAGTCGAGGTACGGCGCGAGCCCGGAAGCCATCCAGTCGTGGTTGCCGGGGATTGGCCAGAAGCGGTTCGCGTCGCTGCCCGGGCCGTAGGCGCCGTGGTAATTGCCAATGAAGGAGGCGTAGTGCTTGCCGATGTTCGCGTCGATCGTCGACGCGGCGCCCGCGGGGTAGTTGTCGTCGCCGACGGTCAGGACGAAGTCCGGGCTCCACCCGCGGACGAGGTCGGCGACGCGCTTCTCCGCCGAGCCGTCCGCGCCGAAATCGCCGATGACCGCGAAGCGAACCTGGCTGACCGCGCCGCCGCCCGCGCCGCCCTGCGCCGCGCCGCCTTGCGCCGCGCCGCCGCGTCCGGTGGCGCCGCCGGTCCCCGACCCGCTCGTGGTGCCCGCGTGTCCGCCGTCGCCCGTGGTCGTCGCGCCCGCGTCGCCGGCCCCCGGACCGCCGCCGGGCGTCGATCCGAGCGCGCCGCTGCACGCCGCCCCGGCGAGCGCCGCCGCGCACGCGACCGCCGTCGACCCGTGGACCCAGCCCGCCCCGTCGCTCGCGCTGCTCACCGCGTCACCATAGCAGGGTCGCCGAGCCCGCTCGGGCGCGTCACGCCCGGAGTCCGGCGGGAGGGCCGACCGCAGTGGGAGACGGACGCACCGCCGAGGGCCGGAGAACCGCGAGGAGTCCCCGGTTTGCGGAGCGCCCCTGGGGGCTCGGCCGACGATCCTCCGTGCGCTGTTCAGCCACCGCGGGAGTCCCCCGACGACCGCGCCTGGGCCACGTCGGCCGCGAGGAGCTGCTCCATCGTGATGACCCTCGGGCCGCCGCCGTGGTCGGAGGCGGCGAGCTCGTGAGCGACCGCGCGCTGGCTCCGGGCCTCGCCCTCTGCGCCCCGGAAATCGAGGACCGCAGCGCTCTTCTCGGCCAGGTCGCAGACCGCGAAGAAGTCGAGCGGGTAGGCGTCGGCGCGGTGGGCGGCACGCGTGACGGGATCACCGAGGACGGCCCACGCCGCGTCGGCCCGGGCGCGCATGCGGTCGCACGCGGTCGGGTTGGCGGCGCGCCACGGCGAGCCCTCGGCGACGGCCTCGCACCGCGCCCGGTAGGCGGCCACGATCTCGGGCTCGAGCGCGCTCCAGTGCACCTCGAGCGCATCGAAGTGGTTGGCGAGCGCCCCGCGCGAGGCGCGCCGGTCGAGCTCGACCGCGAGGCCCTCGGTGGCGTGGTCGGTCACGGGGCCGAACCGCACGAGGTCGAAGAGCGACAGCAGGACGACGAGCGCGAGCGTCGTGTGCCTCCCTGCGCCCCCGTGCGCGGCCAGCGAGCGCACCGAGGCCGCGCCGTCGGTCGCGTGTTCGATCAGCCTCCGCTCCGCGCCCGACAGCCCGAGGTGCCTCAGCCGCTGCTGGCTCGCGTGCGCGGCGATCGGCGCGCGATCCAGGCGATCGGCGAGCGCGACCTCGAGCTCCTCGGCGGACCAGCCGCGCAGGGCGGCGCGCAGCCCCTCGCAGGCGAGCGAGACCATCGACGCCGGCTGCCGGTGAGCGGTGTTCGGCTCGCCCTCCTCGAAGGCGTACGTGCCGGTGGGCCAGGCGAACGCGTGCGTGATCGCGGCGTGATCGGCCTTCGTCAGGTGGGCGACCCCAGCCTCGATCGCGATCTCGACCCTCGCGCTGCCCGAGGTCAGGCGCAGGAGGCCGCTCACCGACGCGCGAGCCGCGAGCCGCAGCAGCAGCACCGGCAGCGCGATCGGGTCGAGGTCGGCCGGGGTGACCGGGCGGGTCGCCGCGAGCTCGATCAACGCGGTCGCGGTCGTGGGCCGTGCGATGCGCCCCGTGGGGTGACCGCGCAGGCTCGGCTCCGCGGCGGTCCTCGCCCCGCTCCTCGGCGGCGTCGTCGCGCGGCGCGGAGGCGACGCGGTGGGCGGCTCGGGCGTGGGCGCGGGCGGCGGCGAGACGGCGAGGGGCTGCGGCGCCGCGGGCGACGACGGGGCCAATGCGTGGGGCTCCGGTGTGAGCGCGCGCGGCGGGCCGAGGACGCACGCGCCGTCGAGTCGGCGCGCAGGCGGCCTCGCGGGCGAGGGCGCCCGGGTCGGCTCGCGGTCGTCGACGTCGATCCCCGCGATCTCGCCCTCGAGCGCAGCGGCTCGGAGCGCGGCCCCGCACGCGATCGTGCCCTCTGGCAGGTCGAATCGGGGCTCGCGGCCGAGCGCGCGCTCCATCGCGCGCCGGATGACGAGCGCGTGCGCCACGCCGCCGGTCGCGTGGAGGACCTCGATGTCCGAGGGGCGCAGCTGCGCCTGCGTGAGCGCGGCCTCCGTGGCCCGCACCATGCGATCGGCGAGCCCCTCGAGCAGCGCGTCGAGCTCGGCGCGCGACAGCGCGACCTCGACCGGGGCTCCCCCGGGCCCTCGCACGTACGGCAGGACCTCCGACGCGCGATCGGCCGTGCCGAGGTTCTCCTCGATCGCTCGCGCCGCGTGGAGCAGGGACGCCTCGAGCGCCGGCCCGCTCACCGCGCGCATCAGCTGCGGGTCGATTCGCGCGCGCAGGAGCGACGCGACCGCGCGTCCCACGTCCGCCCCGCCGAGGGTGCCGTCGCCCGAGCTGCCGAGCACCGTGACCCCGCCTGCGCCGATCGCGACGACGCCGACGGAGACTCCGCCCGCGCCGACGTCGAGGATGGCGCCGACGCGCAGGTGACGACGTCGCGTTGCGAGCACGAGCGCGCACGCCGCGACGTCGGAGAGGATGGCGATCGCCGGCAGGCCCGCCTTGCGTGCTGCGGCCCGGAGCGCGCCCCGCCCTGCGCCGTCGAGCCAGGCCGGCGCGGCGAGCACGACGCTCCGCGCAGCCTGCCCCGACGATCGCGCCGCGGCCTCGGCGAGCTGATCGAGCACCGTCGCGGCGGCGTCCTCGATCCGGATCGGCTGGCCGTCCACGAGCAGCGCGAGCGCGCCTCCCTCGAGCGTGGTGACTCGGCCGCAGAGGTCGGGCCGCGCGCGCTCCACCTCGGCTTGGCTCCGCCCGAGCAGCCGCTTCACCTCGATCACGCAGCGCTCCGGAGCCGTGGCCGCGCGCGCGCTCGCGAGGCGGCCTGCTCGCGGGCGCCCGCCGTCGAGCGACACCTCGACCGGGAAGGCGCTCGAGCCGCCCTGGTCCTCGAGCAGCACCGCCTCGCCGTCGGCGACGATCGCGCCGCGTAGAGCGGTGGTCCCGAGATCCACGCCGAGCGAGCTCATGACGTTGGCATTCCGGTCGGCGAGGGGGCGGTCCGTCGAGGGACCGCGAAGGGGGCGACCGGCGGCGTCGAGCCGGGCCACCCCGGCCGGAAGCCGCGCTGCTCAGCGCCCATTGCAATTGGCGGTCCGCGGTCGCGGGGGTCAGGTGGAGTGTTGGGGCACACGGTCCGTTCGTTGGGCGGGGAATTGCCGCCCGTCTGCGGCGCCCGGGCGGGCGCGCGCGCCCCCTTCTGGTGGGCGCCACCACGGTGCCGGATTCTCGGCGGCGAGCGTCGGGGGCCGCTCGCGCGGTGGCTCCTGGCGGCGTCCCCGGACGCCACGTTCACCGCGTTGGTGGTAGTAAGCACGCCGCCCATGCCCCGCGCGACCTCCCCGCAGCTCGTCACCTTCGCAGCGCTCGCCGTATGCGTCGGCGTGCTCCCCGCCGCCTGCTCGAGCCCCCGGCGCGTCGCCGACGACGCCGCCGCGACCGACGCCGCGGCCCTCGCGCGCG
>CAIVJW010000314.1 GCA_903906315.1 uncultured delta proteobacterium | reverse complement strand
TGCGACGGTGTACGCGGCGTGCTCGCGATACGCGTCAGTGGGGGTGTCGCTCCTCGGCTTGTCCATGCGGTCACTCCTTTTCTGGGGCTCTCGCGAGCCTGTTTGGGGCGCGTGCGCGGGGCGGGTTCCTCGGCAAACGCGAACTTCTTGTCAACGAATCGGCCAGGTGTCGCAAGCGAATTCGCCGCATCCTCCGGCGCGTGAGCGACCCCTTCGGCCTCCTCGGTCAGGTGCTCGAGAACCGCTATCGCATCGACGCGTGCGTCGGCGAGGGCGGGTTTGGCGTCGTGTACCGAGCGACGCACACGACGTTCGACGAGCCTCGGGCGATCAAGCTACTGAAGGTGCCGTCGCACTTCTCCGGCGAGGTGCGGGCGTCGTTTGTGCGGAGGTTCGTCGCTGAAGGCAAGCTCATCCGCAAGCTCGCCGAGGTTCACACGGCGGTGGTGGGCGTGGACGACTTCGGGGCGGTCATGCTGCGCGGCGAAGCCGTGCCGTATCTCGCGCTGGAGTGGCTCGAGGGCCAGACGCTCGACGCGTACGTGAGCTCGCGGGGCGCGCTCGCCGAGGCCGAGGCCCTGGCGCTGCTCGATCCCGTGCTCGAAGCGCTGGAGAAGGCGCACGACGGCGCTGCGGGGCAGATCATCGCGCACCGGGACATCAAGCCCGAGAACCTCTTTGTCACGAAGGGCAGCGACGGTCGCCCTCGATTGCGGGTGCTCGACTTCGGCATCGCGAAGGTGATGCAGGAGGGCGACGACGCCGCGCGGAAAGGGACGGGGCTGACGAGCACGTTCGCGGCGTTCAGTCCGGTCTTCGGCGCGCCCGAACAGTTCTTGCCGGACGAGCACGGAGCGACGGGTCCGCACACCGATGTTCACGCGATGGGGCTGGTGATTGGATTCGCGCTGGCGGGTCGCTCGCCGTACAAGGGCAAGAGCCAGGGCGCGCTGACGCTCGAAGCGTTGAGCCCGAAGCGTCCGACGCCGCGCGCGCTCGGCGCGAACGTGTCGGACGCGCTCGAATCCGTGTGCGCGAAGGCGCTCGCGCTGATGCCGGGGGAGCGGTACCGGACGGCGGGGGAGCTCGGCGCGGCGCTGCGCGCGGTTGCCGGAAGGGCGCGGACGGAAGCGGCGAGGCCATTACCCAAGCCCGCGCCGCCTCCGCCCGCACCACCTCGTGGCCCGGATCTCGGAACGATGGTCGACGTGCGCACGTTCGATCCGAGCCAGCGCGCAGCGCCGAGACGCAAGACGCCAACGTTTCCGCCACCGCAACCCGAGTCCGCCTCCGCAGGCGCGCCGCTCGGCACGCAGCTCAATGCCGGCACCTTTCTGGGGCCGAGCTCCGCGGTCGTCCCGCCCAGCGAACCCGCGCGCCAGCCGCTACCGATGAGCACCATCAGGCTCGGCGTGCTCGGCGGTGTCGGCTTCGCGAGCGTGGTGTTGCTCGGGGTGTTCATCGTGTCGCAGGCGACAACAGCCCCGGCAACGACGGCGGCGACCACGAGCGCCTTGACCGTCACGGCAGCGCCGACCGATTCGCCGAGCGCAAAGTCTGCCGCCACCGAGGCTGCACCCAACGGAACGGAAGAAGTCGGCCCTGACGTTCCGAAGCCGGTCGCCAGCGCGCCACGACCCGGTCCGGCCGCACCCACCAAGCCGGAGCCTGCAGCCAAGCCGCCTACGCCGGTCTCTCCGGCAGCCGACCCCGGGGAGTTCAACCGTGGTGCTGCAGCCGCGTCCCTCGGTGGCGCGGCGGGGGGTGCCAAGTCCTGCAAGACGGCGGATGGCCCCAAAGGCAGCGGTCGCGTCAAGGTCACGTTCAACCCGACGAGTGGGAACGTCACTTCGGCGATCGTTGAAGGCCAGCAGTTCGAAGGCACGTCGGTTGGCGCATGCGTCGCAGCGGCGTTCCGCGGCGCGCACATCCCACCCTTCGACGGCGCTCCGGTGGCCGTGTCGAAGTCGTTCACTATCGATTGACGGGTCGGAGCGGCGCATGGCAGCGCGGCGGAGGG
>CAIVJW010000313.1 GCA_903906315.1 uncultured delta proteobacterium | reverse complement strand
GCTGGTACGCTGTGCTCATCGGGGCCTTTTGGTAGGTATGGACTTTGACACCCAATACCTAACCATGGGGCCCCGGTTTGTCTTCACGAAAAGCAGTTCAAGTGACGGTAAACATTACCGTTATGATCGATCTGCACCCATCGCGGCTTGCACGTCGCTCGCGTACGTCGCGAGCTGCGGGCGGAGCCAGCCGGCGTAGAGTTCCTCGACGTCGCGAGCGAGGTCGGCCGTGACGCGCGCGCCAACCCGCGGCGCCTCCGTCTCGAGGTCGCGCGCCGCGGCGAGGTACCCCTCCGCCCGAGCGGTGGCGCGGTCGCGAAGCTTGCTGAGCCTCGCCTCAAGGTCCGTCAGCAGCCGCCTTCGACGTGTCCCGAGTTCGACGTGCAGCGAGGACCGCTCGTCCACCACGGTGCGCCGGAGCTCCTCCGCCGCGGCAGCTTGTCGTTCCAGCTCCGGATCGGTGAGCGCGAGCGCGCGCGCGAGCTCGCGCAGTTTCGTCGAGGCTTCTGTCGCCCCGGCGAGTGCCATCCTATGCGCCTGCTCTTCGCGCAGGGCTCGGACGTTGCGGTAGAAGCGCTCGTCGAGCAGCGCCCGGACGTCGTCGACGCTGGCCGTCGGGGGCGACTCGAGCGCGCCCGCCGGATTCGCGCCGATGACGGGTGCGTCGATTGCTGCACGCTCGACTGCGGCGCGCACGCTGTCGACGATGGTTGCCCGGTCCGCCGGTGTCTTGGCGTCGAGGTGCGTGACCACGACGACCATCCTCGCCCGGGTGTGCTCGAGCAGAGCCGACCGCAGGAACGTCTCGTCCGACTGCGTGAGACCGCGCTCGCCATCGACCACGACGACCACGCCGTCGACCGTCGGCAAGTACGAGTACGTGACCTCCGCGTGCGCGGCGTCGAGCGAGTCCACGCCGGGTGTGTCGCAGAGCATGACGTCGTCCGGCACGCTCACGCCGGGGCAATAGGCCCGCAGTCGCCGTACCTCAGCGGACGATCGCCGGGCTTCTGCGGCAAACGTCTGTGCGTCGATGGGGGTCTCGATGTCCCGCCCGTCGATCTCGTCCACGCGGACGAATCGCAGCATGGGACCACGGAGCACCTCGGCGATCGCTGCGGTGGTCGGCGTGGCGTCGCGGGGCAACACGGGCTCGCCGAGGACAGCGTCGATGAGCGAGGACTTGCCGGCATTGAAAGCGCCTATGAAGGCGATGCGGGCCTTGTGTCCGTCGCGGGTGGCGCGCACGCGGTCGCGGAGGGTGGCGACCCAGTCGTCGCCGAGGTCGACGGCTGCGATTCGTTCGAGCTCAGCGACGAGGTGCTCCGAGTCGTGCATGTGTTCTCCGGGGACGTTATATGTGGGTTGTCGTACGTTCCGCGGGTCGACGTGATTTCGGTCGGCGCGGTCGGTCTGCTGAGGGGACGTCCGGTTGGGGTCTGACAGTCTCAGGGCAGGACAGAGCGGACCGGCCACCTTCCTGGGCGGTGATGCCCGGGCGCGCGAGCGCGATTCCTCATCGTCCGGCGAAGGCTTGCTCGATTCACCCCCGTGCCTGTTGGGCCAGTTGTGCGTCCGAGTCAAGAGGTCCCGATGTGGCGCTTTCACGCTTTTGAACGGGGTGGTCGTTCTTGTCGCTTGGGTGCAGGTTCGACGACAAGCGCGCTGCTCCGCTTTGACGCATGCCGATCGCCCGCTCTATGCCGACGCGCCTTTCCCGCCCGAACCAAGACCCGATCGTCGTGTCCGCGGGTCACAGCTTCGCAGGCGCGAGATAGCAACCGTCGAGGCTGCCCTGCGCCGCGTGCACCGACGCCTCGTGCGGCTCGCTGTGCGCGCGCTTCGAGGACTTCGCGCTCGTCCACCCGGCCGAGTACCTCGCCGCGCGGCAGGCCGGCTCGCGCGCGGATGGCGCGGTGCGTTGCCGCGACTTCGCGCTTCTGTGACGGCCTCGTCCTGCGCTCGCCTCGCTTCGTAGGCGGCATGCTCGCCGCGCTCGCGTGCGCTTCGCGTCGGCGAGCCCCTCGAGGCCTCGCCCCTCGTGCCCGCCGCCACCGGCGAAGCACATGGGCCGCGTCGTGGCCCCGTCGCACCAGGTGCGCTTCCTCCGCCGCGAGCGCCGACTCGAGCACGCTCAGCGCTTCCGAGAAGTGCGGCACGCGCTCACGCTGGAATGCGAGCATTGTGCTGTGTGCGCGCTACAGGATCTACGCTCTTTGCGCGTCGCATGTGCCCATCGTGCGATGCAGGGCGTCGGTCGCACCCGTCTCGATAGAGCTTGCTCGCTCCTTGCGGTCGGGCGCGCGACGCCTGATCGCGGTCGCACAAGACGCCGCATCGCGAACACAGAACGCGGCATCGCGATCGCACAAGACGGCGCTCGAGATCACCCGTCGGGTGACGTGCTCCTGGGGTCTTCTGCCACCGCCGTCAACATGTCGGCATGCCCACAGAGAGACTCCCGATGCAGCATGTCCGAGAGATTCTCAGGCAGAAGCTTGCGCTGGGCCGCAGCCAGGTGGCGGGCGCGCTCGGCGTCAGCCCGAGCACCGTCGCCGGGGTGTTCGCGGACGCTCGCGCGCTTGGGCTCGACGCGACGTAACCGTCCGGCGGACGACGTCTCGCGTCGCGTGGATTCTCGCCGCATCCTGCAGTACCGCGCGGCGCACGAGGCGTGGGTTCGCGGGCGCAAGCCGTGACCAAGGAGTCGACCATGTCCGCATCCCGCGTCCTCTCGACCCGCTACGGCGATCTCCGCCTCGACCTCGAGCCCGCGCCCGACGACCTCCTTCGTCTCGCGAACGCGTGGCCGAACGGCGTCGTCCGCCTGAAGAACCCTGACGACTCCCTCTCGTACGGCATCATCTTCCAGCGCGGCCAGCAGGAGGTCTGGGGCCTCAAGCTCCAGCAGGTCGAGGGGCCGCCCGCGGTCGCGAACGCCAACATGGCCGCGAACCGCGCGAGGGCTTCCGCGGCGGCGGCGCGCATCGTCGGCAAGACGACCGACGCGTCGCTGCTCGTCGGCACCTACTTCCGCGAGCGGAAGCCCGGCCGGTACGAGACGGGCATTGCGCTCTTCCCGATGTACCTCGGCACGACGCCACCCGTCCCGGCCGCGTCGGGGACTGGCGCGCTCGTCACGCCGATCGCGCCGGGCGCGGAGCCGATCGTCGCGGCGTTCATGACGGCGCTCGTCGACGGCGCCGACGCCGAGCTCGGGCAGCTCGCGCCGTTCATCGGCTTCGACCTGCGGCCACGGATGAGGATCGGCTCGCTCGCGTTCGAGTTCCTCGTCGTCGGCGACTGGATCGCGAGCCTGAACCCCACGGTCGACGCCGACGACCCGCGTTGGGCGGCGGTCGTGCACGGCGGCGTCGGCGGCCTCGTGCAGCTGCCGAGCGTGCCGTTCGCGCTGGAGGAGTGAGGGGAGCCGCCTCGCGAGCAACAACGAGCCGTCCGGCCGGCTTGTCGTTCTCGCCGCCGGCGAAATCGGACGGCGCCACGTCGGCCCGATGAGGCGTACCTTCGCTCCCGCGCGCGGCCCACCGCCGTCTCTGCTCCTCAACGCCGCCCTCGGAGGCTCTCATGCGCTGGCTCTCTCCCCTGCTCGCCCACGCTGGCGCACACGATGACGTTCTCGTGGTCTGTCGGACGCAGGCGACGCTGCGCGCGGTTCTGCGCGCGTTCGACGCGGAAGCGCGTTCGGGTGGGCGTCGAGGCTGGCTCGGGCTGCAGGTCGCGACGCTGGGGGGGCTCCTCGCGGAGTCGGCGCCGCCGGTGCTCGGCCGAGTGGCGGCCGCCGTGGCCGCGGCCGGGGTCGATGCGCTGCCGAGCTCGCACCCGTGGGCCGCGACTCTCGCGGATCGCCCGCGGCTCCGCGCGGAGCTGCGTGACCGCGTCGAGCAGGTCGACGTCGCGCGCGCGCTCGACGTGCCGCTCGATGGGCTCTCGCCGGAGCTCGCCTCGCTGGCGGGTACGGGGTTCGGGCGCCCGGGTCCCGCCATCGCGGCTCGCCGCCTCGTGTCCCGGGCTCGCGGGCACGTGGTCGCCGTCGGCTTCGGCGATGGGCTGGCGAGCGATTGCTCTTTCGCTGGCACCCTCGGACACGCGGAGCGGGTGCTGCTGTCGCGGCTCGGCGCGAGCGTGCTGACGAGCACCCGCGGTCCCGATCGCGAGGCGCGTCTCGGCGACCGCGCTCTCCGTGTGCACCGCGTGCTCGACGTCACCGCGGAGGCGCGCGCCGTCGCGCGGCTGCTCGCGGGACGCGCTCGGGTCGACGACGCCGTCGTCCTGGTACCGGACTCGGCCACCGCAGGGCGCGTTCGTGCCGCGCTCGCTCGCAACGGGATCGCCGTCGCCGACGACGCGCCCGTCCCGCTCCGCAGCCATGCGCTCGCGGCGGCGATTGCCGTGCTCGTCCCGCTCTTCGCGACGAACGGCGAGGCGCCCCTGACCGCGGACGACCTCCTGCGATTGCTCACGAGCCCGGTGCTCTCGACGCGCATGCCTCGGTTCGGCGACGCCGGCGCGGACGACGACGTGCCGGACGCTGCAGAGCCGGCCGAGGACGAGGCGGACGGCGAGGTCGACGAGGGCGCCGCCGCGATGCCCGAGTCACCGGCAGCGGTGCGACCCGCGAGGCTTCGCGCGCGCCATGCTCACGAGCTCGTCGCCGAGACTCGGATTCTCCGTGCGCCGCTCGCTCGGTGGGTCGCTCGTGTGCGTCAGCTCGAGGCGCGCCTGCAATCGCAAGGCGACGAGGGCTCGCGCGTTCGGCGGGAGAGCGCGGCGGTCCTTCGCGTGCGGCTCGAGCGGATGGCGCACGCCGCGAACCGCGGGACGCTGCACGCCCTCGCCACATGCCTGTCCGAGGTGGGGCTCTGGGGCGACGATCCGGTCGGGCGCGCGATGCTGGCGTCGCTGAAGGTGGCCGGCGCCGTCCCCGCGACCGAGGACGCGGTGCGGGAGGTGCTCGACCGATCGGTGTCGCGGCGCGCGGTGCACGAAGGCGCGCAAATCCTCGAGTACCGCGAGTACGACGGGCGAGACGCTTCGCTCGTCGTGCTCACGGGCGTGCACGACAAGGGCCTCGCGCGTGTGCCTCCACCCGATCCACTGCTCCGCGAGCAGGATGCGCGCGTGCTCGGGGTCGCATCGGGCCTCGCGGCGCAGCAGGAGCGGCTCGCGCTCGCGCGGTGGGCGGTCGCCCGGGCCGGCGAGGCGGTCGCGCTCTTCGCCGAGCACGACGCGTCCGGGCGACGCGTCGCGTTCCCCGTGGACCTGGCCGGTGAGGTCTTCTTCGACGAGGCTTCGCTCGGCGGCGCCTACGGCCGCGACCTCCCGCGCGCCGACGGTGCGGTCGGTGCGGCGATCCCAGAGCTCGACGATCTGCGCGCCTTCGGCGAGGGGGGCGAGGCCGACCCGCTCGCGGCGCAGCTCGACGCCGAGTGGGCGAGGACGGGCGCCGGCTTCACGGACGCTCCCGCGCCGCCGGTCGAGACCCCGAGGGCCGTACCCGGCAAGGGCGACCCGCTGTCTGCGTACCTCGAGGCGGTCCCGGCCCGTCCGTCGCACGTGCTCCCGCTGCTCGGGCGCGTCGGCAAGCACCCCGCTGGCGAGGACGGCCTGCCGGACGGCTTCACGCTCTCGGCGTCGGAGCTCGGGCACTTCGCGCTCTGCCTGTACCGCGCGTTCTGCGTCACGGGCCTGCGCCTGCGCTCGCGAGACGAGGTGGAGGAAGAGGCCAGCGCCCGCGACGTCGGGACGAAAGCGCACGCGGCGCTCGAGCACGCGCTCGCCGGGCGGTCGTTCGTCGTGCCCGACGCGGTCTACGAGGCCGAGCGCGCCGCGATGCTCGAGGGCCTCCGACGCGGCACGCGAGCGGCCTTCGCGGAGCTCGCGGTCGAGCTCGACCTCGGCCCGGGCGACCCCGTGCGGACAGCGCTCGATGCGCAGGCCGAGCGGTGGTGCGCGCACTGGGGCCGCTGGCTCGACGCGAGGCTGACGCGGGTCTCCACGGTCGTCGGCGATGCTCGGAGGGAGGCCGTCGGGGGCGCCGCGAAGTGGCCCGAGTACGCGGCGCTGTGGAGCGCGCTCGAAGGGCAATGTGCGAAGGACGCGCGGACGAAGGGCCTCGGCGCGGCGGTCGACGCGGCGCTCGCCGGCGCGTCCCTGCTCGCGGATCCTGCGCTGCTCGTGAATCAGGTGGCGAAGGGCAAGCAAGCGGGTGTGGCTGCGTGGCTCGCGTCGCCGGCCGCCGAGGGGCCCGTGGGGGCGCTCCGTGAGCGCGTCGAGCGAGAACGCGAGTCGCTCGCGGCGCCCACAGGCGCGGACGCGCGCGTGGCGCACGTCGAGCTGGCGTTCGGCGCGATGAGCAAGCGCCACACGCACAAGGAGCCCGTGCCCGTGGCGCCGATCGCGCTCGGGCGCGCGCCCATCGCAGTGCGCGGCAGCATCGACGCGGTGATCGAGCACGGCGCGGGTGACGGCTCGACGTACGAGGTCGTCGACTACAAGACGGGCAAGGTGCCCCACAAGGCGCAGGATCTCCTGGAGCGGCTCACGGCGCCGCAGCTCGCGTTCTACGGGCTCGTGCTGCAGCAGCTCGGCGCCGACCCCGCTGCGTCGTCGATCCCCGCCCGCCAGGTCGCCCGCCTCACGTACGACTTCGTGCGCGAGGGGCGCGTCAGCGTCGAGGCGACGGGGGAGTCGCTCGAGCGCGCGCGACAGGCGCTCGGCGCGGTTCTCGATCGCGCTCGAGACGGTGACTGGACGTTGCGCCCGCACCCCTCCGCTTGTCCGAAAGAGGAGGGGAGCTACTGCGACTTCGTCGACGTATGCCGCCATCGCGGCACGCAGGGGGTGACGCTGTGAAGCACGCTCGACTCGTCAGCGCTCCGGCCGGCTCCGGCAAGACCACGCGCCTCGTGAAGGAGTACCTGCAGCTCCTGGGTGATTTCGACGCGGACCGCATCGTCGCCATCACGTTCACGCGCAAGGCCGCCGCCGAGCTCGTCGAGCGCGTCTCGCAGGTCCTGCGCGGCGTGCTCGGGCTCGAGGTGTTCGCCGACCTGGACATCTATCGCGCGGCGGCTCCCTCGCCGGAGCGGGCGCGACTCGCGCTTTCGAAGCTCGCCGGCGCGCCGATTGGCACCGTCGACGCGTTCCTCCAGCGGATGCTGCGCGAGCAGATCCTCGACGCGTACGTCCCGCTCCCAGGCGCTGGTCGCGCGT
Organism: uncultured delta proteobacterium; assembly: GCA_903906315.1. Classification (GTDB taxonomy): domain Bacteria; phylum Myxococcota_A; class Polyangia; order Polyangiales; family Polyangiaceae; genus CAIVJW01. The sequence continues at coordinate 46,834 of CAIVJW010000313.1, read as the reverse complement.
GGCTCGATGGGGTCGAGCTGTCGGCGGACGGCGCCGCGTACGAGCGAGCTGCGCGTGAGGTGCTGGAGGCTCGAGGAGAGGACGCGGAGCGCCTGCTCCGCCACGCGACGGTCGCCGACGTGACGAGGTCGATCGCGGCGCTCGCGGGCCGCTCTTCCATCAAGCGCGTCTCGGCCGTCGCGCTCCGCGACGCGATTGCCGCCGATCTGCGGTCGCGCGTGGCGGCGCAGGACCCGCTCTTCCGCGACCTCGGCGTGAGCGCCGTGAAGAAGCCGGGAAGCGCCCATCATCGCGCGGTGGCTGCCTGGCTCTCGGAGCCGCTCGAGTCCGCGCCCGACGGCCTCGTCCCCTGGCTGGCTGCCATCGCGAAGGGCGGGGCCGTGGGCGCACAGCGGCGCGCGGTGGCGAGCGAGATCTTCGCGACGGCGAGCGAGGCCATCGGGCTGCCGCGCATGGACGCGAGCGCGTTCGACACCCTCGAGATCGACACCGCCTGGGGGACGGAAGGGGCGTTGGCGATGGCCGACGCGCTCGCCGAGGCGCTCGAGCGGCTCGCCGCGGCCGCCCGGACGATCGCGCTGCGGGACATGGCGTCGGCGGGCGCGCTCGGCTACGCGGAGCTGCTCGATGCGGCGACGGCCCTGTGCGAGGCCGCCCCGCCCGCGTTGCGTGCGCGGTACGACGCCTTGCTCGTCGACGAGGTGCAGGACACGAGCGCGGCGCAGCTTGCGCTCTACCGCGCGTTCGCGAGCCTGCGCGACGAAGGTCCCGGTGCGCCGATCCGATCGTTCTTCGTCGGAGACGTGCGGCAGTCGATCTATCGCTTTCGCGACGCCGACCCGGAGGGCTGGGCGCGCCTCGCGGCGACGCCCGGCATCGCGACCGAGCCGCTCCAGGTCAACCGGCGGTCGGTGCCCGAGCTCGTGCGGGCTCAAGAGCTCCTGTTCGGCGGGATGGATGGCGTTGAGTCGCTGGGAGCGATCGAGGCGACTCGGGCGCACCATGCGTCCGCCGAGCCGGTTCACGTCGTCGATGCGGGCAAGGACGACGATCCCGACGAGCTCGCCGTGCATCGCTTCGCGAGCCGTCTGCGGGCGCTGCGGGCCGCAGGGGACCGCGGGGCGGCCGCCGTGCTCGTCCGGTCGTGGCCGCGTGGGGCGCGCGCTCGCGACTGGCTTCGTGCTCATGGGTTTCGCGCGCAGCTCACCGGGGACAAGGCGCTGCTCTCTGGGCGGGTGGCGACCGATGTGAGGCTATTCCTGAGCGCGCTGCTCGATCCGACCGACGACGTGGCCATGGTCGGCGTGCTCAAGCACCCGTCGATCGGAGTCTCGGATGCCGGGCTGCTCGCGCTGCGCTCGCGCGGCGGGCCGGGCTTGGCGTCCCTGTTCCGCCCGGCCCAGGAGGAGGCGTGGCCCGACGCCGACATCGGTGCCTACCGGCGCGGGAGCTCGCCCCTCCGCGAGGCTCGGCGAGCCCTCGGTCGTGAGCCGACGGCGGACGTGCTCGAGCGGCTTGTCGCGGAGCTTTCGTGGCGGCCGTTGCTGGAGCACGGACCCGAGGGCGCCGACGGCCAGGCCTTCGCCGAGCTCGAGGTCGTCCTCGAGCTCATCCGCAACATCGAGGACGGCGCGGGGACCGACCCGCACGAGGTGCGTCGCCGGCTGGAGGACGCCGACGAATCGCAGGACGACCTGCCGCCCGTTCGCCTCGGGCCGGGCGCGGACATCGTCACCGTCACGACGATCCATGCGTCCAAGGGCCTCGAATGGGCGCACGTCGCGATCGTCGGCGCCGAGAACGTGCTCAGCCGGCTCGACTCCGAGGGGCTCGTCGCCACCGTGAAACACCCCGATGGACCCTTCGGCGTGCGCTGCGATCCGGGAGGTGGGCTCGACGCCGTCGTCGACCCCGTCGGCAAGCTGTGGGGAATCGTCGACGGCCTCGCGGCGCGCGACGAGGCGGCGCGGCTCTTCTACGTGGCGTTCACCCGCGCTCGGGACACGGTCACTCTGTCCCTCCCGAAGGAGCCGAAGGAAGGAACGTTCGCGGCGGTGCTGCGGGGCCACGTCGTGCCGTTAGGGGATTCGAGGCGCGCAGACCTCGCGAAACTCGTCCTCGCTCGACCCGCGGACCCCGCCGACGTGCGGCGCGCCGAGCCCGTTCAGCGTGCGTGTCTCACACGGCTCCGCCCGTTCTCTTCGCGCTGGGAGGAGGCGCGGGGGCTCGTCATCGCGCAGCCCTCGGCCCTCGCGCGCGAGCTCACGCACGACCAGCGCGAGGCGATCCGCAGCGACCTCGCGTCACGCGCCGCGTTCTGCGAGGCGGCGCTGCGCGCGGCGGCCCGCCCCCATGCGCTCGATGGCGAGCTCGAGCGCACGGTCGGCGAGCTGTGCCACGGCTGGCTCGAAGCGTGGGCGTTCGAGGGCGACCCGCGCCCCGTGGCGGCGACGAGGTACCTCGGCGAGCGGTACGGGCTCGCGGGTGCGGAGGCGGACGAGACGGCGCTCTGGCTCTGCGACACCGGGCGCCGCGTTCGCGACGAGCTGCCTGGCTTCGCAACGCTGCTCGAGGGCGCGAGGCTCCACTTCGAGCAGCCGCTGCTCGGCGTCACCGAAGGCGCCATCGTGACCGGGAGGACCGACCTCACCATCGAGCGGCCCGACGGGAGCTTCGTCGTCGTCGACTTCAAGGCGGGCAGTCGCGTCGCCACGAGCGCCGCGCCCGAGGACATTCCTCACTTCGGCGACTACGCGCTGCAGCTCGACGCGTACCGGCGTGTGCTCGAAGGCGCCGGAAAGCGGGTCGCGGAGGTCGGGCTCCTGTTCGTGCGCGGCCCGACCTGGGTGCGGTTTCCGCAGCCAAACTGAGTCCGCTCCGAGCGGGGACGAAGGGGACGGGAACCATGAAGTGGCATTGGTTGATCGGCCCGGGTCACCGCGAGGCGCTGCTGCTCGCGCATCCGGTGCGGCTCGCGGACCTCACCGAGCGTGGCCGCGACTTCCTGCGGCGGGTCCACGACGCGCTCGACGCGATGGGCCGCGGCGAGGACCCGGAGCCGCTCCGCACCGAGGATCCGCAGAAGTGGCGCTCCTGAGGCGTGTGCGTGCGGGGGGCGCGTCAGTCGGACGCGCCGGGCGTGGTCGTGGCGGTCTTCGGGCCCATCGCCCAGACCACCTCGCGCTCGGGCCAGCGCAGCGCGCCCACGCAGGCGAGGTCCGCGCGAGCGTTCGTGACGCCGTTGAAGTCCACGCATGCGAAGTCGCCTTCGAGCGGGACGGAGCCCGTCTCCGGGCAGACTTTCGCGAGCGGATCGCACCACGCGCGCAGGTCCGGGTGGCCGGACGGGTGGGGCGGCGCGAACTGGCCTTCGACGGGGGGAACGTTCCAGTAGTGCCCGAACACCTGCGGCTTGTCGGTGAGCACGAGCTCCCGCGCGCTCGACCACCACGTCGCGCGGACGCGCGTGCGGAGCTTGCCGTCGTTGTCGCGGAACGGCTTCTCCGCCGGCAGCTCGAAGCCCTTGATGAGGTCTTCGTGGGGGATGATGGCGTCGTGGTCGGCGGTGTCGCCCGGGAGCCCGGCCACGAGCGAGCCGCCCTCGAAGGGCGATCGCAGGGCGACGTGGGAGCGCACCCACGCCGCGGTGCCACCTTCCGTCGGCGGCCGCCGGGGCGCCTCCAGGTGCGGCGTGACGAGGTCGAGGCTCGGGACGTGCCAGCACGCGTGGATGACGCGGAGGTCCGGCAAGTCGAGCGCCAGCGGGAGGTCCCGCATCCAGTCGAGCAGCGGCTGCCACGCGTCGCGCTGCCGCTCGATCTCCGCGATGGTCGTGCTGTTCGACTTCTTGGGCCTCTCGTAGCCGGGCACGCCGAGCGACCAGGCGACGAGGTTGTACTCGTGGTTCCCCATCAAGCAGAGGGCCCGCCCACGCAGGTCGAGTTCGCGGACCAGCGAGGCGACCTCGAAGCTGTGGGCGCCGCGGTCAACGAGGTCGCCGAGGAAGATCGGCAGTCGGCCCTCCGGGTGTCGCCACCCGTCGGCGACGGCGTAGCCGAGCTCCCGGCCGAGGTTCTCGAGCGCGGGCAGCTCGCCGTGGATGTCGCCGATGAGGTCCAGTCGGTGTCGCATCGTTCTCACTCCTCACGCGCCGGGCGCGCGAGCGTTGGTGGCATTCTCTCGGAAACGCGGGGTGTCGGCCTCGATGTCCTCCGGCCACTCACCTCCCGCCGACGACCCGCACCGTCGACCGCCCGCCGCCTTGCCGGTCCACGATGACGTGCGCGGGGATGGCGTCGCGCAGCCCCTCGACGTGGCTGATGATCCCGACCTGCGTCCCTCGCGCGTTGAGCGCCTGCAGCGCGTTCATCGCGGCGCCCAGCGTCTCGCGGTCGAGCGTGCCGAAGCCCTCGTCGAGCAGCAGCGTCTCGATGGGCATGCGTACCGCGCGGAAGTCGGCGAGGCCGAGCGCGAGGGCGAGCGAGACGAGGAACGATTCGCCGCCCGACAGCGTGGTCAGCGGCCGCTCGCGTCCGGCTTGCCAGCGGTCGCGGATCGCGAACGCGAGGCGGCGAACGCCCGCGGCCTCGGCGCCGACGAGCTCGTAGCGCGGCGCCAGCTCGCGCAGGTGGTGGTTCGCCTTCGCCAGTAGCAAGTCGAGGTTGTGGAGCTGCGCGTACCGCTTGAACTCTTCGCCCTCGTTGACGCCGATGAGGCCGTGGAGCCGCTGCCAGATGTCGAGCTCGCCCCGGGCCGCCGCGAGCGTGGCCTCGTGCTCCGCCCGCTTCGCGCGCGCAGCCGTCTGCGCCGCGATGCGCACGCGCCGATCGGCGACCACCTCGTCCGCGCGCGCGAGCTCGCCCGCGAGCGTCGCGAGCTCCTCGGCGAGAGACGCGGCGTCGCGGCCGTCGGCGAGCCCCGGGGGCCGTCGCGCGTCGTGCTCGGCGCCGTTCTGCATCGCCGCCTCGCGCTTTGCGGTATCCGCGGTCAGCGCGTCCTGTAGCTCCTTCTCGCGCGCCGCGAGCCGCCGCCGCTCGGCGTCGTCCAGGAGACGCAGACGGAGCGCGGCGCGGTCCGCGAGGCCGAGCACCTGGAGGGCCGCATCGAGCGCAGTCGCCGCTGCGATGGCGGCCGTCATCGCGAGGCCGAGGCGCGTCTCCACGCCTTCGCTCCGCGTGCGAGCCGCGGCCAGCTCCCGCTCGATCTCGCCCGCGCGCCCGGCGGCGAGCTCGGCGGCCTTGCGCGCCGCCGCGACCTCCGCGCTGCGGTGGCGCTCGACCTCGTCCGGGTCCGCGCCACCGAGCGCCGCGGCGACCGCGGGGGCGAGCTCGGCCACGATCGCCGCTCGCTGGGCTCGCAGCGTGGCGAGCTGTTTCGCGTCGTCGCGCTTGGTCGAGAGGGCGGCGGCGGCGAGCTCGAGCGCCCCGGTCGCGTCGGCCACGCCCTTGGTCGCCTTCTCGAAGGCTTGATCCGCCGCGCGGATGGCCGCGACCAGTCGCTCGGCTTCGGCCACTCCGGCCGCGAGATTGGCATGCCCGTCGCGAAGCGCGGTCGCGACGCCGCGCATGGTGAGCGCGTCGCCGAGCGCGCCTTCGTCCGCCTCGAGGGCCGCCTTCGCGGTGGCCTCCGCCAGCGTCTCCGTGGTGATGGTCGCGGCGAGCGCCTCGAGCACGGCGCGCGAGGTGGCCACCGTCGTGACGAGCGCCGCGACCGCCCGCAGCGCGGCCTCGTGCGCATCGCGACCGCTCGCGACCGCCGCCTCCACGTCATCGAGTCGCGTCGTCGCGGCCTGAAGCTCGGCGCGCGCGGCGAGGATTTCGCCCTCGACGCGGGCGAAGGCCGCGCCGTCGACGACCGCGCCACCGAGGCCGATCGCCCCGAGAGGCGCGTCGAGCGCCGCCCGCGCCCGCTCGAGCGCGCGCGTCGACTCCGCGTGACGATTCGCGAGCGCGTCCCGCGTCGCCGCGAGCGCCGCCCGATCGGCTTCGCTCCGCGATCGCCGCGCCTCGGCCTCCGTGAGCTCCCGCGCCGCCTCGGCGTGCGCGGCCTCCAGCTCGGCCACGCGCGCCGCGACCTCGCGGTCGTGATCCGCGAACCGACGGTCCTCGACGAAGGGGTGCGCCTCGCTGCCGCACAGCGCGCACGCCTCGCCGTGACGCAGCCGCGAGCGGTGCTCCGCGATGCCGAGCGCCCAGCGCAGATCGGCGAGCCGCTGGTCCTGGATCCCGAGCGTTTCGCGCGCGACGCGCGCCTGGTCCGAGGCGACCGCGATCGCGTCTTCGTGCCTCCGAACCCCAGTGGCAGCGGCGTCGAGCTCCTCCGCGAAGCTCGTCGCCTCGGTCGACCGCCGCGCGACCTCCGCGTCGATCCGCCGCGCCTCGCGGAGCGCCTCGCCACGCGTGGTGAGCGCTTCGGCGCGATGTCGCAGCTCGTCACGCCGCGCGCGGGCATCGGCCGAGCCTTCGAGCGCCGCCCCGAGCGCCGCTTCGGCCTCGCCCCGCGCCGTCGCGAGTCGCGCGACCTCGCCCTGGGCGCGGGCGAGCGCCTCGCCGTGCTTGGCGAGGGCCTCTGCGTCCTTCGCGTGCTTCGCCGCGTCCTTCGCGCGCTTCGCCCCGAGCGCATCGAGCTCCTTTCGCGCGCGCGCGACCGTCTCGAGCTTCACGCGCAGCCCGGCGACCTCCTCCACGAGCGGTCGCGCGGCCTCCACCTTCGCGCGCTCGCGACTTGCCTCGGCCAGTGCGGCAGTGGCGTCCTTTCGGGTCTGCTCCTTGTGCCCCTGGTCGCGCTCGAGCGCCGCGACCTGCTCGTCGGCGCCCGCGACGAGGGCCGCCGCCTTCGCGAGCTCGGTGTCCGCCGCCGCCTTTCGCAGGCGCAGCGCGCGCGCCTCGACCAGCTCCGGCTGCCCTGCCGCGACCCGCGCGTCCACCGCGCGCGAAGCCTCGGCTGCCGCCGCGTGGGTCACGAGCGCGCCAGCGTGATCCGCCGCGAGCTTCCCTACTTTGTCGCGCAGGTCCGGGAGCGCCGCCGTCAGCGCGTCGCGCTCGCCTTCGAGCCGCATCGCCGTCTCGAGGAGCGGCGCCGCCGCGCCGCAGCGCGCGTCCTCCGCGAGCCGCTCGAGCTCGGTGCGCTCCGCGTCGATCGCGCTGCGCCGCGCCGCGACCGCCTCATTCGCGCGGACGAGCGCCAGCGCGAGCGTCGCGCGCGTCTCGACCCACTGCCGCGCCGCCGCCGCCTCGGCGTGCTGCGCGCGAAGCGCCAAGCCGCGCATTGCCGCCTCGTCGAGCTCGTCGCCCCAGCGCTTCTCGTCCTCCTCCGGCGCGAGCTCGACGCCTGCGACGAGCCCGTGGACACGGTCGTACGCCTCCTGCGCGTCGCGCCGCCGCTCCGCCGCGCGCCGCCCGATCTCCTTGTAGACGGCGGTGTTCGTGAGCCGCTCGAGGATGGCCGCGCGATCGCTCTCGGTCGCGCGCAGGAACGCGGTGAACTCACCCTGCGCGAGCAGGATGGACCGTTCGAAGTCCTCGGCCGTCAGCCCCTCGAGCACCTCCTTGAACGCCGCGTCGTACTCCTTCACGAGCTGCCCCGACCCGAGCAGCTTCCACGTGCCGTCGTCCTCGGACCGCTCGATGGAACGCCGCGGGTCCTGCAGCTTGCCTTCGGCCTTCTGGTGCGCGCGGTGGCACGACCAACCCGCGCGGTAGCGCCGCGCCCGGCCGCCCTCGATCTTGCTGAACGTCAGCACGACGGAGGACATGCCGGTGCCGCGCGACATCGCCAGGCGACTGTCCGTCTCGTCGTCGCCCTTCTTCTCCCGCAGCCGTGGCGTGCGCCCGAAGAGCGCGAGTGAGATGGCGTCCATGAGCGTGGACTTGCCGGCGCCCGTCGGCCCGGTGACGAGGAAGATGGGCGCGCCGTCGAGGCCGTGCTCGAAGTCGACCTCGTTCGTGCCGTAGAGCGAGGCCAGGTTCTCGATCCGCAGGTGGAGGAACCTCACGACGCTCGCCCCCCTTCGATCGCTGCCGCAGAGACGCTCTGAAAGGCCGAGAGCAGCCGGTCGTCGAGCTCGACCCCGCGAGCGCGACAGAGCCGCCGGAAGACGTCCTCGGGTGTCAGCTCGGAGAGCGCGAGCGCCTGGGGCCCGGCGGCGTCCTCGCCCGCGAGCCCGGCACTCGGGCGCTGCACGACGCGCGCGAGCGTTGGGCCGCCTCCGTGCGCGGCGAACGCCTTCTGGATCTCGGCCTCGATCCCCGGCTCGTGCCGATCGACGACCGCCGCCACGTGCACGATCGGCGGCAGAGGCGTGTCCCACGTCAGCGCGGCGATCTCTTCGCGGAGCGCAGCCGGCGTGCCCACGAGCTCGATCACGTGGCGCGTGACGGGCACTTCGAGCGGGAGCACGACGGGCTCGGCGCCGGGCTCGACGTCGACGAGCAGCGCGACGCGGCGCGAGCGGGACTCCTTGATGTTGAGCGGGATGGGTGAGCCCGAGTAGCGTGCGCGGCTGTCCGCGACGCGGAAGCTCCTGTGCAGGTGGCCAAGTGCGACGTAGGATATCCGCGGGTCGAACACCGTCGGAGGCAAGGCGTTCAGCGTGCCAATCCGGTGGATCTCGACGGGCGCGTCGTCGCGCTCGTACCCCACGCACGTCAGGTGCCCCGTCGCGATGATCGGCGCCCCGCCGCCGAGGGCGACGGCGCGGTCGGTCAGCGCCGAATACCGCTCGCGCAGCCGCGCGGCGAGCGTCGCGGCCACCTCCGTGGGGCCCTCGACGCCGGAGCGCACGCCGAGCCAGAACTCGTGCACGAACGGCACCGCAAGGAGGACGGCGTCGACGCCGCCGGTGCGCCCCGGCACGGTGCAGACGGCGCGCTCCCACGCTGCCTCGTCGGCGCCCACGCCGCCGACGACGTGGATGGAGAGGCCGTCGAGGATCTCGCGTGGGGCGTCGAGGCGCGCGGCGGAGTCGTGGTTTCCGCCGACGAAGACGGCTTTCCGAAGGTTCGTCTGCGAGAGCCGCGAGAGGAAGCCGTAGTAGAGGCGCTGCGCCTCGGCCGAGGGCTGACCGTGGTCGAACACGTCGCCGGCCACGACCAGCACGTCGACCGCGTGCTCGTCGATCGCGGAGGTGAGCCACTCGAGGAAGCGGCGGTGGTCGTCGTCGCGGGCGAGGAATCCCTCGATCGTCGCGCCGAGGTGCCAGTCCGAGGTGTGCAAGATGCGCGGCATCGAAGCCTCCGGCGCTCCGGGCGCGGCGACGGGCGCGCGCGGTGCGGCGCCGGAGTCTAGCCACGGCCCGGGCGAGTGGAAGGGCGAACTTGCTGTCGAGCTGGCGCGACAATGTCCGCACCGCGAGGAGCGCCGCCACGGACCCGCCCCGTGGGCGTACGCTCGGGCCCTGCGCGCCGGCGCGACGCTGATCCGCGCGACGACGGAGGTGCCCCATGGCTCGCGAGCTCGTGCTCGAGATTGGATACGAGGGTGGCGGTGTGTACGTGTGGGCCGACGTCGAGAGCGGCGTCGCGGACCGCTTCGTGTGGTCGACGAGCCGCTTCGCGTTCGCCGACGGGGCCGACGGCGACGGCCCGCCGTCCGAGCGCGGGCCGCTGACCTGGGACGAGCTCCTCGCCGGCCCCCTCGCGCGCAACCAGTGGCTGCGCTTCTACCCCAAGCCCGTCCACCCGGCCGTCGTCGACCGCGTTCGCGCCGCCATCGAAGCCGCGCCGTATCCAGTGAACCACCTGTGGCGCGAGGCGGTCGCCGTCCGCAAGACGTACCGCCTGCTCGGTGCCGACGGTCGGACTTGCGAGAGCCCGACGCCGGGGCTCCTCGGCGGCAATGGCAAGGACATGATCTACGGCAAGCTCACGTGCGGCTCGGCGGTCTCCGCGATCCGGAGGTGGGGAGACGCGTACGCGCGACACCGCGTGTTCTTCGCCGACGAGGCGACGGCGAAGGCGGCCGGGTTTCGGCCATGCGGGAACTGCATGCGGGCGGAGTACGCGGAGTGGAAGAAGGCGCGGGAGGCGGCGGGCGGGGCGGGCTGACGGCAGCCGCTCGCGGCGCGTGCCCCGCATTTTGTGTCGCATCATCGCATTCGAGACACTGGACGGGCGGCGCACTCGCGCACCCAGCCTCGCTCCTTCAGGGAGCTGGCCGAAACCGCCTCGAATCGACGGGCGATCGCAGCTTCGCTGCCGAACGGCAGATCGTCTTGGTTCCGGGTTGCTTCGAGACACGCCGGCCGTCTCGCACACCTCGACGTTCCGCCTCGTGGTCGCCATCGCGAGCGCGCCGAGCGACGCCGGGCGTCGTCGCGGGGCGCTCCCGGGCGTAGCTGCGGCGAGCGGCACGAGGCCGTCGTGGGCCGAGCGCCGAGGGGGCTCCAGCCTGAGCTCGACCCCGCGGAGTCCGGGTGGCGGACTCGGTTCGCTGACGCGGCGCGAGTCGGCTGGCGACGCGACCTCGCAGCCGACTCCACCGGGCGAGCGACCGGTTGCGACGGGGCAGCGTCACCCGCCGTGGTCGAAGCAAGTGCCCCAAACGGTGGCGAGGTCCCGGCAGCCAGGAACCCTGCAGAGGCGCCGGACGGGGCGGATCGACCAGAACGTCGGGCGCTGAAACGAGAGCAGGCGGCGATTGTTCACGAGGTCCTCCGATTCGGTGGCGGGTTCGCCGACGGAGACGCGCACCGCCACCGAGTGCTGACACGCATCCACGCTCGAGGTCCGCGGACGACCACGGCGCCGGGCGACGCCTCGAGGTCGGCGGCGCGCGGAGCAGCTCGTCGAGCCCTCGCGAGCCCTCGCCGTCGACGAGCTCTCGCCTGTCAGACACCTCCGGCCCGCGCGTCCTCGTCTGACCCACTTCGCGGGACACCACGCCATGCCAGAACCCTCGTGCACGCTCGTCGACACCTCCGCGCTTGCCACGCCGCGCTTCCTCGAGTGGGCGCAGCACGAGCTCGCCGTGGCGCCGTCGATGCGGCTCGTGCTGCCTTCGCCCACGCTCGTCAGGTCGGCGCGTGGCCCACGCGCGCGGGCCACGCTCGAGGCGTGGGTCGACGCCCTTCGGCGCGAGGGCCGCGCGTTCCTCGTCGAAGAGCACGAGGTCGGAGCGGCGCGCGTCGCGCTGGCGAGGCTCGTCACGAGGGCGGTGGCGAAGGGGCTCGAGGTGCGCGTGGTTACCGAGGACGTCGCGTGGGCCGAGGCGCTTCGCGCGGCCCACCCCACGGTCGTCGTCGAGAGGCTCGTCGGCACGTCGGTCGCGCCGTGGTTCGCTCCGGCACGTCGGCCGACGGAGGTGTTCTCGCCCGCAACCGCCCTCCAACCACTCGACGACGCGACGACGCCCGACCAGCCGCGCCCGGACCCCGGTGTCCTGCTCGGCGGCGATCTCGCGGGCAGCCGGCTCGGCGGGCTCCTCGGCGAGGGCGGAGAAGGGTGGGTGTTCGAGCTGCGGGCGCCCTCCACCGCGGCCGCATCGAGCGACCTCGTCGCCAAGGTGCTGCGGCGACCGACCGCGTCGCGGCGCCGCAAGATCGATCGCATGTGCGAGGTGCATGCGCCTCCGGGCATCGCCTGGCCTCGTGCGGTCCTCGTCGACGCGGCCGGCGCGTTCCTCGGCTTCACGCTGCCCCGCGCAGAGGGCACGTCGCTCGATCGCTTCATCGCCCGCGCGCGCTCCGCGTCGTCCTCCGTCGACCGTCGCGACCTCGTCGCCGTCGCGCGTGGCTTCGTCGAGCGGGTCGCGGCGGTGCACGCGGTGGGCGCCCTCGTCGGCGATCTACAGCCGGCGAACGCGATCGTCGGCCTGCGTCGGGAGGTGACGATCATCGACGCCGACAGCTTCCAGCTCGAGGGCTTCGCGTGCGGCGTCGGCGTCGTCGACTACCTGCATCCGCACCTCGTCGACAGGGACCTCCGGACCGTCCTGCGATCGCCTGTCCACGAAGCCTTCGCCCTCGCGACGGTGCTGTTCCACGTCGTCATGGCCGGCTGGCACCCGTACGCGCACCGCGGCGGCACCACGCCCGTCGAGAACCAGCGCAAGGCGCTCTTCCCGTACGGCGCGCGGCGCGCGCTGTCCGACGTCCCCCTCGGGCTGCGAGGCCCGGCGGCGCGCCTCTGGAGCCACCTCGCCCCGGCGATCCGCGAGGCGTTCGTCGACTCCTTCGTCAGGCTCGCGCCCCCCGGACCGTCGGAGTGGACGGCGCTGCTCGACGGCTACGCGGAAGACCTCCGGGCGGGGCGCTGCTCGCACGAGGTCGCCCCCACTCTCCCGCGTACCGCCTGGATCGCGGCCCACGCCAGTTGACTGCCACACTCCGAAAGGACCGCTCCCGATGCCGACACCTCGACCGGACCTCGCCGTTCGTCCCACGGACCTCACGCCCTCTCCGACGACGTTCCTGCCGGTCGTCGTCGTGGTCGACACGAGCGGCTCCATGGAGGGGGCGCCGATCCGCGAGCTCGCGGCCGGAATCGAGCAGTTCTTCCGGGACGTCGACGCCGACGAGGACGCTCGCGAGGCCTGCGAGATCGCGATCGTCGAGGTGGGCGGCGAGGCGCGCGTCGTGCGCGGCTTCGCGCCGGCTCGCGATGGCGCGCGGGTGTGCCTGGACGCTGGAGGCGTCACGCCCATGGGCGAGGGGGTGACGCTCGCCGTCGAGCTGCTCGAGCGCCGAAAGCGCGACTACAGCGCCAGCGGGCTGCGCTACTTCCAGCCGTGGCTCGTGATCCTGACGGACGGCAAGCCGACCGACCCGACGACGGCGGCCGAGGCGCGCGTCGCCGAGCTCGTGAAGGCGCGCAAGCTGACGGTGTTCCCGGTCGCCACGGGGCCGGACGCGGACCTCGCGCGACTCGAGGCCCTCGCCGGCGGCGTGAAGCCCGCGCGGCTCGCCGGGCTCGCCTTTCGCGAGCTGTTCCGCTGGCTCTCCGCGAGCATGAGCGTCGTGTCGCGATCGCGCGCGGGTACGGGCGTGGCGCTTCCGAGCTCGTTCGCCTGGATCGAGACCTGATGGCGCCGCCCCTCCACGTCGGCGTGGCGGTCGGGGCGACGGCGCGCGGCCGATCGCACGAGCGCCGCGGGGCTCTTTGCGAGGACGTCGTCCGGACCGCTGGCGGTCCGGTCGCGGTCGCCGCGCTCGCCGACGGCGCCGGGAGCGCCCGTCACGCGCGTCGCGGGGCCGAGGTCGCGACGATTGCGGTCGTCGACCTGCTCCGCGCTCGTTTCGTCGATCTCGTCGCCGGTGGCCCGCGCTTCGCGCGCGACGCGATCCTCTCGGCAGTCGACGCGGCCATCGACGAGGAGGCCGCTCGGATCGGCGCCGCGCTGCGCGATCTGGCGAGCACGCTGCTCTTCGTCGCGGTCGACCGCGACCGCTTCCTCGCCGGGCACCTCGGCGACGGCCTCATCGGGGTGCGGCGGGCAGGTCGCGCCGAGCTGCTCTCGGCGCCCGCGAACGGCGAGCATGCCAACGAGACGGTCTTCGTCCCGACGCGCTCCGGGGACTCCGACCTGCGCCTCTACGCCGGGGCGACCACCGGAGTCGACGGCTTCGTCCTGCTGACCGACGGCGCGGCCGACGGGCTGTGGGGCCTGCGCCCCGGCTCGACCGCGCGCGAGCCGTCGCCGGTCCTCGAGCGCTGGTGGGCGGGGCTCGACACCGCCCCGCCGTCGGAGGTCGCAGCGGCCATCGAAGCGGGGCTCCGCGGCCCGGTGCGCGAGGTGACGCGCGACGACTGCGGCGTGGCCGTCGTGCGCCGCGTCGCCTTCGGGTGCGGCGGGGCGGCGAGGAGCCGCGAGCTGCTCGGTCGGTGCGGGCGGCGCGCGACGCGGACGCGGTCGCGCGTGCTGCGCGCGTGGAGCGCAGGTGGCCCGGACACGACGATCCAGGCGACCGCACGGCGCGCGGGGCTGACGGTGACCGCGGTCGTGAAGCACCTGGCGAAGCTCGAGAGGCTCGGCTGGACATGAGTCGGCTCCGACTCGCGAAGGCGCCGGTGGGTCGGCGAGTCAGGTTCTCGCCGGCGCCACGTCCACGGGGCGTGCGACCCACTCCCGATCTCACGCTCTGCGTTCAGCGATTCGACGATGCCGGCTTCGCTCGCGATCTCGAGGCCACGTGCCGCGCGCTCGTCGCGGCCGGCTACGAGGTGTGGACCGAAGACCTCGGCGAGCACGGCGCCCTCTTGCTCTGCTACGTCGACCGGGAACGTCGCCGCCCCCTCGAGCCCGATGTGGCGAGCGAGGCGACGTCGATCGCGAGGGCTGCGGTGCGCCGGGCGATCCGGACGCTCTGCGCGCTTCGCCGGGCGAGCCGCGAGACGCTCTGCGAGGCGGCAGCGCTCGCGTGCGCGGTGGCTGCGGCCGTGGACAAGGCGCGCGCGGTCGCCGACGCAGATCTCGCCGCGGCGTTCGGCGAACTCCTGCGCATCCGGCGGTCGTTCGTGCGCGGGCGCGTCCATCGGCACGTCGCGCTCGTGGAGGGCGTGATCGGGGCGCTGGCGACGAGGGGCGATCGGCGCCCGGAGTAGAGGAGTCGAGCGTCGTCGTGCAGCGTCGTGCGCGCGTGTGCCAGGCGGTGGAGCCGCGGCTCGTGGCGGACCACGAGCTCGACGTGGCGCTCGAGGCGCGGTCGTCGGGCGAGGCGGTGGTCGTGGCGGTGCTCGCGTTCGGCGTTGCAGGGTTGCTCGCGGGCGTGGAGGGCGCCGTGATCGTCCGGGTGTTCGGGGGCGGGGGAGGCGGGGCCGAGTCGATCGCGATCGTTGCGGAGGCCGGCGAACGGGCGCGTGCGGTGCCCGAAGCGCCGACGGTCACGGACGCTTCCGCGCAGGCGACAACGCAGAGATGAGGAAGGCGCGTCGATGGCGCGGGCCGAGGGACGGCGTGAGCCGGCGAATGGGATTCGCGTCCCATCCCTTGCACTGGCGTCGTAGTCACTCAATACACCACCCGCCCCATCCTCCCCCGCATCGCCTCCACCTCGCCCACCTCCCCGAACGCCCGCCCCCACGCGGCCTCGAGCTCACTCGGCGGCACGCTCGTCGTCCACCCCTCGACGAGCGCGCGCCCCGCGGCCACCGCCGCGATCTGCCTGTCGATCGGATCGCTCGCGGTCTCTACGACGCGCACGCAGCGCGCGAGCTCCTCGTCGCCGCGGACCGTGTCGCCGCGCATCAGGTCGACGCACGCGAGCTCACGCAGGGCGCCGAGGCGCGGATAGGCCAAGTCGGACTCCTGCGCGTCCATGACGCGGACGAGATCGGCGCGCGCCTCGTCGAGCCGGCCGAGGGCCATGAGCGTGCGAGCGCGCTCGAGGCGGGCGTAGGCCTCGGTCGTGTCGAACAGCCGCGGTCGAGCCCCGTGGGCGTCCATGCGGTCGAGCGCCTCGTCGATCACGGCGAGCGCGTCGTCGGGCCTCCCCAGGAGGCGCAGGCACGTCGCGAGGTAGCAGCTCGACCGGGGCGCCTCCATCGGGACGTGTTGCTGGTGGTGCCGGAGCGCGTCGCGCAGGAGCGGCTCCGCGCCCGCGCGATCGCCCGCGTGGAGCAGAGCGCGGCCCTCGGTGCCGAGCGCCATGCCGCGGAGCTGCCGGCGGTCGTAGGCGCCGAGTGCCTCGCAGGCCGCCACGGCCCGGCGGGAGACCGCGAGCGCCTCGGCGAAATCCTCGGCGTCGATGAGCGCGCTCGCGTGGACGATCTCGGCCATCGCCGCGACCTCCGGCGGCGCCTCGTCGAGACGGCCGCGAAGCTCACGCACCCGGGAGCTGGCCACGTCGCCCCGACCGCCGTGCAGCGCGAAGTGCGCGGCCGTGACGCGCGCCCGGATGGCACGTCCGGGGTCGAGGCCTTCGACCGCGCTCGCCGACTCGAGGAGCTCGTCGGCGCGAAGGAGCCAGTCGTCGGGGCTCGCCGCCTGGTGCACGTGCTTGGCATCGTCGATGCGGCGCGCGTGCGCGTCGTGGTCGAAGCCGTCGAGCCGCGCCAGATCCAGGCCGAAGGCAGCCAGCGCCTCGTCGAGCCGCGCCGCGCGCACGACCTCGAGATTGGCGATGGCGTCGGCGTCGACGTCCTGCCCCTCCGCGACCACGAGCGTCGTCACGTTCGGCAACTCGGCGCGAAGGGCGGCCACCTTCTCGCGGAGGAAGGCGACCGGCCGAAGGCGCCCGTCCTCGAGCACCTGCGCGGACCCGGAGCACGTCGGCGCGGGCGGCCGCCCGATCAGCGCCGACAGCGCCGCGACGGCCGCGCTGAGCCCGAGCGAGCTGCCCTCCACGCCGACCTCGTCGGGGCCCAGATCTGCGCGCAGCGTCGGCGCGACGGCGTGAGGCACGCGGCGCATCGCGCGCCCCGTCGCGGCGAGCAGGCCCCGATACGCGCGCTCGATCTCGACCCGATCGAGGGCGACTCCGGTCGCGACGCCTCCGCGCGCCACGCGGACGCGGTGCACGCTGCCGCCGCGACCCGCGCGATGGGTTAGGAGCCACGTCTCGCCCGGCGCGAGCGCGGGCGCGGGGAGCACGGTCGCGAGCCCGGCGGCTTCGAGCGCGCGAGCGACGGTCGCCCGCTCCGCGGCCGTCAATCGCGGAGCACGGTCGAGGAGCGTGTCGCGCAGCAGGCGCCTGCGCGCGCTCGAACGCGTGGCCTCGAGCTCGGCCGCGAGCGCCTCGGTCGAGGTCACGGCGTTTCGCTCGGACCGAGCTCGATCGGGGCCTCGAAGGACTCGCCCCTCGCGCCCTCCACGAGCAGCGCGACCGGCTCGCCGGACCACGCCACGCTCGCCGTGAAGCGGAGCGCGTCGTCGGCATCGGGCGCGTCCACCCGCGTCTCGCCGAGCGTCACCCGTGTCACGTCGCCGTCCGCTTCCGCGTAGACCTGAACGGTGAGCCGACCGGCGGAGGCGACGGCGCGCGCCTCGGCTGCAACCGGCGCGAGCTGCCCGAGGTCGATGGCCACCGGCTCGACTGCGGGGGTGCCCTCCGTCGCCGCCGCACGCAGGAAGAGGGCGCGCGGGACGTCCGCCATCGCGCGGAGCGGAGCGACCTCGGAGACGGCGCGCGCGCCCGATTGCTCGCTGGTCGGCGTCGACGGGGCGCCCACGTACCGCCTGTGCCAGCCGAACGCGACGAGCGAGACCTCACGCCCGGCCTCCCTCACCGCGACGATCGCGCCGGCGAGCTCGGCGGCGAACGCGGCGTCGCGAGCGGCGAACGCCTCGACGCGCGCGCGGTGCACGCCGCGCGTGACGTACCCGGTGACGACCGCGTCGCCCGGCACGCCGGCTGCTTCGAGCAAGGCGCGCGCCTGGTCGGTCGCGAGCGTCGGGGAATCGGCTCCGACGCTCGCCGCGCGCGCGCCCGGGAAGTCCTCAGCCCACGTGGGCTGGAGGGCCGTCCGGTCGGCGAGCAGCGCGCCGACGTCGTCCCGCGACAGCACCTGGCCCGCGCGCTCGTCCCACACCCTCAACGCCGACTCGAGCGATGGCAGGGTGGGAATCGCGATGTGCCGGCGGAGCTCCGCGCTCCTGAGGAGCGCGACGACGCTCTCGGCCTCGTCCCGCCGCCGAACGGAGAACGCGACGTGTGGGTCGTCGAGATCGGCTATCGGCACCGGCGGGAGCGACCAGGTCTCGACCTCGGTCGCGAGCGCGCGTACCGCAGCCTCGAGCACGTCGACGGTCAAGCCGTTCGACCACGCGCGGAGCGCACGCGGCACCTCCACGTACGAGCGCATGGCGTCGCCGATGCGTGCGAGCGGCACGAGCAGCGCGGCGCCGTCGAGCGGGCCTTCGAGGAGGGTGGAACCGGCGAGGGCCGCGATCGAGGCGGCCGCCTCGGCGTGGGCGGGGGTGCGGTCACGCATGATGCTGAGCTCCTGGACGCGGCACGACGCAGAGACCTGACAAGGGGCTCGAGCCCGTGGCCCTCGGCATCTCGGAAAGGAAGGACAGGAGCTGCGCGAGCGTGGCGACGGCTCGCGCGTCCCGGTACGTCGTGCGCCAGCGCAGGCGCGCCTTGGTGTCGACGTACGCCTCGACACGGACGCCGTCGCCCCGCGTGAAGCGCGCGACGAACGGGCCCCCTTCGGGGCCGCGGCCGAACGAGGCGACGGTGAGCTCCCTTGCCTCGCGCTCGCGGCGGAGGAACGAGAGCAACCAGGCCCCGAGGTGGTCGCGGCGGATCACCGTGCCGAGCGGATCCGCGAGGCTCGTGAGCACCGCGCCGGAGGCGTGCGCGTAGCGTTCGGCGATCGCGGCCGCGTCGGCGCTGCACTCCTTCGCGAGCGCGGGCGCGCACGCGAGGCAGGGCTGTGCCGGCGCGTTGGCGCGGGGCTTCTGGCCGGTGAGCGCGTCGACGGCGCAACGGCCGCCGGCGCGCGCGAGGATCGACGCGACGAGACCGTCGCGGTCGCCCGCGGTGGTCACGCCGAGGGGGGCGTCCGTCCAGCGCTCCGCGTCCCAGGGCGCGCCGGCAGCGATGGCCCGCGCGCCGAGCACGTGCTTGACCACGTGCCAGTGGAGGACGAGCGCGTCGGTGACGTAGGGCGGGCACGTCGCGTGGCCTCCGAACGAGAGCCCGGTGGTCGGCAGGAGGGTCATCGGTCGGCCTCGAACGCCTTGCGCGCGCGCGACACGATCTGGTCCACGTTCACGCGGCTCGTGCCGAAGCGCCGCCCGATCGCCTCGCGATCCTCGCCGAGCGCCACCGCGTAGAGGATCTCGCTGCTGCGCTCGGGAAGGCCGGCGAGGAAGCCACGCGCGTCGAGGACGAAGCCGGGGTCGTGCCCACCGCCCGCCGCCCAGTCGTCGAGGAGCTTCCGAGCGGTCGCGTCGACGGCGCCGCCGGGGCGGTCCGCGTCGCCGTCGATCGGCGTCTTCGGGAGGTTCTTGGGCGCCCGCACGTGGCTGATCGCTCGACGCCTCAAGGCGACGACGAAGAACGCGACGGGGTCGTCCGCACCGAGGATCTCCCTCAGGTTCGTCAGCGTGTCGTGGAAGAGGTCGTCCCGGTCCTCCTCCGACAGCTGGCGGAACTTCGCCAGCACGCGGACCTTCACCGTCTCGAGGTGGCGGTAGAAGGCCTCGAATTCCGGCCCGCGCGTCGGGCTTCCGGCGGCCCGGAGATCGTCGAGGATCTGCGCGTGTTCAAGGTCTCTCGGTGGCATCGGCGACGGCGAGGTTACTGCCGCCTCGAGTGCATGGCCACAGGTGCCGAAGCACACGGTGTCGGCGGAGGCGAACGCGGGCGGGGCGGTGTTCACGCCTCCGAAGACCTCCGCCTCGTACGATGGGAACCGTTGCCTGGGCGGTCGCGGAGGTGGGTGCGGCCTGGCTCGCCATCCCGGCAGCCCTGCCGTCAGGAATGGGCGCGCGGCGCGTCAGGTGCCCACCCCGAACGGAGAACCCACATGGTGACCAGCCGCTTCCTCGTCGAGAACCTCGGGCGCCTTCGAGACCGCCACTACGCGCTGGCGAGCGCGCACCTGACGCGCCTCGGGAGCCTCCACGTCGCGCCCACGCCCCAGGTGCTCAAGGAGTATCGAGAGCGCTTCGGCCCAGACTTCGCCCTCATCCTCTACAAGACGCTCGTCGACAACGAGGACTTCTACGTCGTCCCGTTCGCGCGGATCGAGGCGCTCTTCTCGGCCGACCGCGCCACCTCGAAGGATGGCGCCTGGAACGTGCAGATCGCCGATGAGGCGCTCCGGACGGCCGAGGACCACTCGAACGTCGTTCACGTCGCCCCCTGTCACGGGTCCGAGCCGCTCTCTCGAGCCATCGTCGCGGCGAGCGTGGCGACGCCGATCGACGAGGGCGCGATGCGCCGGATGCTCCGCGAGCTGGCTGCGCGTGAGCGGCCGGATCTCGCGAGCCACGCGCCACGCCGCGCCCACCCGATCGAGCCGATGAAGGGCGAGGTGCCCATGGGAATGGCGGCGATCCTCGACGTTCTCGACGCGACGCCGACGGACCGAAACAGCCTGTGCCGCGCGACAGGGCTCGACGCGGGCGCGGGCGCGAAGGCGATCGCGTACCTCTTGTGCACGGGGCACGCCGTCCAGGTGGGGACGCGCAGGGGCGCGCGGTACGCGCGACGCGCGGGCGTGTGAGGGTGGGCGACCTCCTTCGTCGACGCCCGTCGCGGCCTCGCCGACGCCCACCGGCACGCTGTTCATCATCGACGTCGCCGCGCGGTCGGCCGCGAGGGTCGTCGGCTGGGCACGCCGCGACGTGGGGGTGAGCGCCTCGGCGTTGATCGTGCTGCCGTCCCGCAGCTCGCCCGGGCCTCGCGCGGCCCGCGCGGGCGCGGGACGCTCGCCGCGTGCCGGGACACCGCCCATCGCGACGGCGGGCGAATGCGCGGTCGAGGCCGAGGGGGATGACGAAGCCCGCGGGTGGGGGGAAGCGCGCCCCCTGATGGCAGCTCCTCCGGGCGCGTTGCCGCGGCGGCCGTGGGGGCGTGCGTGGCGGCTCTCCTGCCCACGTGTGCGGACGTGATCCGACCATCGGGTCCCGGCCCCCATTTCACAGGTCCCCGCGAGCGACGCGCCCGGCCACGTCTCCGCGCGCCCAAGCTCACCACTCCCGCACGCGCGTCTCGCAGGCCTTCTCCGCACCTTCCGCGTCCTTCAGCCACGCGGTGGTCCCGACCTCGTCGCTTGGTGACTCCGTGTAGCGGACGACCTTCGCCGAGGTCGCGCCGCTCCGGTCCAGGAAGCGCTGCCCGACGCGTCGGCCCTGCGCGTCGTATTCCATCACGCGGGAGAAGAAGCCGCAGAGGTGCTGCGTTGGCTCATCGTTGACGTCGTAGTAGCGCTCGCCTGCCAGGAGCCCGCGCTCGTAGGTCCGCACGACGCGCCAGAACCCGCCGGCTGCGCTGTCGGAGCGGCGCTTGTGCTCGCCGTCGAAGCAGGCGCGCTCGAGCACGTTGCCGTCGGCATCGCGCGCCTCCTCGAAGGAGAACCATTGCCCCGCGACGAGGTAGCGCACGACGCGGCCGGAGCCGGTGTATTCGGCGGTGAAGCGTGCGTAGCCTTCGACGTGTTGCGCGGTGTCCCCGGTCGGCGTCAGGTAGCGCTCGTCGACGCGCCGTCCTTGCTCGTCGCGGACGACTAGCCGCTTCGAGTAGTTGTTGGCGTTCACGAGTGGCCGCCCGTCGATGCCGAGGCAGGTCTCGGTCGTCGTCCAGCCACGTGGAGCCGCCTCGGCGCCCGCCGTCACCTCCACCGCCAGCGAAGCGCATCCCCGGAACCCGCGGAGCGTCGGCTGGCCATTCGCATCGAGGAAAGTCCGGCGCGAGGCCCCGTTTCGCACCGTGCTCACCACCTCGATCGCGTAGCCGTCGCTCCCTGCCACCGTCGCGCCCATCGGGTCGAGGCACCGCACGTGCAACGCGTCCGCGGACCACGCGCGCTCCCGGGCGGCACAGCCGGCGCGCATCGTTGGTGCGAGGTGCACGTCGAAGTAGCGTTCCGTTGCGACCAGATTCGTTGGATCCCAGCGATTCTCGACGCGGGCGATACCGTCCTCGGGGGCCGCTGGCGCGCCGTCGATCCCGAGGTACTCCAGGCGACGCAGCGCTTCGCCAGCGTGCGTCGTGAGCCGGACAGTGGCGAACCCCGACGCGCGCCGCACCGGACGCCCCGCCTCGTCGACCGCCGTCTCGACCTGCGCGAGCACGTCTCCGTCGCGTTCCTCGTGAAGCGCGTAGCCGAGCACGCGTTCGGCGTCCGGGCGCGGGCCGTGGCGCGTGATCGACGCTCTCGCGGCGAGGTGCCCGTCGGGATCCCAGCGCTGCCGATAGCCGGTGACCAGCGACGACGGTTCGGGATACGAGGCGCCGGTCGCGTCTTCGCGCCAGACCGTGCCGATGCCGTCCTTGTAGACCCAGCGCAACGTGACGTGCCGCAGTGCATCGCCGACGACGACCTGCCGCACTTCGCCTTGCTCGTCGTAGGCGACGTCCCACGTTGCGTGGCGCTCGTCGTCCTCGGCCAGCGCGCCCTGCGGGTTGAGCCGCTCGACCCTGCGGACCTTCCCCTTCGCCCGGGTGACCCGATACCGGAACTCGGGTGCCTCGCGGCCGACCGCGAGCTCCCCCATCGGCACGCCGCGGCGCCAGACCATCGTGCAGTAGTCTGCGTGGCCTTCGCGGACAAAGCGCACCGCCAGCCCTGCGCTCACGAGCACTGCGAGCTGCAACATCGCCACGAGCCCTGCACGGATCGGGTTCGCGCGCGCGGTACGGAGAAGCTTGCGCGTGCGGCGAAACCGCACGCCGCTCGGCGGTTCGCCGCGCACGAAGGCGTGGAGATCGTCTGCGAAGTCCGACATCGCGACGTAGCGATCGTTCGGAATCGGCTCGATCGCTCGGGTCACGATTGCCCGGAGATCACGCGGGACCGCGGTCGGCAATGACGTCGGTGAATGGCTCGAGGCTGCGGCAGTGGCGCCGTTCGCCATGACCGAGAGCAACGCATGCAGCGTCCTCCCCAGCGAGAAGACGTCCATCGTCGGAAACGCCGCATGGCTGTTTCCGGCGATCTGCTCGGGTGCGGCGAACTGGTAGGTGCCGAGGAACGCCTCGCTGCGGGTGAGCGGCGCGGTCGCGTCGTCCGTCGCGGCGAGCCCGAGGTCCATGACGACGAGGCGCGCGAGGTCCGCGGTCAGCATGAGATTGGCGGGCTTGACGTCTCGATGGACGACTCCACGGCGGTGGAGGTACCCGAGGCCTTCGGCGGCGCCCGCGAACAGCTCGGCAACCTTCCGCCAAGCAGGACCGGTACTTGCCCCGCCAGACGTGGCAGTGCCGATTGCGTTGCGGAGCGCCGCTTCGGAGTGCGCGGCGACGGACGCTCCGCCTGTGCGGAGGCGCTCGATCAGGCGCGCGAGGTCGAGCCCGTCGACGAGCTCCATCGCGTAGTAGTACCGGTCACCCTCCACGCCGGACGTGTAGACCTTGATGACGTTCGGATGCTCGCTTCGACCGAGGATGCCAATCTCGCGCCGGAACCGATCCACCGTCAGTTCGTTTCGCGCGAGGTCCGCCGTGAGGATCTTGAGCGCAACGTGGCGTCCGAGCGTCGCCTGCCGCGCGTCGAAGACGACGCCCATGCCGCCCCGGCCTATCTGGGTGACCAGCTCGAAGTCGCCGAATACCTCGCCCGCGAAGGCCCCGTTGACCTCGCCTTCGTGGGACGCGCCAAGGGGCGTGATGCCGATGTCCTCCAGGCCGATGGATTGACCGCGCAGCCGCGACAGCATGCGCGTCATCTGCGCCGCAGCCCAGGGAACCTCGAAGCTGTCCCCCGACAGGTAGTCGAGGAAGTGCACCCGAACCAGCTCGCGCCGCGCCCGGTCGGGCGCACTTCGCGAAGTCGATCGATTGATGATGCCGACGCGGGGGCCGAGCGAGCCGGGCTCGACCGCCACGATGGGCGACAGATCGAACGCGACGCTGCCGTCTGCGAAGACGGCTCGGGGTTCGTCGTCGTCGGTCGACGTCCGAGTCTCCAGTGTCATCCCCAAGAACATCGCCGGCGATGAGACGACCTCCAGGCAAGCCGCGAGCAGCGCGGCACCCAGGGCTTCGTAGAACTCGGCGTCGCGCTGCGCGCCGTGGCCGATGACGTCATTTCGATAGCGTCCGAGCACCGACACGAACCCCGCGATGGTCCCGCTCGAGGCTTCTCGGAACTGCTGTGCGCTCAGCGCCCGACGCTGGAACGCCTCTCTCGCCCACGCCGCTACGGCAGGCATGCCGACGCGGGTGCGTCCCGGCGATTCGAGCCGCGTGCGAAGGGGCTCGCCGAGCGCGCGGGTCGCTGCGAGCTCGCGGTCGAGGCGCTGGAACAGGAGCGTCCAGTGACCGAGGGACGGGTGGAGCAGCTGTTCCAGCAGCTTGGCGGGTTCGCTCTCGGGCGCGAGCGCGTGCTCGATCCAGAGGGCCGCGCGGAGCGCCGTCGCGAGCTTGATTGTGCACTCGGCCAAGTAGTACGCGGCGTTGTGACGTTCCAGCGGTGACGTTGCGTTCCGCGCGCGATCCATCAGCAGTCGTAGCAGCGGCGCTTCAGTCTCGGATCGGCATCCGTGGACCGAGGGCGGCGTCGTCATCGCGAGCTCGAGTAGGACGGGGTGCGCGGGCCGTCCAGGGGGCGTGGCGAGGCGCGTCGCTGCGAGCCTGCGCGCCGGGCTTGCTCGCGGCGTTGGCTCGGTCGAGCGGTGCGCAGGCGCCGCGCGCAGCCGTTCATCGCGCGGCATGCTGCGTTCGCCACGCGGCCCCGGCATGGCGGGGTCGGACGCGTCTCCTCGCGTTGCGGCCCGCCGTCGGGTCACCGGCTTGATGTTGTGTTGCTGGATGACAAGCGACACATCCGGCGCGGCAGGGCCGTCGCGCACCTAGCTGCGCTTGCTCGTTGGGGAGACGGCAGAATCCACAGGAATCGAAGAGAATATCACGGCGTCAGTGCCGAACGGCGGAGCGTTGTGTCGCGAGGTGTTTCGAGACACATCAGCGGGCTCGCACAACTCGACCTTCGCTCTCGTGGTCGACGCCGGGCGCGCCGCGTGCCGCCCGGCGCCGGGCATCGTCGCGCGGCGGTCCTCGGCGTACGCTCCGCGCCCGCATGCAACGCCTCGTCGACTCGTCCGCGCCCGCGCCGTCTGCCGCCCCGGCCCCGTGGTCGTGGGCCGTCGGCCCCGTCCGTCTCGAGGTTCGCCAGGGGAGCCTGCTCGACGCGCCCGAGCCCGCCTGGGTGAGCAGCGAGCAGTCCGACTTCGTCCCGGCGAGTCTTCCCGATACGGTGTCCGGGCTGCTCTGCCGCGCCTGGCCGAGGTGCCGCGAGGAGCTGTGGTCGCAGACTCGCGGCGAGGTGCTCCCGGCCGGCACCGTGCTCGAGACGTCCGGCCCCGCGCGCCGGCGCATCTACCACGCCGGCTTTCACGAGCCCGACGGCTGGCTCGGCCTCGGCGAGGACGACGCCGTGCCCTACTACGCCGAGACCATCCGTCGCTGCGTCGAGGACGTGCTCGCCCGGGTCGACCGCGACGGGCTCGAAGGCGTGGCCTTTCCCCTCATCGGCACCGGCCTGTTCGAGCTGCCCGTGCCGGTCTTCGCGCACCTCTTCTTCACGGCGGTCGGCGTTCACGCGCGCCGCCGCTCTCGCCCGCTGCGTGTCGCGCTGTGCGTGTGGCGTGACGAGGACCTCGAGCCGGTCGTACGGCACGGCACCCAGGCGCTCGCGGCGCTCGTGGGAGGGGGCGCTCCGCTGCTGCGCGAGGCGGGCGGTCACGCGCTCGTGCGCGAGCTCCGGCCGCTCGCGCGCGCCCTCGCGGACGAGCGCCTCCAGGAGCACGCGCTGCTGCAGTTCGCCGAGGTCGCCCTCACGGCGGACTTCGCCGTCGCGTCCGAGCTCGGCCGCGTGCCGGTGGCCGAGCTCGCGTCGGCGGCGCAGAGCGGCGACCGCGGCGTCTTCCTCACGTTCGGCCTGGTGCGCAATCGCCTCGAGGCGCTCTTGCAGCGCAGGAACCTCGTGCTCCCGCGCTGGGCGGCCGGGCGCCTCGAACGCTTGCGATCCTCGGAGTCGCTCGCGGCGATTGGCCGCCTCGTTCAGGACCGCAACGAGGCAGCTCACCTCCGCCAGCCGCGGCCGATTGCCGACATCGTGAGCGACGTCGACCACCTCTTCGGCCCCGAGGCGCTGGACGAGGAGTGGCCCGACCTCGACGGTCGCCGGTGGGTGCGTCGGTTCGATCGCGGGCACGGGCTGCTCGATGGTGTCGACCTCGTTCATCGAACATGCACGTGGCTGCTGCCCGTGCACCGCGAGCGCGTCGGCGGGCCTCTGCCGGACTGACGGTGGGGCGGTGGCGGACGCGGCGGCCTGGCGAGGACCCCGCGCGCGCCCCCGCCGAGGCCGCGCGCTGCTCCGACGCCCGTCCCCGCCCGGCGCATGACACCCGCCGCGCCGCTCGGCTACTCTCGCGCGCCGCCGGAGATTCACGATGCCCAAGGTTTGCCCGAAGTGCGATGTCCCCGTCGCGACCGACGAGGTCTTCTGCGGCCGCTGCGGCGCCGCCGCGGCCGAGGTCGTCGAGTCCCCCGAAGCCGTCGCCGAGTACGAGGAGATCCTCGGCGAGTTCGCGGCCGACGGCGTGCTCGACGCGGCCGAGCTCGCCGAGCTCGCCGACCTTCGCCTCGAGCTCGGCGTCTCGCAGGCCACGCACGACGCGATCGTCGCGCGCGACCCGCGCCTCGCACAGGGCCTGCGCGTCGCGATCGAGGTCGACGAGGCGACGCTCGTCGGCTTCGTGGCGGGCACGCACGGCTTCATCCGGCTGCGCCTGCGCAACCTCGGGTCGAAGACGATGCGGTCGGCGACCGTGCGCCACGCCGTGAGCGGCGAGGACGCGCTTCGCGAGGAGCCGATCCGCATGCTGAAGCCGGGTGACCCGGTCGAGCTCGGCGCGCTCGTGCTCTTGCCGCGCCATGGCCACTTCATGCTCGAGGCCGTCGTGCGGGTCGAGGACCTGCGCGGCACCGTGCAGCAGTACTTCCGCGCGGACCCGATCGGCTTCCGCGTCGGCCGGGAGTCGGCCGCCGGCCCGCAGAGCGTGAGCGTGCACCTCGATGCGTCGGCGATGCGCGTGGCGGGCGACCCGCTCGTGAACGTGGGAGGCGTCCGTGACGGCGATCGCGGCGGTGCGCTGTCCGAGCGGCAGTGGGGCGCGGTCGGGCTGCGGTCGATGTCGGCCGAGGAGTGGGGGCAGTGGGCCGTTCGGCGCGACGCGGGCGCGCGGCAGGCGGCGCACGCCAAGGCGGAGGCCGAGGCTCACGCGCGGCAGGCGGCGCACGCCAAGGCGGAGGCCGAGGCTCACGCGCGGGCGGAGGCGGAGGCGAAGGTGCGCGAGGCCGCGTCGTTCGCCGCGCGCCTCGCCGCCGTCGCGCCGCGCGCCGCCCTCGTGAGGGTGCCCGCGGGCACCTTCGAGATGGGGGAGGAGTCGAGCGACGAGGACGATGAGCGCCCGGTGCACACGGTGACGATCACGCGCGCGTTCGAGCTGTGGTCGACGCCCGTGACGCAGGCGCAGTGGCGGGCGCTGATGGGCAACGACCCGTCGGGCTTCAGCGGGGACGCGCGCCCCGTGGAGCAAGTGAGCTGGTTCGACGCGGTCGCGTACTGCAACGCGCTGTCGCGCGCCGTCGGGCTCGAGGAGGCGTACGTGCTCACCGACGAGGAGGGAGAGCCGGGCGAGGAGGGCTTCGCGGCGACGGTCACGTGGAAAGGGCTCGCGTGTCCTGGCTTCCGCCTGCCGACGGAGGCGGAGTGGGAGTACGCGTGCCGGGCGGGGACGACGGGCGAGCTGTACGGCGAGCTCGACGCGATCGCGTGGCACGAGGGCAACTCGGGCAGCGAGACGCACCCGGTCGCGAAGAAGCAGCCGAACGCGTGGGGGCTCTACGACACGATCGGCAACGTGTGGGAGTGGGTCTGGGACTGGAAGGGCGACTACTTCGCCGGTGACCAGCGCGACCCGACGGGTGCCGCCTCGGGCGCTGGCCGCGTCAATCGCGGTGGGAGCTGGGACTTCGTCGCGGTCTTCGCCCGGGCCGCGTGCCGCAACGACGGCGGCCCTGGCGGCCGCTACGACTACCTCGGCTTCCGTCCCTCCAGGTCGCTGCCGTAGGCAGCGAGGCTTCTGCTTGCTGCCTGCTGCTTTTCCACCTTTCGACTTTCCGACGCCCGTCTCGGCAGGAGCGAGCGGGCGCGGCCGGAGTCGGCGCGCTGCGAAGCCCGCGACGACGAACGGACGTGCCCGCGAAGCGGGGGTGGCGAGCGAGCGGGGCGGGAGGTTCGACGGTCTTGGAGAGATTGGCACATGAAAGTCCGCGTGTTCACGCTGCGGTTCGATCCCGCGCGTGGCGGGTTCGATGACGACGCCCTCCGCGAGTGGATGGACTCGGTCGAGGTCGTCGAGACGGAGACGTTCTTCTTCGAGCACGAGCGCGCGCCGTGGATGAGCCTGGTCGTGAGCTACCGGCCGATCGACGAGGCCCCGTCCGCGGCGAGCGGCGCGAGGCCGGCGTGGGCTGAGCGCCGCGAGGGCCTCCAGCGTGAGCTCGACCCCGCGGAGCGCGCGCGCTTCGAGGCGCTCCGAGCGTGGCGAGGCGCCCGCGCCCGGGCGGACGGGCTGCCTGTCTACCTCGTGCTCACCAACCGGCAGCTCGCCGCGATCGCGAAGGCGCGCCCCACGACTCTCGAGGCCCTCGGCCGCATCGACGGCGTCGGTGACGGCAAGGTGCGGAGCTTCGCCGAGGATGTGCTGCGCGTCCTCGCCGAGACGGACCCAGCGCCGCCCGCAGGCTCGCCGTGAGCCGCGAGGGCCTCGAGCTCGCGGTCGGTTGGGAGCGCTTCGTGGGCGACCTGCTCGACCGCACGAGCAAGTTCCCGAAGGCGCTCCGGTACGTGCTCGGCCAGCGCCTCGACGAGGCGGCGCTCGACGTCGCGGAGCAGCTGGTCGAAGCGCAGTACACGCGGGGCGAGCGGAGGGCGCGGTCGCTCCGCGAGATCAACCTGCGGCTCTCGCGCATCCGCCTGCTCGTCCGTCTCGCCCACGCGCGGCGGTGCCTCGACCCCAGGGCGTACGAGCACTGCTCGCGCGAGATTGACGCGTTCGGCCGCGGGATCGGGGCCTGGTTGAAGCAGCTTCAGGGCGGGCTCGATGGCGATGGCTGAGTCGCAGCGGTTCGACCGACTGACGTCGTTTGCGTCGCTCCTCCGCGCCGCCTCGCTCGCCGCTCGCGGCGCGCGCGGGTCCGACGCGCTGCGGTTCCTGATCGAGCGCGAAGCGCAGGTGCTCGCGCTGCAGGACGATCTTCGGCGCGGCGCGTACCGCCCCGCGGCGTACCGGACGTTCACCATCTCGGACCCGAAGCCGCGGACGATCAGCGCCGCCGCGTTTCGCGACCGCGTCGTCCACCACGCGCTCTGCGCCGAGATCGAGGCGGACCTCGAACGCGGCGCGAGCCACGCGAGCTTTGCGTGCCGCAAGGGCAAGGGGACGCTCGCCGCGGTGTGGTTCGCGGCGGGGCTCGCGAGGCAGCACCCCTTCGCGCTCAAGCTCGACGTGGAGCACTTCTTCGAGACGCTCTCGCACGACGTCCTCCTCGCGATGCTGCGCGCGCGGCTCCGTGAGCCAGCCCTGCTCGCGCTGGCCGAGGTGTTCGTGCGGGCCGGGGCACCGGGATCGGAGCCGGGCCGGGGCGTGCCGATTGGCAATCTCACGAGCCAGCACTTCGCGAATTTCTACCTCGGGGCGCTCGATCGCTTCGTGACGCGCGGCCGCGGGGTTCGGGCGTACGTGCGCTACATGGACGACGTGCTCGTCTTCGCGCCCTCGAAGGACGCGCTCTGGGCGCACGCGGCCGCGATCGATGCGTTCACCCGAGACCGCCTCGCGCTGCGCCTGAAGGCGCGCGTCACGCAGGTGCTGCCGGTGACGGAGGGCGTGCCGTTCCTCGGCTTCAGGCTCTTTCCCGCCGTGGTGCGCCTCGACGGTGCGAGGCGACGACGGCTCGTCCGGCGGGTGCGCGCGCTCGAACGCGAGTTGACGCGCGGAGGCGAATCAGCCACCAGTGCGCTCGCGTCGCTGCAAAGCCTCGTCGCGTGGTCCCGCTGGGGCCACACGCGGGGCCTTCGCCGGTCCTTGTTCGCGAGGTCCGGCGCGGCGGGGCGAGGGGACGACGGGCGCTAACCGCGTCAATCGCGGTGGAAGCTGGAACAACGACGCGGACAACGCCCGGGCCGCGTACCGCAACGACAACGACCCAGGCAACCGCAACGACAACCTCGGCTTCCGTCCCTCCAGCCCGGGAAGCGAACGGCTCTGCCGTCGGCCAGAATGACCGCGTCCACGGACTCGGTCAGCGCGCCTGCCTCCCGACCATTCATCCCCGAGCCCGAGCCGGTCGCACGCAGGACCGGACGAAGACGTCGACCGCCGCTGGCCTTGCGAGCTCGCTCGCCCCAGCGGCGGCTGTTTTTGTGCGTTTGTCGGGCGGGGGTTCCCCCCGCACCCCCGCGCTCCGTCGCTTCGCACAACCCCCGCTTCGCAGGCGCAGTCGTTCCTCGTCGCGGGCTTCGCAGCGCTCCGAGTCCGACCGCGCCCGCTCGCTCCTGCCGAGCCGGGCGTCGGAACGTCGAAAGGTCGAAAGGCGGCAGGTGGTGAGCGGGAGCCTCGCTGCCTACGGCAGCGACCTGGAGGGACGGAAGCCGAGGCGGCCGCCGCGGGTGCCTGGGCCGCCGCCGCGGCGGTACGCGGCCCGGGCGACGTCCGCGACGACGCTCCAGCCCCCACCGCGATAGACGCGGCCAGCGCCCGCATCGGGACCCGTCGGGTCGCGCTGGTCGCCCGGCGAATACTCGCCCTTCCAGTCCCAGACCCACTCCCACACGTTGCCGATCGTGTCGTAGAGCCCCCACGCATTCGGCTGCTTCTTCGCGACCGGGTGCGTCTCGCCGCCCGAGTTCTTGTCGTACCAGGCGACCGCGTCGAGCTCGCCGTACCGCTCCCCGGTCGTCCCCGCCCGGCACGCGTACTCCCACTCCGCCTCCGTCGGCAGCCGGAACCCCGCGCATCCGAGCCCCTTCCACGCGACGCTCGCCTCGAACCCCTCGGCGCCGGGCTTGCCCTTCACGCTCGTCAGCACGTACGCCTCGTCGAGCCCCAGCGCCCGCGACAGCGCGTTGCAGTACGCCACCGCGTCGTACCAGCTCACGCACTCGACCGGCCGCGCGTCGCCGCTGAACTTCGACGGACTGTT
This sequence comes from uncultured delta proteobacterium, assembly GCA_903906315.1. Classification (GTDB taxonomy): domain Bacteria; phylum Myxococcota_A; class Polyangia; order Polyangiales; family Polyangiaceae; genus CAIVJW01. The sequence continues at coordinate 16,011 of CAIVJW010000313.1, read as the reverse complement.
GCCCATCAGCGCCTTCCACTGTGCCTGCGTCACCGGCGTCGACCACAGCTCGAACGGCCGCGTGATCGTCACCGCGTGCACGGGGCGCTCGTCGTCGTACCCGCCCGACGGCGTCCCCATCCGGAACGTCCCCGCGGGCACGCGGACGATCGCGGCCCCCGGCGCCACCGACGCGAGCCGCGCGCCCAACGACGCCGCCTCGCGCGCCTTCGCCGCCGCGGCGGCCGCCGCACGCTCGCGGTCCGCCGCTTCGGCTCGGGTGCGCTCCGCGGCCTCCGTCTGGGCCTTCGCGCGCGCTGCCGCCTCCGCGCGAGCGCGCTCCCGGGTCTCCGCCTCCGCACGGGCCCTCGCCTCCGCCTCCCGCCGCGCGCGCTCCGTGGCCTCCGCCTTGGCCCGCTCCCTCGCCTCCGCCTCGGCCCGCTGCTTCGCCTCCGCCGCCTCCTGCGTTCGCCGTGCCTCGTCCGCCGCGGCCTGCCGCGCGCCGGCATCGCGTCGCAGTGCCCAGTGCTCCCACTCGCTCGGGGAGATCGGTCGCAGGCTGATGGCCCTCCACTGCTCGTCGGATAGCGCACCGCCCCGCGTGCCTCCTGTCGCGGCGCCGACATTCACTTCGGCGAGTTTGTCGCCTGCGACCCGCATCGCGTCGGCCTGGACGAACTGGTTGACTACGAGGCTTTGCGGCCCGCTCGCCGAATCCTGCCCGACGCGGAACCCGATCGGCTCGGAGCGGTAGAACTGCTGCACCTTCCCGAGCAGGTCCTCCACCCGCACGACCAGCTCGAGCATGTACTGCCCGTGCCGCGGCAGGAGCACCATGGCGCCGACCACCACGGGAGCGGTCGGCTTCAGCATCCGCAGCGACTCCTCGCGCACGTGGTCCTCGCCGCTCACCGCGTAGCGCAACAGCGCGCTGCGGAGGATCTTGCTGCCTGCGTTCCGCACGCGGACGCGCATCATGCCCTGCGTCCCCGCGAGGAACCCGACGAGCGTGGCCTCGTCGACCTCGACCGTCACCCGCAGCGCCTGCCCGAGCCGCGGGTCTTTCGCGACGAGGGCGTCGTGGGTCGCGAGCGAGATCTCGAGCTCGGCCCGGGCGTGCGCGAGCGCGTCCAGCTCGTCCTGGTCGAGGACGCCGTCGGCAGCGAACTCGCCGAGGATCTCTTCGTACTGCGCGATGGCCTCGGGAGACTCGATGACCTCCGTCGGCGACCCGCCGCACTCGTCGCAGAAGGCGTTCTGGGGCGCCACGGCGGCGTTGCACTTCGAGCAGACCTTCGGCATGGAACTAGGGCTCCCGGGTCGGCCACGCAGGGTAGCGAGTTGTCGTCGCGCTGTCAGCGCCGGCGCGCCCTCTCGTGGGTTCGGACGTCGAGTGGATGAGGCACGTGGACTGGGTGACAGGCCCGCATCGGGTGCCCTACCATCCGGCGCTGGCCCGAGGCCCTCGGCGCTCTGTTCCCGCCTACGCGCGACGCCTCGCGAACCCTGCGAGGCGGCGCGAGTTCCGATTGCGTTTTCGGCTTCACGCGAGGTCACCCATGTCCGATGCCATCGCCTGCCCCAGCTGCCGCACCACCAACCCCATCGGCAACGCCTGCTGCCGCAACTGTGGCAAGCCCCTCGGCGGTGCGAGCTGGGCGGAGGAGCCGTCGGCCGACGAGGGCTTCGTCGCCGCGGGCATCTGGCGTCGCCCGCCGCACGAGTTCGTTCGGCGCGTCGCCCGCAACGACCTGAAGGGGGGCCTGTTCACCGCCGGGGTCACGGTCCCCCACGGCACGCTCGGGCTCGTGCTCCTCGATGGCGAGATCAAGGAGCGCCTGCGTCCCGGGTTCCAGACGACCGAGGGCGTGCTCGACCGGTTCAAGAACCTCTTCACTGGCAAGATCGATCGGGCGGCGGTCTACCTGGTCGCGCTCCGGCCGATGGCGCTGCCGTTCGCGATCGACATCGCCGAGGCAGGGGCCGCGACGAAGTACCAGGTGGTCGTCGAGCTCCGCATCCGCAAGGACGACGCGAGCTTGCTCCGGATGATCGAGCAGGTCGTCGGCGATCGGGACGCGGCCGACTCGAAGTCGTTCCTCGACCAGATCCGGCCGCAGATCGGGATCATCTTGGAGCCTCGCCTGACCGCGCGGCGCCTCGACCCGGCGCAGCGCGCGGCGGTCGAGGCCGAGGTCCAGGCCGAGGTGCAGCAGCGCGTCGGGGAGGGGTACGGCGTCGACCTCTCCGTTCGCATCGTTCCGGTCGTGTCGACGGCGTCCGCCAGCGTGCGCGTTGGCGGGGGGACGCTGCCGCAGACGAAGAAGTGCGTGAAGTGCGCCGTCGAGCTCGAGGCGTCGAAGAAGTTCTGCGGCAAGTGCGGGGCGTCGCAGCCCGTGATGACGCACCCGACGCGCGGCTGCGGCAAGTGCGGCGCCTTCGTCGCCGAAGGCAAGAAGTTCTGCAGCAAGTGCGGAGAGCCGTTCGCGGACCGCGCTTCGGCAGACATGCCCATCCACACCGCGGACGGGCAGCAAGTCGAGTGCGACGTCGTGGTCCGTTGCCAGGGCACCGCCGTGGCCGGGCTCGAGGAGCGCGTCGCGCCGCTCGTGGCGGGCGCCATCGCACAGCACGTGCGCGGCAGGAAGTACGGCGAGATCGCGAGCGCGGCCGGGTTCACCGCCGTCGAGGCCGCGTTGCGGGAGACGATCGGCGTGGGCCTTCGGGCCGCCGGGCTCGAGATCACCGACGTCACGCTCGTGGACATCCGGTCGAAGGGGCACGAGTGGCTCCTCGGCGCGCGTGCGGAGCTGCAGAAGGCGCTTGCGGAGGCTGAGCTGGCGAAGGAGTGGGTCGGCGTCGAGGCGCAGAACCTCGACGTGCAGGCGATGACGCTCGAGCTGGTGCTGCGATCGCAGCGGATGGATCGCGACCAGGCCTTCGCGCAGGACCGGGACGTGCTCGACGACCGCGCGCGTCGGCAGGAGCTCCTCGATCGAGGCGCGCAGCTCGACGTCGCCGACGCGCAGCGCACGGTGGGCACGGCGATCGGTCTGGATGCGGCTCGCCGGCAAGGAGAACGGGCGGGGCGCGCCGAGGACCACGCCGACAGCCTGACCGTCGGTGCGCTCGAGCAGCAGGCGCTCCAGCAGACCGTCGGCTTTCAGCGGACGAACGAGACCGACCAGCAGCGGTACGAGCGGGAGCGCGAGGCGGAGCGTCTCCGGTACGAGCGCGGCCGCGGCACGGAAGAGGTGCAGCACCAGCGGGTCGAGGAGGTCGAGCGGACGCACCACGAGCTGGGCCTGCAGAACGTCAAGGCGACCCACGAGATGCAGCTCGAGCGTCAGGTCTCGCAGCACGACGCCGCGATCGCGCGAGATGCGATGGCGCTCGACTCGGAGCGGAAGCGGCGAGAGCTCGACGACCGGACCGTGATCCAGCGGGCGGACGCCGAGACGGCGGGGCATGTGGCGAGGACTCACGTCGACGCCGACGCGTATGGCACTCGCGCCCGCGGCTCGGCGAACGTCGAGGTGAAGCGGTCGGAACAGGAGCTCGAGCTCGACGGCGAGGCGAGGCGCGAGCAGATCAAGATCGAGAAGATGCGCGCTTTGCTCGCGATGGACGCGGAGATCGCCCAGCGAGACGCCGAGGCCGCCGCTCGGAGTGCGCAGCAAGCCGCCGACAACGAGCTCCGGGCTCGACAGCTCGAGGCCGAAAAGGAGCGCGCGGCCCTCGAACACCAGGAGCGCATCCAGCAGCAGCTTTCAGGGCTCACGGTCGAGCAGATGCTCGCGATGAAGAGCTCCGACAAGATGGCCGAGGCCATGGGCAAGAAGTACGAGGCCGAGGCGATGGCCATCGCGAAGAAGCACGAGGCGGAGGCCGCGGCGAACGCCCGGGAGGCGGCGATCGAAAAGGAGCTCTTCGAGCGGATGCTCGCGATCCAGGCCACGACGGCCGGGGCTTCGCAGGCCCAGCTGCTCGAGGCGATGCGAATGCAGAGTGCGCAGGCAGCGCACCAGATGCAGGTGCTCGGGAGCGTGACGACGGCCGCCGTCGGGGGACAGCGCGAGGCCGACCTCGCGCGGCAGGCGGCTCAGACGCAGGGGGCTCTCGGGGCGGTGGCGATGGCGGAGAGGGCGATGGGCGGGATGGCGCAGGTGGCGACGGCCGGCGCAGGCGTTCCCGTGTACGCGGTGCCAGCGGGCGCCCCGCCCGGCTTCGTGGCGGCGCCCGTCGTCCCGGGGGCGGCGCCGGCGCCCGTCCCTGCGGTCGCCGCGAGCGAGCCGAAAGGGACGGCAGATCCTCGCGCCAGCGCTCCCCCGTGCCCGGTGTGCGGCGTCGCGCTCGACCCCGGCGACAACTTCTGCGGCAATGGGCACAGGGTCGTCTGATGCCGATGGGCAAGCCAGACGGACGATCCGAGATCGAGGGCGTCATCGAGCTGCGTCGCGTGCTCGTCGGCACGCGTTCGGAACACGAGGCGCCGGTGCTGGTCACGCGGTCGGAGTCCGGAGACGAGCTCGTGACGCGGGTCCACGTGCTCGAGGACCCTCCGTTCGAGGAGCCGACGCTCTCGAGGCTCGTCGGGGCTCGGGTCCGTGCCGCGGGCACGTGGCGCAACGGGGTCCTGCGGGTGCGCCCCGAGGATCTCGTCGTCGTCGAGGGCGCGTCGACGAGCAGCCCCGCCGTCGAAGGCGCCGCGGGCAAGGGCGAGGAGCCATGACGGCCTGTCCGAGCTGCCTGGCTTCTTGCTCGCCCGGGGATGTGTTCTGCGACGCCTGCGGTCGACGGCTGGGAGACCGGGGGACGACGAGCGATCCGACGTGCACGGCGTGCGGCGTGCGAAACCACGCGGACGACGTGTTCTGCTGCGGGTGTGGGGCTCGGCTGGGAGCGCCCGTCGCGAACGCGCCGACGGGCCAGGCGGCGGTGGCGCGGCCTGCACCGGCGACCACCGCCGCCCGCGTGTCGACGCCGGCCGCCGTCGTGCCCGCGCGGGCGTCCGGCGGGCACCCTTCGGGTGCGGGCGCCGGCGCGCTCCCGCCACCGGCTCGGGGCGGGACGCGGCCGACCGGCGGCCCCGCCGTCTCGCACGACGCGACCACGACGCTCGTCGTCGTTCCGAGGGGACAGCGCGAGCTCGCTCGCGTCGCCGGGTCCTTCGGGGTGGTGCTCGAGGTCTCCCCCGACGACGCGCTCGAATCGGTGCAGCGATCCATCGCGAAGTCGCGTCCGTCGGCGGTGTGCCTCGTCGGCGCGCCGTGGGACCTTCCCATGCCCGGCGTGGCCGACCCGACCGGCAAAGACGAAGGAGTCCCCACCGACAACTTCTACGGGATGACGTCGACGCCGAGCGAGGACGAGCGCTTCGTCGGGCGCATCCTGCCCGAGGTGCCCGTGGGCCGGGTCCCCACGACCGACGCGAACCTCCTTCGGCAGATCTTGGCGGCGGAGAGCGCTCTCGTGCCGCGGTGGACGCCCGGTATCGCCGTGTCGGCGTCGACCTGGCGGGGCGCCAGCGAGGCGGTCCTCGAGTGCATCGCTCCTCGCGGAGGTCCACGGCTGATGCTCGCACCTCCTCGACACGAAGGAGACGTCGCCGAGTCGATGGGCGAGCAGCCGGGCCGCCTGTACTTCAACGTCCACGGCACCGATCAGGAGCCGATGTGGGTCGGCGACGACGGGCGCGGTGCGTACCCGGCGGTCGTCCGCCCGAAGCACGTCCGCGTCGCGTCCCGCGCGATCGTCGCGAGCGAGGCGTGCTACGGCGCCGCCCTCTTCGAGGGCGAGGAGGCCATCAGCACGGCGTTCCTCGCGGGCGGGGCCGGGTGCTTCGTGGGGTCGACCATCATCGCGTGGGGGCCGGCGGCTGCCCCACCGAGCCTCGCCGATCTGATCGTGGTCGGCCTGTATCGAGGGCTCGACATGGGGATGTCCGCCGGCGAGGCTCTCCTCGCCGCCAAGCGAGCACTCCTCGAGGCTGCCGAGGAGGACGGGGAGCCCCTTTCGCCCCAGCTGCACAACACCTTGCTGTCGTTCGTGCTCTACGGCTCTCCCAACGCCCGTGTTGAGGGGGTGGCGCGCTCGAGCGGCGCGAAGCTGGCGATGCCCGGGGGGCGGCGCGGGTCCGCGAAGGCAGGAGCCGTCGGTGCCGGGGGCTCGGTGCTCGATCAGACGCGCGCGCGGCTCGCCGGGATCGGGCGGTCGACGGTCGGGGACGCAAGGGAGCGCCTGCGCGGTCGCCTCGCCCCCGGGGACTGGCAGGCGCTCTCGCGCGGCCGGCTGCAGCTGGCCGAGCTGTCGACCCAGTTCCGATCCGGAGCGCAGCTGGAGCAGCGGATCCAGCACCTGCTCGGCGTCGCACCGAAGGGCGTCGAGGTCTTCCGCTACCGGGCGAGCACGGTCGGGCGCGCATCGATCTCGGCGGCCGAGAAGACGCCGTGGGGAACGAAGCACGTCGCGATCGTCGTCGACGACGATGGCGAGGAGATCGACGCGTGGGTCTCGAGGTGAGCCCGCGCGTGGTTCGTCGTGGAAGCATGAACTGAAGGAGTGAAGACATGGCCCAGGTGACCGTCGTGTGCCCGCACTGCTCGTCGACCGGTACGTTCAATCACGGCCTCGGCAGCGCCACGGGGAGCTTCTCCGCGCAGTGCAAGCACTGCCACAAGTCGTTCCGCGTGTACCTGCGCCAGGGGCAGCTGTACGAAGTGAAGCTTCACTGATCGCGGGGCGCGGCAGAAGGCACGTGAGGACGACGAGATGAGCTGGACGTGTGGCTGCGGCGGCCCGCCGAACGACGACGGGGATTCGGTGTGCGGCGAGTGCGGGGCGCGGCGCGAGGAGGACCCGATCGCGATCGCCCAGTACGAAGAGGTGTTCGCCGAGTTCGCGGCGGACGGCGTGCTCGAGGATTGGGAGGAGGAGGAGCTCGCCCGCCTGCGCGCCGAACTTCGGATCGCCGCCGCCGTGCACGATTCGCTCCTGGCGAAGTACCAGCTCGCGAAGGAGCTGCTGCCCGTCGCGCTCGAGGTGGACGCTGCCACGGTGACGGAGTTCGTCGTCGGAACGCACGGGGTCATCCGCGTTCGCGTGGTCAACGGCGGTGCCCGCCCGCTCAAGAACGTGCGCGTGCGCTCCGCCATCCCGGGCGTCGCGCTGATGGGCGAGCACGTCGCGCGCGTCGTTCGTCCGCGCGGCGACGACGTCTTCCTCGTGCCGCTCGAGCTGTCTCGGCCGGGGCAGTTCGCGCTCGGCCTGGTGGTCCGTGCGGAGGACATGCTCGGCAAGGGCGCCCACTTCCGCGCCGATCCTCTGCCCTACCGCGTTGGCGACCGCGCGAGCGGCGGGCCGCAGACGGTCGTCACGCACGTCGACGCCTCCTCGATGCGCGTCGCCGGGGACCCGCTCGTGAACGTCGCGTCGGGCCCTGCCAGCGTGCAGGGCGGCCTGCTCGCCGAAACGAAGTGGCTTGCCCTCCGCCTGCGACCGATGGCCGACGCCGAGTGGTCGGCGTGGGAGCGATCCCACGATGGCGGCAACCGCGCGGCGCTCGAGCAGGCGGCGCGCGCGGAGGTGGAGGCCAAGGCGCGAGCGGAGGCGGAGGCCAAGGCGCGTGACGAGGCGGAGGCCAAGGCGCGAGCGGAGGCGGAGGCCAAGGCGCGAGCGGAGGCCGAGGCGCGCGCGGAGGCAGCCGCGGCTGCCGAGCGACAACGGCGCGAAGCGGCAGCCCTCGCTCGTTGCAAGACGGAGGCCGAGGCGCGCGCGCAGCGCGAAGCGGATGCGGAAGCCAAGGCGCGCGCGCAGCGCGAAGCGGAAGCGGAGGCCAAGGCGCGCGCGCAGCGCGAAGCGGAAGCGGAGGCGGAGGCCAAGGCGCGCGCGCAGCGCGAAGCGGAAGCGCGCGACCGGGAGAGGGCGGAAGCCGAAGAATATGAGCGCGCGCAGCGCGAGCGGGAGGCGCGCTGGGAAGCACAAGCCCGCGCGCGAGCGAGGGCCGAGGACGAGGCGCGCGGGCGGGCCGAGGCGGAGGCACGGCAACGGGCGCGGGCTGAAGCGGAGGCGAAGCCGCGTGCGGCGGAGCCGGTCGGCGCGCGGATCGCGACCGTGGCGCCGGGGGCGTCGCTCGTGCGGGTTCCGGCGGGCAATTTCCTGATGGGATCGGCCGAACATGACGGCGCGGGCCCTGCGCACAGGGTCACGATCTCGCGGGCCTTCGAACTCCAGGAAACGCCGGTAACCCAGGCGCAATGGAAGGCGCTGATGGGGAACAACCCCTCCACCTACGGTCGCGATGCGTACCCCGTCCACAATGTGCGGTGGTTCGACGCGATCGCCTATTGCAACGCCCTCTCGCGTGCGCTCGGGCTGGAGGAGGCTTACCTTCTGACGGACGTGAATGGTGAGCCCGGAGGAGAGGAGTTCAGCGCGACGGTCAAGTGGAACGGGCTCGCGTGCCTTGGATTTCGCCTGCCGACGGAGGCCGAGTGGGAGTACGCATGCCGCGCCGGGGCGACGGGGGCCCGGGACGGCGAGTTCGACGATATCGCCTTTTACGGTAACCTAGCCATCCAACCCGTGGCGAAGAAGAAGCCAAACGCATGGGGCCTCCGCGACATGCTCGGCAACGTTTGCGAGTGGGTTTGGGACTGGAAGGCGGACTACGTCTCGGGGCACCAGCACGACCCGACGGGCCCGCGGGATCCCCCGGAGGACACTTGGCGCATCGTGCGCGGGAACACCTGCATCGAGAATGCAGAAGAAGCCCGGGCCGCAGTTACGCTCAGGAGTGCCGTCGTCCCGTGGTATCAGCACTTCGCGCTCGGCTTTCGTCCGGCGAGGTCGCTTCCGTAGGCGGACAAGGTGCGGTGTGGGCAACAGCTTCTGTGCTCGTCCGAGTAGTGCATGACTGCTACGGCGGCTAAGAGGCGGCTGCCAACGCCGAGCATGGAAGGGGCGTGGAGAGGCTACCCTGACAGCTAGTCGCCATCGCGCAAGCGCGTCGACACGATTTCGTCGATCTCGTCCCAGTGCTTCTCAAGCTCTCGCTCGACCCAGTCGCGATCACTTTCCTCGACTCGGAGAGCGCGGCAGAGGGCACTCAACCGTTCTTCTTGGGCTGGACTGTTGGGTCGGGTTACCCTCGCCACGGCAAGCGCGCAGGCGAGGGTCGCCTTGCGATGATTGTCTTCATCGTTCACAACGGCCGCAATCGACTTGGCCAACGCCTTGACATCCATCGGTTCGGCAGGTGAGCCGCCGTGATCTCGCAGAACGCGCATTGCTGCACTGACGCTTGCGGCGACGGCGGACTCGGGCACATTCCGACCCTGTGCGTCCCGATAGCAGTCGGCATCGTCGTCAAGGACATACGCGCCTCTTGACGCGAGTTCGCCGATCAGGATCTTCGAATACGACGACGCCCGCTGGAAGCGTTCTTGCTCGGCCCTCGGTGCACCAGTCTTAGGGTACGGCAGCGCGTACAGTATCATGTGGCCGGCAACCATGATCGCAGTGTGAGGGGTGTCTATCCCTTCAATCTTCTTCGACCCAAATCCGAACAAGCCCATGTATGCCTCCTTGGACGAGCCGCCGTTGCTCTAAGGTACGATGATGAAGCGTCGAGTCGCGCTCCCAAGAACGCGGCTCTTGCCGGCCCCAGGCGAGCCAATCTGGCAAGCCATTTCCTCTTCGCGATGGTGACAGGCATCGGTGAATCGGCGCGACCTCGAGATAGCAGCGGGGACGCCCCTCCGCGGAGGACCAATCATGCCGTCCGCCCTCCCGCGCGAGTCTGTTCAACCGCGTCGGCGCTCATCGGCTGCATGCGACCGTCCCGCAGGGCCGCGCTTGCCCGCGGGGTCGTCCCGGCCCAGTGCGCTCGGGGTGAGGTGGCAACGTACCAGGCACGGTCGGGGCCGTACTTGCGACCGCCGCGACCGCCGAAGGGCGAGCGGTTCACGAGTTCGACCACCTCATCGCGAAGCGCAAGGCGGTGGAGGTAGATCCCCGGCCGGCATCCCTTCGCGCCCACGCCGAACGACGGTGCTCCGTCATGCTCAAAGACGTCGTGCTCCGACTCCACGAGGTAGAGCAAGGGCGGATTGGCGCCGGCCGTGACCGGGTCCAGAACCGCGCCTCCGTCGACCGCTCTTCGGACACGAGCCCGGACCTCGTTCGTGCGGGGATGGCTTGCCCACGCTTGCACGGTGTGGCCCGAAACGGCGTAGGTGAAGAGCACGTCGAATGGCATGCCCCCGAGGGATGCTCGGACGACCCGGCCATGCAGGTTGCCCATGCTTCTCCGCGCGAGTTGTCGTGCATTCGGCAGCGACAGCCTGTCGCGGGCGAACTGCCGCCCCCGGTGACCCGAGATCACGACGAGCGGCGGTCGAACCGCCGCAATCTGTCTCTCGAGCCAGGTCGGGCACTCTGCCTGGATGCCCGGCCAAGCTCGATCGTTCTCCAGCGTCGCCTGGTTGGGGGTCGCGTGCTTGTACGCGTCGACCGCGCTGACGCCCTCTGCAAGCTGCCTCATGGAAATCCCGAGGCAGGCCGCGAGCCGCTTGGCCCAGGCGCGCCCGGGGTGCTGGTCGAGCCGCATCGATGCAAGGGTCGGAGGCGCTTGCGCGCCAGCGAAGATCCTGAACAGGTGATCGCCGAGCAGCATCTTCGTGGCCGAATCTGCGGCTGGGAGAGACCGGTAGAAGGGGACGTCGTGGGTTTGGGGGTTGACGCCCACGAAGAGAACGCGCCCGGGGCTGTAGCCGCCGACGAGATCCTCGTGGTGCGTGCAGGAGCGCCCCTGCGGCTCGAAGCAGCGGTTGCAGCCGAGGATGTCGAGGCGGAGTTGCATCGGCATCAAACCCCCCCGTGGCGCGATGGCGTGCCGCCCGGATCACGCTGCCGCAACTGCGCGAGCTGCCTGCCGAGCCGCTGGAGCGCAGCCCCCTCCGGTGGATACCCGTGGTGGTGCGCAGCGCGCGCCGCGAAGAACAGCGAGCCTCGAAGCTCGTCGTCCGTCACGGAGTCGAGGCGCCCGTCGTCGGTGAGGCCACCGACGCGGCGGGCGACGGCAGCGCACGCCTCGAGGCCTCCAAAGTGATCGTAGCCGTTGAACTCGCGCGAGATCTCGAGGATGGCGTTCCAGAGCGCGGTCTCTTCGGGCGAGAGCTTCACTTCAGGGTCACGGAGGATCACGAAGGCAGAGTACCACAGCCGTCCCACCGGGCGCCAGGGCGAGGCGCGCGAAGGGGATCGCGGTGTGCCGACACCGGCATGCGTTGCCGTGCTCGTGCCCGCGGAACTCCTGTCCCACGCAGGCGCCTCAACGCAGAGACAGGTTTTCTGCCTGACGAAGCCAAGGGCGTGGAGTTAGCCGCTCGCCCGCGCCGTCAAGGTCGACAGGCGATCGGTCATCTCGACGAGCCCGTCGTCGACCCTTCGCTCCACCAGGCGCCTGTCGTCGTCGTCGATGCCGAGCGCACGGGTGCGGATCGGAACCCGCTCCTTCTGCTTGGCGCGGTTCGGTCCAACTCCCGCGGGATCGTCGCTGGCAAACAAGCCAGGTCGACGGCCGCGCTCCCGCCCTCATGACAGGAGCGTCGTTTTGGGGCTGTTCTGGGCCAAAGCGTCCACTGACCTCGTCGGGTTGGCCAAGAAGCGACTGTCAAGGTAGGCGCTGAGCCTTCGTGGCGTCCGCTCTCGCAAGCTCCTCCTCGTCCAGTCACCGCGCCCGCAACGCCCGCAGCTTGGCCGCGCCGGCGAGCACCACCTCGCCCACCGCCCCCGCGCTCAGGGTGAGCACCACGCCATCGTCCGTGACCCGCGCTTCGCTGCACGTCATCAGCGCGCCGAAGTTGGGGGCGAGGCCCGTCGCCGCCTTCACGAGCGAGAGCGCGCGCGCCGGCGCGGGGGCCGACGTGACGTCGACCCAGACCACGTCTCCTTCCTTCCGGAGCGAGCACGCCGTGATCAGCGTCCGGTCGACCGCGCCGGCGACGCCGCCCCACGCGAACTGGCAGATGGTCGCGGCCACGGCGGCGACCACGCGGTCGTAGACACCGTCGCCCGAGAGGGTCGCGTCGGTGACTCGCAACCCGATCTCGATGCGCTCGCCGATCGCGACCCCACGGGGCTCGACACGCACGTCGACCCGGAGGTCGGCGCCGGCTCGGCGGGCTCTCGCGTCGACGACCAGCAGCGCTCCGTCGCGGCGGACGCCCTCGATGTGGAGCTCCTCGGGCGTCGTCGCCTCGATCGCACCCCGCAGGGCGGCGTACGGGACGAGCAGCTCGCCGCGGTGCAGGGTCTCGACCCACGTCGCCATCGCGTCGTCCTCGTGGCCGGGCATCCACTCGGCCGCCTTCTTCGCCACGGCGTCGGCCGCCACGCTCTTCACGGCGTCGCGGAGCGCGATGGCCAAGCTCGGGCGCGCGGGGGCGTCGAGCCCGGGGGGCGCGTCGGCGCCGGGCTCCCCGGGGGCGCGGAGCCTGACGACCTCGTCGGCCACACGCAACGCGGCCTCCTGCACGGCGGGGTTCGTGATCGCCGACGTGGCGAGCTTCTTCCAGTCCATCTCCTCGTCCCTTCTCGGCGCCGGGGGCGCCCGCTGCTTGGACGCTCGTCGCCGGCGTGTCTGACCTCGAGCGAGAGATCGGGGACGGTCGCCTCCCCACGGCCGGCGCGAGCTCGACCAGACGCTCGCGGAGGACGTGCAGCGCTGGAGCGCTGTCGGCGAGATGGGAGCCGCGTCGCTTGCGCCCCCTTGCACGTCGCCACCGGGCGACGCACGTTCGTCGCCCCATGTAGCGCCCCGTCCCCTCGCACTCGTCGGTCACTGCTCGCCGGGCGACGTCCGCCCGCCGCGCGTGACGAGGGTGCGACGATGTCGATGGAGCTCGAGCTGTGCCCCGCGTGCCGCGCCGGCGAGCCGCGGAAGCCGGTCGTGTCAGGTCGGCGGTACTGCGCCGTCTGTCTCGACAACCCCAGCGCCGCGTGGAAACGCGTGTTCCGCCGCGAGAACGGCGGTCGCAACGAGCTGTCCGAGGTCGACTCGGAGCGCTACCGCGTCTGGCATCGCGAGTACGCCCAGCGGTGGCGCGCGGCGCGACGTAGCGGCGACGGAAGCGGCGAGCCACGTGAACCGGAATCCGACGAGACAGGCCTCGAATCCGGGCCTATGGAGTGACTGACCATGAGCGGCTGACCCACCCTCCCAATCCCCCGTCCCGTCGCCCGCCAGGTGCGATCTGCCTGGCGCTCGTGAGCGAATGCTTCGCTCGTGCGTGCTGTGCGACCTCGGCGGCGACGGTCGGTGGTTCTATGAAAATCAAGGTCGTTCGTTCGGCGGTGCCGGCGCTCGGGGACGTTCCGCTCATGGCGCGGCTCCGCGACGGGGGAGTGAACCCGTGGCACCGCGTCGGCACGGTCCGCCGTGTCGGCAAGCTGTACATCCCGTCCTTCGACCGCGCCTCGGCGCTCGTCGCCCCGGCGTGGCCGCGGCTGGCCGAGAAGCCGCGGAGTGGTCGGGACGACGGGCCGTTCGTGCAGTTCGGCGCGCTCGTCGGCGGTGCCGTCGTCGTGGTCGCGAACGGTCCGGTGACCAGCCGGGTGCTGTTCGAGTCCGCCTGCGTCGCGCCGCGGGAGCGCCGCCACCGCATCCGCGACGCGCGCTGCGGTGGGCCGGCGGCGCTGCGGTCGAGCTTCCCCGACCCGTCGCGCCTCTCGGCGTCGAGGGGCCGTGCGTAGCCACCACACAGAACGCCGGGCGGGCGTCAGTTCGCCCGGCGTCGGGTCGTCATCGCAAGGCGCTCTCGGAGGTGATGGTCGTCCCGGTGCTGGACGGGGCGGGGAGCCTGAACGTCGCGAGCGAGCGTGTCCTCGCTCGCTACTCGGCGTTCGGCGCGAGCTGAGGACGGGTCGAACGCTCGCGCCACGCAGCTGGAGCCGCCGTCGACGCCGCTCGCGTCGGCCGCGGCACGGCGCTCGACGAGCCAAGGAGGTGAGGGTCATGTCGTCGTCGAACGGAAAGCACAGCGACCTGTTGGGCTTCCTCCTGTTGGCCGTGGCTCCGCTCGTCGTGGGGCCGCTCGTCGCCGCGTCGGGCTGCGGGTTCCTCCGCGCCACGGTCGACTCCGCGGTCCCCGTCCCGCGCGAGCGGCTCTGGGACGCGTTCACGGTCGCGTGGGGCGCGGCGGCCGGCCTCGCGTCGCTCCTCGCCCTCGTCGCCTGGTGGAACCGTCGGTGTCCGAGGTGCGCGTCGACGATGACGGTGCACGAGCCGTCGAGCGCCGGCTACTACACCGTCTTCATGGAGGTGGTGTTCGCCCTCACCAACCCGCGCGGTCCGCGTCTCCAGTGTCCGATCTGCGGCACCTGCGTCCCGCTGAAGCGGCCGCGCGACGCCGCAATGTGGCTGGCGGTGGCCGGCGGCTGCGCCGTGCTCGAGGCGTACGTCCTCGTCCGGCGGCTCGACCTCGTGTGACCGCTCCTGCTCCGGTTGCGGTCGACCGAACCGTCGACAGCGGCTGTCGTGGCGCGTCCTCCCTCGGCGCGCGCCCGCGCGGTGCGCGATCGCCGCCGTGTCCGGCGGTCTCGCGCTGCGTCCCTCACCGGGCGCGCGTCGCCCGCCGCGCCGCGCGCCTTCAACCGACCGATGTCGCCACCCACGCAGCCTGCCCGGCGGAGCCCCGCCGCCGCGTCGGGCGCCACGTTGTCACGCGGGAGGACCGTGTGACATCCGGCGTGACATCCGCAGAGGGACCCGCTCCGTAAGCCCCTGAATGGCTGTCGGATTCGGCCAGAGCCCCGTGACAACCGCCGTGACATCGTTCGACGTTCTCGCGAGCGACGCACACCTCGTCCGCGTGCACCGTTGTCACGGCCAACCAGGGCGTGACATCGGGCGTGACATCGGGTGTGACATCGGGCGTGACATCGGGGGCGAGCACCACCTCGCAGGGGCCGTGCGTAGCGCGCGGCGTCTTCTTCCGCGCGGTGGCGGGAGCCGAGGACGGGTCGAGCGCTCGCGGCAGGCGGCTCCCCCCGGCCATGCTCCGTGTGACCTGCCGCTATCTCGGCCGCCCCGCAGCCGCCCCATCGGCCGCCGCCACCGCCACCGCCCGCACCCCGCGCCCATCCGGCATCATCCCGAAGCGCTCCAGCCACTCGATCATCCGCGCAGTCGTCGTCACGCGCAGCGCCGTCGGCGCGTCGGGGAACGCCTCGGCCGCCTCGCGCTTCGTCAGCGGCTCCCAGTAGAACCCGCGCTCGCCGGTCGGCTTCCGCGGCCACCGGCGCTTCGCGAGCACGATCGGGGGGTAGGGCGCCCACGGCGGCCACGAGCCGTCGGCGGCGGGCACCGATGGCACTCCGTAGGTGTGCCCCTCGAGGAAGCGCTCGAGCGGGACGCCGCACCCGCACAGCACGCAGTACGTCGTCGCCTTCGGGGCCGAGGACGCGACGTCGTAGGCACGCCGCTCACCCACCTGGGACCGGACTCGCTTGGGCTTCGCCATGTGGTGCGAGCATGCGCATGATCGCACCACTCGCAACGCCCGCTCGGCCCCCGTGGCCGGCGAGGGGCCGCGCCCGCCCGCCTCGGCCGTGACGGCGCGAGGTCCGTGGCGGACGCGCCGGATGCGCAGAGGAGTCGACCTGGTCGCTCGCGCGCCGGTCGCGCCCGTCCGGTCGGTGAGCTACCGTCGTGTGCGCGTGGCGCCGAACGACCCGCCGACCGACCTCGCGGCCGCTCAGCTCGACCTCGCGATCACCTCGTCGGTCGACGCGCCGAAGGTCGTCGAGTCCCTGCGCCGTCGGGTGGAAGCGGCCCTGCGCCTGGCCATGAACGAGGTGGCAGCGAGGCAGGGCCCTGGCTACTCGCTGCCGCCCGCCGAGCAGCGCGAGGTGGCGGTCCGGGCTGCGGCGGCGACCCTCCTGCTCGGCCTCGAGCCCGACGCGAACGCCAGCGTGTCGCTCGATCTCATCTACGACGCCGCGCTCCGCTGGATCGAGCGTCGATCGAGC
>CAIVJW010000312.1 GCA_903906315.1 uncultured delta proteobacterium | reverse complement strand
GCCTCGCCCGCGCGCGCCGCGCCGGCGCGCCGACCCTGCCGCACCGGCCGACGCTCGCGACGCTCTTCGGCCCGCCGCGCGCGAAGAAGCTTTCACCCGCGAGGCCCCACGCGGCCACGGATCAAGGGGCCTCTGCGGCCGGCGCGCCCGATCCGGCCGCCGCGCCGCTCCCCGCGTCGCCCGTCGGCCTCGAGAAGGGCGCGCGCGTCCGCGTGCTGTCCGGCGCGTTCGCCGACCGCGTCGGCGTCGTGAGCGACCTCGACGGCCGCGGCGGCGCGCGCGTGCTGCTGGGCCTGCTCTCGACGCGCATCGAGGTCGCCGCCCTCGAGCCGATCGTGGAGGGGCGAGGCCGCCCCGCGTTGCACAGCTCGCACACGAAGGTGCGCGGATGATCGCGCCCGATCCCTCGAGCTACCCGGTCGGCCTCGGCGCGCAGTTCCGCCGCAACCTCCCGCTCTACGCCCTCGGATCCGTCCTGCTCGTCGCGCAGCAGGTGATGATGGCCAAGCGCGACTTCCTCGTCCGCGACGCCGTCGACGCCGCCACCGCGGGCCGGTCCGAGGCCGCCGTCGTCGCCGCCGTGACCATCCTCGCCGTGAGCGTGGGCGCCGCGATCGCGCGCGTCACCTCGCGCGTCTCGATCTTCACCGGCGGGCGCAACGTCGAGTACGAGCTCCGCGCCGTCCTCCTCGCGCGCCTCCACGCCCTCGGCCCCTCGTTCTTCCGGCGCATGCCGACCGGCGAGATCATGAGCCGCGCGACGAACGACCTGACGCAGGTGCGCCTGCTGCTCGGCTTCGGCCTGCTCAACATCGTGAGCTCGCTCCTGGCCCTCGCGAGCGCGCTCTACGTGATGGTCTCGATCTCGGGCCGCCTCACGCTCGCTTCGTTCGCGACCCTGCCGCCGCTGCTCGTCGTCACGCGCGCCTTCTCGAGCCGCCTCTTCCCCGTGAACCGTGCGAACCAGGAGGCCATCGGCAAGATGAGCGACCGCGTCCTGGCGAGCCTCGCGGGCGTGCGCGTCGTGCGGTCCTTCGGGCTCGAGGAGGCCGAGGCCGCCGATTTCGAGCACTCCAATCGCGACTACCTCGACAAGAGCCTCGCGCTCGCGCGCCTCCGCGGATCCATGGGCCCCGTGATGGGCGCGCTCAGCGCCACGGGCCTGCTCATCGTCTTCTGGTACGGCGGTCACCTCGTCCTCGGCGGGGCCATCACGCGGGGGGATTTCGTCTCGTTCTGGCTCGCGCTCCTGCGCCTCACCTGGCCGATGCTCGCGCTCGGCTTCGTCGCCGCGATCATCCAGCGCGGCCGCGCGGCCTACGTCCGCATCGCCGCCATCTACGACGCGGTGCCCGACGTCGTGAGCGGCCCGCTGCCCGCTCCCGCCGAGGTCCATGGCGAGGTGAGCGTGCGCGGCCTCTCGTTTGGCTACGGCGATCGCGAGGTCGTCAAGGACGTGAGCTTCGACGTGCCGGCGGGCGCGTCGCTCGCGATCGTGGGCCGCACCGGCTGCGGCAAATCGACGATCGCCGTCCTCCTCGCGCGCCTCATGCCGACGCCGCCCGGGAGCGTGTTCCTCGACGGCGCGGACGTCTGCGACCTGCCGCTGTCGACCGTGCGCGCGAGCATCGGCTACGCGCAGCAGGACGCGTTCCTCTTCTCGACGACGGTCGCGCGCAACATCGGCTATTCGCTCGACGACCCGGACTCGCCGCAAGGCAGCGAGACCATCCGCGGCGCCGCGCGCGAGGCCGAGGTGCTCGCCGAGGTCGAGTCGCTGCCGGACGGCTTCGACACCGTCGTCGGCGAGCGGGGCGTGCAGCTGTCGGGCGGGCAGCGGCAGCGCGTCGCCCTTGCCCGCGCCCTCGTGCGCGAGCCCCCCGTGCTCGTGCTCGATGATCCGCTCTC
Organism: uncultured delta proteobacterium; assembly: GCA_903906315.1. Classification (GTDB taxonomy): domain Bacteria; phylum Myxococcota_A; class Polyangia; order Polyangiales; family Polyangiaceae; genus CAIVJW01. The sequence continues at coordinate 9,869 of CAIVJW010000312.1, read as the reverse complement.
CGCCGTCGACGCCAAGACCGAGGCCGCGATCCTCGCCGCGATCGAGCGCCAGGCCGCGCGCCGCACCGTGCTGCTCATCACCCACCGCGTCGCCGCCGCGCGGCGCTGCGACTCGATCCTCGTCCTCGAGGACGGGCGCGTGATCGAGCGCGGCAAGCACGACGACCTCGTCGCGGCGGGCGGCCTCTACGCCGCGTTCGCCGAGGAGCAGCAGATCGAGGAGGACCTCGCCGCGTTCGAGGCCGCCACCCCCGAATCCGAGCCGGCTCGCGAGGCGAGCGCGTCGTGACGACCACGCCGATCTCCCCGGGCTCCGCGAAGGGCGGCAAGGTCGCCGCGACGAAGAGCCGCAGCGCCGCCGCGCTCGACAAGTTCCACGAGGAGGGCAAGCTCGGCGAGACGTACGACGCGCGCATGCTCGCGCGGCTCTGGCCGTTCGTCCGGCCGTACTCGCGCCACCTCGTCCTCTCGATCGGCCTGCTGCTCGGCAACGCGGGCCTCGCGCTCTGGCGCCCGCTCCTCATGCGCGGCGCCCTCGACGGCTTCGGCGCGCCCGACGGCCTCGCGCGCCTCACGCGCGCGGGCGTCCTGCTCGTCGTGCTCCTGCTCGCCGAGCAGGCGATGTCCTTCCCGCAGACGTACGTGATGCAGCTCGCGGGCGCGCGCGCCATGGCGGATCTCCGCCGCCACGTCTTCCGCTTCCTGCACACGCGCCGGCTCGGCTTCTTCGACAAGACCCCCGTCGGGCGCCTCGTCACGCGCGTCACCAACGACGTCGACGCCGTCGGCGAGATGTTCGCCTCCGGGGCGATCAACGCGATCGGCGACCTCGCGCGCCTCGTCGTCATCGTCGTCATCATGCTCGCGCTCGACTGGCGCATGTCGCTCATCGCGTTCGCGACGCTGCCGCTCGTCGCCCTCGGCGTGAACTGGACGCGACGCCGCATCCGCGACGCGTTCCGCGAAGTGCGCACCAAGACGGCGCGCATGAACGCCTACCTGAACGAGCAGGTCTCGGGCGTCGGCGTCGTGCAAGCCTACGCGCGCGAGGCCCGCGCTTCGGCCGAGTTCGACGAGATCAACGCCGCCTACCGCACCGCCAACAACCGATCGATCATCTACGACGCGAGCCTCGACGCCGCGATCGAGTGGATCTCCACCGTCTGCATCGCGAGCATCCTCTGGTACGCGGGCGCGCGCACCAAGACGCTGCCCGAGGGCGTGTCCTTCGGGACGCTGTTCGCGTTCGTCGCGTACATCGAGATGTTCTTCGTGCCCATCCGCGATCTCGCGCAGCGCTACACGCTCGTGCAGTCGGCGATGGCCGGCGCGGAGCGCATCTTCCAGCTCCTCGACAACACCGACGAGGACGCCCCCGCCGATCCCGCCCGCGCGGCCGTCGGGGCGCGCGACGAGGCCGTCGCGTTCGCGCTCGAGGGCGTGACGTTCGAGTACAAGCCCGGATCGCCCGTGCTCCACGACGTCTCGTTCGAGGCGCGCGCGGGCGAGAAGATCGCGCTCGTGGGCGCGACGGGCGCCGGCAAGAGCACCGTGGCCTCGCTGCTCCTGCGCCTCTACGACGTGCGCGCCGGCACCGTGCGGGTCTTCGGCGAGGACGTGCGCGCCATGGACCGCAGCGCGCTTCGGAGGAACTTCGCCGTCGTGCCGCAGGACGTCTTCCTGTTCCCCGGCACGGTCGCGACGAACATCGCCGCCGGCGACGCCACGCCCGACCGCGCAAAGGTCGTGCGGGCGCTCGAGCGCGTCGGCGTCCTCGACCTCTTCGAGCGGCGCGAGGGCGGCCTCGACGCGCCCGTCCTCGAGCGCGGGGCGAACTTCTCCGCGGGCGAGCGGCAGCTCCTCGCGTTCGCGCGCGCTCTCTACCGCGATCCGCCCGTGCTCGTGCTCGACGAGGCCACCGCGAACGTCGACAGCGACACCGAGGCGCGGCTCCAGAAGGCGCTCGACGTCGCGACGAAGGGGCGCACCGCGCTCATCATCGCCCACCGCCTCTCGACGATCCGCGCGGTCGATCGCATCGTCGTGTTCCACAAGGGCCGCGTCGTCGAGCAGGGCACGCACGACGAGCTGCTCTCGGCGGGCGGCGTCTTCGCGCGCCTCCACCGGCTGCAGTTCGCGCGCGAGCACGAGCGACCGGCGAGCGCGATCGCGGGCGAGTGAGCGTCGCGGCGCCGAGGCCGGCGGCGTGCCGTCGCGCCCGCGCGGCTTGTGGCGCCGACGGGCGCGCGTAGCATCGGCGGCTCCGGCCTCACCAGGAGTCCGCCACGCGGTCGCTTCTGCGCGCTCGCCGCTGGGACGTCGTCGTCCCGATCGTGGTCGCTCTGGCCTCGGGTTGCACCCTCCTGAAGGGCGACGGATCCTCGAGCTCCGCGTCGCCCGGGCATGGCGGGTCCGGCCAGCAGATCAGCTCGACATCCTGAACGTCTTCTACACCTCGGCAGTCGGTGGCGCGAAGGTCCTCTACGACGACCAGGGCGGGCTCAGCGACCACTACAAGACCAGCATCAGCCTCAGCGGCTCCGTCGCGACTCCCTCGCACTGGGCGAGCTCGGTCATTGCGCACGAGCTCGGCCACTGGGTCGTCGCCACGTACTCGCGCTGGCCCGGCGAGGGAGGCAGTCACTACGTGAACCAGCCGTCGATCCCGGGGCTCGCGTGGAGCGAGGGCGCCGCCACGTTCGTCTCCCACTCGGTGCGCAGCGACCCGCTCTACTTCAGCAAGCAGAAGGGCACCTCGTTCTGGGTCGATCTCGACGCGCTCGAGGCCAGCGGATCCGCGCTGCCGCTTCCGAATCCGTCCGGCGCGCTGGACCAGCCGGTGTGCGAGAGCGTGGTTACGGCCCTCGTGCGCGATCTCGACGACCCCGCGCCGAAGGGGCTCGGCCTCGCCGAGGCCGAGGTGTTCGGCGCCCTCGCCAGCGCACGCATGACCGGCGGGCTGAACCGCGGCTACGGCAAGCTCGACCTCGTCGACGACCTCGACGCGCTGACCTGCGGGGGCGTCCCCGCGGCGTCGCTCTCGACGTGGGTGAAGGACCGCTTCGGGTTCCCGTACGACGGCTCGGCCGCGATCTGCCCCTGAACGTCGCGCCGTCCTCGGTGGGGGCGCGGGGCAAGCGACGAATTCGGCGAAGGGTCTCGAGGCGGGCGGGCAACCCCCCATGAGCCCCTCGCGCACGGGGCGCGTTCGGCCGATGGCCGAGGGAGAGGCGCGCCCGACTCGTGGTCCATGCGCGGGCGAGGGTCACACTCATCCGAGGAGGCCCCACATGCGCCCTCTGCTCGCCGCGATCGCGTCGCTCGCGCTGCCTTGCGCCTGCGGCGAGTCGAACGACTCCGTCGGCCCGCGACGGCACGCGAGCGGCGCCCACGGGCTCTCGCTCGTCTGGAGCGACCGCCCCGCGTGCGCCTCCGAGGTCGTCCTCGACGAGCCCACCGAGCGCGCCGCGACGCCTTCACGGGCGCCCCCTTCGACGAGCTCGAGATCGCGCCCGCGGCCGGCGCGCCGTGATCGGCCCGCGCTTCGCGGCGAGGGGGGCGGGCGTCGCGCGTGGACCGGCCGCTACTTCACCGGGATGACGCCGCAGCCGATCCGGCCGCCGGCGTTGCCGGTCGGCTGGCCGCCGTCGTCTTGCTTCTCGTGCACGACGATCGCCTTTCCGAGGAACGACTTCGCGTCTCCCGCCGTCAGATTGGCACCCTTCGCCACGATCTCGTGGGCCCCTGTCCCGTCGGCCTTCACCTCGATGTTGCCGAGATCGCCGAGGTGGCGCTCGCCGTCGGGGAGGCCGTGCTTGTGACCCTCCGGGTTGAAGTGACCGCCGGCGCTCTTCGCGTCCGGTGCGGAGCAGTCGCCCGTCTCGTGGACGTGGCTCGCGAGCTTGCCGGGCGTGGCGCCGGTGATCTTGATCGCGACCTTCACCCCGCCGTCGACGGCCGTGAGGGTCGCCGTGCCGGCGAGCTTGGAGCCGCTGCGCCCCTCGATCGTCACGGCGACGGGCGAGGCGGCGGGCGCGGCCGGCAGCGCGCTCGGCGCGGCGCTCGCGGTGGGCAGGGTCGACGGTACCCCAGGGGGGGCAGGCGGTTCCGGCGTGGTCGGTGCAGAGGGGGCTGCGCCGCACGCGATGAGCAGGGCCGCAGGGAGGATCGATGCGAAGAGGGTCGCGCGGGTCATGTCAGGTCACCTCGGGCGTCGTTCATAGACGGTGGTCGCCGCGGCGCAAGCGCGCAGGGCGCGTTCGTTCAGGGGCGACAACGCGCCGACGGTGCCGCTGCGTCAGCGTCAAGCCGCCGACGCTCTGAATGCATTCCGTTCATCGAGGGGACGCTCGATGGGACGTCCATGCCCATGAGCGCCCGATCCGGGAGCTCACTCCCGGGAAGCGGCGCCTGGCAAGGTGCTTGCTAACCGATCGACGTCACGGAGGACCGGATGCCCTCGAAGCCCCAACGAACGTCGTCCAGGCCCAGCTCGAAGCGGGCATCGAACGAAGGGGAGGTCACTCGTCTCCGCGCCGAGAACGCCCTGCTTCGCGGCCAGCTCGAGGCGATGCAGGCGCTCGTCTACCGGGACCCGCTCACCGGCCTCCGCAATCGGCGCGCCTTCAACGAGCGGCTGCGTGAAGAGATTGCGCTCACGGGCCGCCGTCCCGGCGCCAAGCTCTCGGTCGTCGTGCTCGACGTCGACCTCTTCAAGCAGATCAACGACACGCGCGGCCACGCCGCCGGGGACGCCGCGCTCGTGTGGCTGGCCCGGTTCCTCGAGACGCAGATCCGCGAGACGGACTACTGCTGCCGGACCGGCGGCGACGAGTTCGTGATGATCCTCCCCGACACGTGCGAGCTCGGCGCGTCGGTCCTCGTCGGCCGCCTTCGCGCCCGGCTCGAGGCCCTCGTGCGGCAGGGCATCGCGCCCGCCGGATGCAGCTTCGGCGTGTCGACGCTGCCCGGCGACGGCACCACCCCCGAGGAGCTGCTCGGCCGCGCCGACGCGCGCATGTACGTCGACAAGCAGCGCCGTGGGCGGGCTCGCAAGCCCGTGCCGACGCCCGACGCTCCCGCCTCCGGCGTGCGCCTCGGCGCCCCCCGCGCGGTCGTGGCCAGCGTCCGGACCTCGCGCGGCGACGGGGCCGGCCGCCCGAGCGGCGTGTTCCCGCGGTACGCGTCCGAGTCGGAAGCGGCTGCCGAGGAGATCACGCTGCGCTGGGCCGTCGGCGGAGAGTGAGGGACGCGGCCGGGGCGACGCGACGTCGTCCGGCCCTCCTCAGTCCGATCCGGCGTCCACCGGCTCACCGCCGACGGGCGGCGGGTTCGTGCCCGGCGCGCCCGCCGCGAGGAGCAGCCAGTACTCCGAGCATGTGCCATTGACGAGGACGAGCGACTCGGCGTCCTCGCTGACGAGCTGCACCTGATCGCCCGAGGCCGGGGCGAGCGTGGCCGAGGTCGTGCCGCGCTCGTCGAAGGCCAGGTATGCCTGCCACCAGCGCGGTACGCCGCCGAGCGCGTGCGGCAGCCGATAGCGCATGCCGCCCGGCCAGTAGAGGAGCGGCCCCGTCCACGGCGAGCTCATGTAGACGCCGCTCTCGACGGTGCCCTGGGTGTAGAGCACGGGCGGATTGCCCTCGGCCGACCGATCGCAGGTCGCCGGGCCGATGTCCGTCAAGCAGCCCGCCGCGCCGAAGGCGAGGGCTGCGACCGACAGGAGGGCGCCCGCGCGCCTCTCGCCGCCCGTCCACAAACGGAGCCGCTTGCACCAACGAGACGCAGAGAACACGGAGGATTTCATCGATTGGCCCCGTGCACTCCGCGTCCGCGCCTCCGTGGTGATGTCGGTGCGCCGCTTCAGCCGAGCCAGCGGGCGGCGTCGAGCGCGTGGTACGTCAGGATGAAGTCGGCCCCCGCGCGACGGAAGCCCGTCAGGAGCTCGAGGACGATGCGCTTCTCGTCGATCATGCCCGCGGCGGCCGCGGCCTTCACCATCGCGTACTCGCCGCTCACGTTGTAGACGCCGAGCGGGAGCGGGCTCGCGGCGCGCACCTTCGCCACGATGTCGAGGTACGGCATGCCCGGCTTGACCATCAGCATGTCGGCGCCCTCCTCCTCGTCGAGGCGGGCCTCGCGCAGGGCCTCGCGCGCGTTCGCCGGGTCCATCTGGTAGCCCGCGCGGTCGCCGAACTTGGGCGCGCAGTCGGCGGCTTCGCGGAACGGGCCGTAGAAGCCCGAGGCGTATTTCACCGCGTACGAGAGGATCGCGATCTCCTTGTACCCCTCGGCGTCGAGGCGCGTGCGCAGCGCGGCGACGCGGCCGTCCATCATGTCGCTCGGGGCGACGATGTCCGCGCCGGCCTTCGCGTGCACGAGCGCCGCCTTCGCGAGCACCTCGAGCGTCGCGTCGTTGTCGACGTCGAGCGCGCCGCCCGGCCCCGCGCGGAGCACGCCGCAGTGGCCGTGATCGGTGTACTCGTCGACGCAGACGTCGGTGATGACGACGAGCTCGGGCGCCGCGTCCTTCATCGCGGCGACCGCGCGCGGCACGGGTCCGTTCGGGTCGTATGCGGCCGATCCCTCGGCGTCCTTGGCCGTTGGCAGGCCGAAGAGGATGACCCCGCCGAGGCCGGCCTTCTTCGCCTCGCGCGCGATGTCGGCGGCCGCGCTCACCGGGAGCTGCGATTGCCCGGGCATCGTGCGGATGGGTTTCGCCTCGGTCAGCGTCTCGCTGAAGAACAGCGGGAGGATGAGGTCGTTCGGGCGGAGCTCGGTCTCGCGCACGAGGGCGCGGATGCCGGGCGTCCGGCGGAGGCGTCGAGGTCGTTCGGTGGGAAACACGGCGCGCAGCATAGCAGCGGCTCGCGCGGTCGGCGTCCGTCATCGCGCAGAGGTCGGCGCCGGGCCTCCCGCCAGAGGTGCTAGAACCCGCTCGATGTCGATCCAGTGGTACCCGGGCCACATGACCAAGGCGCGGCGCGAGATCGCCAAGGCGATGCCGTCGCAGGACGTGATCCTCGAGGTGCTCGACGCCCGCCTGCCGGCCTCGAGCGCGAACCCGATGCTCGCCGAAATCCGCGGTGGCAAGCCCTGCGTCAAGGTGCTCACCAAGAGCGATCTCGCGGATCCCGCCGTCACCGAGGCGTGGCTCCGCCACTTCGAGGCGGCCGCGGTCGGCGGTCCGGTGCTCGCGGTCGCCCTCACCACCGACCGCCCCGGCGAGGCGCGCGCGCGGATCGCCGAGCTGTGCGGCCGCCTCTGCCCGCGCGCGAGCACCTCGTTCAAGCCGGTGCGCGCGCTGATCGTCGGCGTACCCAACGTGGGGAAGTCGACGCTCGTCAACACGCTGATGAACCGGGCCGTGGCGGCGGTGGGGGACAAGCCCGCGGTCACCAAGGCGCAGCAGCAGGTGGTGTTGAAGAACGGGATGGTGATCTGGGACAGCCCCGGGGTGATGTGGCCCAACGTCGAGGACGAGGGGGCGTCGCTGCGCCTGGCGCTGGCCGGATCGATCCCCCCCACGGCCATCGATTTCCTGACCGTGGCCATCTTCGGCGCGGCGCTGCTGCTCGAACGCTACCCCGACCGCCTGCGGGCTCGTTTCAAGCTCGGCGAGCTGCCGACCACCGGGGCGGCGATCGTCGAGGCGGTCGGGCGCGCCCGCGGCTGTCTGCGCACCGGGGGGGTCGTCGATCTCCACAAGGCCGCGGAGATCCTGGTCCACGACGTCCGCAGCGGAGCCCTCGGCCGGATCAGCCTCGAGTCTCCGCCTCGCATTCCGGACGGGCTGGCCGTCGCCTAGCGCCCGCCCGGCGATCGACGCTCGCGCGCCGGGGCTACGCCAGGTGCGCGCGGATGACGCCGCCGAGCCGGCGCATGCCCTCGTCGATGAACTCCGCGGACCGGTTCGAGTAGTTCAGCCGCAGGTACTCGAGCCGCGGCTCACCGGCGAAGAACGAGGTGCCCGGCACGAACGCGACCTTCTCGCGCAGCGCCTCGGCGAAGAGATCGTCGGCGACGAGGCCCTTCGGCAGCGCCATCCAGGTGAACATGCCGCCGTCCGGGCGCGTCCAGCTCATGCCCTCGGGCATGTGCTTGTCGAGCGCCGCCATCATCGCGCCGCAGCGCTCGCCGTAGTGCCCGCGGAGCATGGCCAGGTTCGCGTCGAAGTCGAAGTGGCGCAGCAGCGCCGCGGCCGCGCGCTGCGCGAGCGTGCCGGTGTGCAGATCGGCCGCCTGCTTGGCGATCGTCGCGGCGCGCAGGATCTCCTTCGGCCCCGTCATCCAGCCGATGCGCAGGCCGGGCGCGAGCGTCTTGGAGAACGTGCCGAGGTGGATGACGACGCCGCCGCGATCGTAAGAGGCGAGCGGCGGCAGGTGATCGCCGCGGAAGCGCAGCTCGCTGTAGGGGCCGTCTTCGAGGAGCGGGATGCGGTGGGTCTCGGCGATCTCGACGATCCGTGCGCGTCGCTCGAGCGCGAGCGTCGTGCCGGTCGGGTTCTGGAAGTCCGGCACGATGTAGATGAGCTTCGGCTTGCGGGCCTTCACGAGCTCGGCGAGCGCGTCGACGTCCATGCCGCCGGCGTCGCTGTGGACGGGGACGACCTCGGCCTCGCAGCCGCCGAAGTTCTGCAGCGCGGCGAGGTAGCTCGGGTCCTCGACGGCGACGACGTCGCCCGGATCGAGCAGCACGCGCGCCACGAGGTCGATGCCCTGCTGCGAGCCGTTCGTGATCAGCACGTCGTCGGTGGTCGCGCGGATGCCCTTGCCGACCATGCGCGCGGCGATCCACTCGCGCAGCGGGGCGAAGCCCTCGGTCGTCGAGTACTGGAGCGCGGCGCGGCCCTCGTTCGCGAGCACCTCGCTGTACGCGGCCGCGATGGCCTCCGTCGGGAAGAGCTCCGGCGCCGGGAGGCCGCCGGCGAACGAGAGCACGTCGGCCTGCTCGGCGACCTTGAGGATCTCGCGCACCGCCGAGGGCGGCATGCGGCCCACGCGGCGGGCGAGGCGGAGCGGCTTCGGGGCGGGCTCGTGCGAAAACGAGATCATGCGTCCTCCTCATCCTCTACGGGCCCGACGTCGGGCAGCCGAGTCTCTTCCTTGATCGACGCGAGCACGATCACCGTCGACGTGCTCGTGACCCCCGGGATCGTGCGGAGCACCTGCACGAGCAGGCGATCGAGCGTGCCGGTGTTGCGGGTGCGCACCTTGAGCAGGTACGAGTCCTCGCCGGCGACCCGGTGGCACTCGAGCACCTCGTCCAGGCCCTTCACCTTCTTGGCGAAGCCGTCGAAGTACTTCGGGTGCCCGATGCCGACGCCGATGAAGGCCGTGATGTCGAGGCCGATGCGCGCAGGGCTGACGCGCGCCGCGTAGCCGATCACGACGCCGCGCTCCTCGAGCTTGCGGATGCGCTCGGCGACGGCCGGCTGCGACAGCCCGACCGCCTTGGCCAGCTCGAGCTGCGTGGCGCGGCCGTCGCGCTGCAGGCGTTCGAGGAGGGAGCGGTCGATGTCGTCCACGGCTTATGAATTATAGGTGGCGGGAGGCGTTTGCCAATAGAAGTTAGGTCATCTGCTCCGGCCAGGGTGAATTCCACGGTGGAAGCCGGCTCGGGCCGTCGGGGCCGACGTCGGCGCGCGGGCCCTTTCGGCCAGCCCGGCGGAGCGCGACGGCGGGCTCGTCGGCCGAGCCGTTCTGGTAACCTCGCGCCCCATGACGCCCTCCCTCGTGATCCCCCGCGCAATTGCCGTGCTGTCGCTCGCCGCCCTCGCCGCGCTCGCGTGCACCCCCGAGCAGCCGGCCTCGGGCGGCGCCCAGGTGCCCGTCGGCGCGACCACCGGCGCGCCCGCCGCGGCCCTGCCG
>CAIVJW010000311.1 GCA_903906315.1 uncultured delta proteobacterium | reverse complement strand
GCCGCGCGACCCCGCACGACCGCCACGCCCGCACACGACCCCGCACGACCCCGCACGGCCCCCTCGGGGCGCGCGTCGACGGGCCGCTCGCTTGCATGAGCCCCCGCCGCGGCGCCCGGCCGCGACGCCGAGGCCTTCCACCTTGACTCGGGGCGCCCCCGCGCCCACTTCCTTCCGACGACATGGATCAGTTCTCCGCTCACCTCGACCGAGGCTGGGATCTCGCGCAGCGCGGCGACACGCGCGGCGCCGACGCGTCCGCGAGGCGAGCGCTCGAGCTCGATCCGAACTCGCCCGAAGCGCACAACCTGCTCGGCTACGTCGCCGCGCTCGAGGGCGAGGGCGAGGAGGCCATCGAGGCCTACCGCCAGGCGATCGCGCTCGACGACACGTACCTCGAGGCGATGCTCAACGCGGCCGAGGTGTACATCCACCCGCTGGGCGACTTCGACGAGGCGATCGCCATGTGCGATCAGGCCCTCGATCTCGCCGAGGTCGACGAGGAGATCCTCGACGCGATGCTGCTCAAGCTCGACGCGCTGCTCGGCAAGGGCGACCTCGACGAGGCGGCGGCGGTGGTGGCCAAGCTTCCCGCCGGGCCGTACGACAACCCGAACCACACGTTCCTCGTCGGGCGGGCGCACTTCGAGATCGGCCAGGTCGAGAAGGCGGGCGAGCTCATCGAGCAGGCCGTCGCGAGCGACCCGAACCACGCCGAGGCGACCTACTACGTCGGCCTCATCCGCGACGAGGCGGGCGATCCGCGCGGCGCGACGGCCGCCTTCCTGCGATCGCGCGAGCTCGACCTGGAGCTCGGGATGCCGCCGTGGACGCCGGCGCGCGAGGCGTTCCTCAAGCTCGCCGAGCAAGCGGTGCGGGGGTTGAACCCGATCCTCTACCGCTACGTCGAGTCGGCCGACGTCTACGTGTCCGACGTGCCCGCGATGGAGCTCGTCGCCGAAGGGGTGGACCCGCGCGCGCTCGTCCTGCTCGACGGCCTCGGCGAGAGCGACCACGACCCGGAGGGCAACGGCTTCCCGTGCGCGCGCGTCTTCGTCTACGCGCTCAACGTCGCGCGGCTCGCCGGCGGGGTGGAGGACCTCGAGCACGAGATCACGCTCGCGCTCGAGCGCGAGATCACCGCGACATTCCTCGAGCCCGAGCAGGGCGAGAAGAGCGAAGGCGAGCTGAACTAGCTGGTCACGATGGGGCCGCGAGCGGCCCCAAACCCCGCGCTCCTCCGGTGCGATCGGCGCGAGGGGGCCGGGAGGGTGGCGTCGCGAGGGACCGATCGCGGGCCGCGACGACCCGAGGTGGACCGTGCTAGACAGCGCCATGCCGCTCGGCTCGGCGTGGATTCGTCGGTGGACGCTCGCGGTCGCGGTGGTCGCCGGATCGGGCTGCGGGGCGGGCAACGCGGCCTCGCAGCTCGCCGACGCGCCCGCGTTCGAGCCGAAGGGCCAGACGAAGTGCGGCGTCGCGAAGAGCGCCGCGCGCCCGCTGATCGTCGAGTGGTCGGCCGCGCACCGAGGGGCGCTCGAGGCGCAGGCGAAGCACGGCGTCGTCGTCGTTCGCTTCGAGGGCGGCGAGATGGAGGTGCTGCGGCAGTGCCGCACGCGGGGTCGGTACGTGTACACGGCCGTCACCCGCAAGGAGGACCACCTCTCCATCCGCACCGCCGACGAGCTCTACGCGAGCATCCCGGCGCACGCGGCGATGCTCGAGGGCAAGCTCGCGGGGAGCGGCTCGCTCGACGTCGACATGACCATCGTCGGCACGTGGGAGGCCGAGAGGCAGGGCGTGCGCCGCGACGATCTCGAGGGCGACTGCGCGCGCGCGACGCACGCGGTGCTCGGCCTGTCGGCCGGCGCGTTCGAGTTCTCCGCCGCGCCGGGCGCCGACGTGAAGGCCGGCGCCAAGGCGTTCGGCGTCGCGGCCGGCGGCGAGAGCAAGGCCTCGAAGGAGCTCCTCAATCGCGACGGGTACCGATCCGCGTGCGACCGATCCACGCTCTCCGACGTGGCGCCGCCCGACGGGTGCGGCGCGCTGCTCCGCGTCGAGGTGGCGCCGATCGCCGCGTCGCTCCCGGCCGCCCTCCCCCTCGGCGCGCCCGACTACTACGCGCCCCCCGCGGGGTACTCGCCGCCCCCGCCCCCGCCCGAGCTCGGGCCGCGATCGGCGCACAACGTCACCGGCATCGTCGCCACGAGCGTCGGGGCCGCGGGGATCGGGGCGGGCCTCAGCGCCGGCCTCGTCGCCATCGTGCGGAACGCGAACCTGTCGACCGAGTGCCGGGATCGGGGTTCGAGGAGGCGTACGTCTGCACGCCCGCGACCCACGAGACGTGCTGCCGCGCGCCGGGCCGCTGCGGCTGCGGCAATGCGTGCGACGCGAACGCGGGCGAGGTGGTCGCGGACTCGTGCTCGCCGACCGGCTTCGCGGCCTCGGTGCCGTGCGGCGACGGCGGCGTGGCCGTGCCGAGCTGCCGCTGAGGCGCGCGCGTGAGCGGCGGCCTGGAGCTCCACGGCGACGACCCGGCGCGCTGCGCGTTCTGCTCGCGGCAAGCCGTCGGGCCCTGCGCCTCGTGCCGGCAGCCGGTGTGCGGCGACTGCTGCACGCTCACCGAGGGCGGCGCGAAGGTGTGGGCGATCTGCCTCGACTGCGACCGGCGCGGCGGGCGGTCGCTCGCGGGCGCGTGGCGGGGGCTCCTCGTGTGGCTGGGCGGGATCCTGGCGGCGCTGGCGGCGATCGTGGCGATCGTCGGGTGGCTGACGCGGCGCTGACCGCTGGCGATCGGGCCGCCCCGAGCGGAACAACGCGGTTGCGCCGCGGGCGCGCGGTCGCTTAGCCTCGCCTCATGGGACAGGAAAAGACGAAGTCGAAGAAGGGAAGCGGGGCGCGCGGGCGGTCGGAGGACAAGGGCGTGGCGGGGCGCGCGGGCGCCGTGGCCGACCTCCTCGCGGCGCTCGCGCCGCTGACCAACGCGCAGCGGACGGCGTTTCACCGGCAGCACGCGGCCTCGAGGTGCGACGCGCTCGGGGCGCGCACGAAGAGCCTCGGCGTGGTGAAGGACGCGTCGGACTGGGCCCCGACGATCCACAAGGCGCTGGCGAAGTTCCCGACCGATCTGCGCCGCTACGGGCCGGCGCGGTTCGCTTGGCTGCTCGAGTGCGTCCTGGCGCTCGTCGACGCGCGGGCGGCGCAGGAGGCCGACGGCGGCGCGGCGCCGGCGGCGAAGGCGGCGCTCGATCGCGCGCGCGGCGCGGCGAGGGACGCGCGGCGCGACCTCGTCGAGGCGCTGGAGACGCTCGGCGCGGGCGACGCGGAGACGGAGGCCGCGATCGCGCGGGCGGTCGCGGCGGGGGGCGACGACGAGGCGCAGGCCGGCGCGCTCGCGGCGCTGGCCGGCGCGGCGCGCGGGTGGATCGGGCGCGCGGACGCCGAGTCGAAGGCGCTCGTCGCCTCGGTCGGGCTGACGATCGGCGAGGTCGACAGCGCCGAGAACGCGGCGGGCGAGCTCGGGGCGGCGGTGGGGTCGAAGACGCTGGCGGGGCGGCTCGAGTTCCGCGACTCGGCGGCCGTGAACCGCGCCGAGGGGCGCGTCGTGTGCGAGATGCGGCTGGCGATGCGCCTGTTCGCGAGCGCGCACGAGCGCAACAAGCTGGTCCCGAAGCTCACGCCCGGGCCGGGGACGCGCGCGGTGCTCGGCAAGCACGCGGCCGCGGTCGAGGACGCGCCGGCCGATCCGCCCCCCCCGCCCGCGCCGGCGCCGGCGACCGGGGCGCCGACGGGCTGATCCGACCGGCGCGCAAGGGCGCGACCCCGCAGCGAAAGTCGTCGATCCGGGGCAGGTGCCCGCGCGGCCGGGGAACAGCCCGCGCGGCCGGGGGAACAGCCCGCGCGGCCAGGGGAACAGCCCCGTCGGCTGGGGAAGCGCGCGGCGCGTCCAGGAAACCGGCCGCCCCGCCGCCGGATCGGGGTGCGCGGGTCGGGGCGATCGCCCCCCCCGCGGGGCATCGCCGTCAGCACGACCGCCCGCCTCGAGAGGTGAAGCTACTTCACCACCTACGCGGCGAGATCACAGAGAAAGCCCGAGTAGATCCCCTCCCTCCTCTGCGTCCTCTGCGTCCTCGGTGTCCTCCGTGCCTCCGTCTCCGGACGGACCTTCAGTGCCAGACGCCAACGCCGAGGCTCACGCTCTCGTAGCGCGGCGCGAGGTCGAGGCTCGCCTGCACCGTGTACCAGGTCTCCGGCACGAGCCCCCACCAGGTGGTCGACAGCAGGCGGAGGTCGCTGCCGAAAGTGAAGTGCTGGCGGCCGACCGGGGTCGCGAGGCGGCTCGGCTCGTAGTAGCTGCCGAAGCGCGTGTGGAGGCGGCCGGGCAAGGGCTCGGTCTCGACGCCGAAGCGCGGGGAGAAGTTGACCGACGCGCCGGACGTGCCGATGAGCGACGGGCCGCCGACCTCGCCCGCCTGGCGCTGGCCGAGGAAGCGCTCGAGGCTGACGCCGTCGCGCGTGACGCCGGTGACGAGCAGCTCGGCGGTGACGAGCAGGTGCGCGCGCGGCCAGTTCGCGAAGCGGTCGCGGCGCTCCTGCTCGAGGCGCTTGCGCGCGCGCTTCGCGACGACCTCGTCCTCGGCGAGGGCGCGATCCTCGGCGGCGTCGAGATCGGCGCGCAGCTGCGATCGGCGCGCGTCGTCCTCGATCGCGGCCACCGCGAGGGCGCGGGCCCGGGCGCGATCCTCGCGGGCGCGGGCGCGGGCGGCGGCGCGGTCGGCGAAGTAGGCGAGCTCCTCGGCGTCGGGGTCGACCCAGCGCGGGTTAAGCGGGCGGGGGCCGACCTGCAGGGCGAGGCCGACCTCGAGCTCCCAGGGCAAGGCGACGCGGCCGGGGATGACGAGGCCGCCGGCGCGCGCGACGCCCTGCGCGTCGCGGGTCGCCGCCCCGCCGAGCACGCCGGCGCCCGCGACCGGCAAGCGAAACGTGCCGCCGAGGCGGAAGGACTTCCAGTCCGGCCGCACGATCACGCCGACCTCGGGCGCCGCGCCCGCCATGGTCAGGCTCGCGTCGGCGGCCTGGATGCCGAGCGTGACGAGGCGCGCGCCGGCGCCGATCACGAGCTGGTCGCCGAAGAAGCGGGCGGCGGCGAGCGCGTGGTACTTGCCGACGGTGATGGGCGTCCGCGCGCCCTGCGCCCCGGTCAACGTGTAGCGCTGCAGCTCGGCGTTGGCGCCGAAGCCGAGCCTGCCGACCTGCACGATCGCGCCGCCGGTGAGGTAGATGAAGTCGGTGGTCTCGGTGTCGACCAGGCGGTCGTTGTCCCAGTCGTTGCGCTTGGTCAGCACGAGAGGCAGCGAGATCGATCCCGAGACGTCGACGTCGAGCCACCGGACGCTGTAGGGCGCGCGCACGGCGGGGGCAGCGGCGTTGGCCACCATGCCCTCGATGCCCTCGGCGTAGCCGGCGTACGAACCGGCGAGGCCGGTGACGCGGATCGGGGCCAGGATCGGGCCCTGGTAGAGGTCGATCGCAAAGCCGTTCGTCGGCAGCGGGTCGGCTTTCGCGGGCGACGGGGCGACGGCGGCGGCGGCGCCGAGGGCGATCGCCGCGCAGATCCGAGCGCGCGCCGCCTCCCCCCGAAGACCGCGCGGGCGCGGATCCCGGCGCGCGCGGATCGCCCCTGGGCCGGAGGGCGTGCGGGGCCGGAGGGGTGAGGTCGGGGTCAACGCGGGCGGGCGCAGTAAACCACGCGCTGGGGGGCGCGCGCGGTCTGTGCTAGGGATGCCGATCGGTGGCCGAACGGACGACGATCGCAGCGGAGCAGCCCGAGGAGCCGGGGGCGTCTCCCGCGCCGCCGCCCGTCGACCCGCGGAACAAGGGCCGGCGCGCCGCCGCGGGCGTGTACTACGGCGTCGTGGCGGTGGTCTGCGTCGTATCGACGGTGCAGGTCAGCCTCCAGGCGACGCGCGTGTCGCCCGTCGCTTCGCCCTACGCGGGCTGCCACGAGGGCCTCGCGGCGCTGAACTCCGCCGTCGAGCGGGCCCGGTCGGCGGCGCCCGGGACGGACGGCGAGGAGAGCGCGATCGCCCGCTTCCGCGCCGCGCTCGACCCGGAGTGGGGCTTCCGCGACGGCATCGCGGCCACCTGCCGGGGCTCGGCCCCCGACGAGCGCGCCCTCGACGCCATCGAGCGGCTCCGCTATGCCGAAGAGCACGCCGTGCGGCGCGAGGCGGGCGAGCTCGCCCCCCTCCGTCGGAAGGTCCAGGCGATCGTCGACGACGATCTCGGGCGCAAGGGCCCGCCGGGCAGCACGACCCACTGATTTTTCCGCCACCTCGGGCCGTGGAGGCCCACCCCCGCCGGCGACGCCGGCACCACGACAGAAAGAAGCGCCTCCCTCGCTCTCGCCGGCCGGCATTCGCCGCTCCGGAGCGACGCCCTCGGGCCGGTGGAGCAAGACGCGCAGCGAAACCACATGGAACCGACCACTCTCCCCGGGACCCCCGCCGCCGCGGGCCTCCCCGACCCGACCGAAACCGCAGCTCCCCCCACCTTCGACGCCCTGCCGCTCTCGGCGGACCTGCGTCGCGCCCTCGACGAGATGGGCTACCTGCACCCGACGCCGGTGCAGCTCGCGGTGTGGGAGCCCGTGACGCGCGGCAAGGACTGCGTCGTGCAGGCCCGGACGGGCACCGGCAAGACGGCCGCGTTCGGCCTGCCGATCATCGACCACTTCGTCAAGCGCGGCGTGGCCAAGCCGCAGGTCCTGACGCTGTGCCCGACGCGCGAGCTCGCGCTCCAGGTCTCGCGCGAGATCGAGCGGCTCGCCAAGCACAAGGACGTGAAGATCACGGCCATCTACGGCGGCGCGCCGATCGAGCGGCAGGTCGAGGCGATCGCCTCGGGCGCGCAGGTCATCGCGGGGACGCCGGGCCGGGTGCTCGACCACCTGCGGCGCGGGACGCTCGACGCGTCGACCATCCGCATGCTGGTGCTCGACGAGTGCGACGAGATGCTCTCGATGGGCTTCGAGCGCGAGCTCAACGCCATCCTCGAGTTTCTGCCGAAGGAGCGCCAGACGATGCTCTTCTCGGCGACGGTCCCGCCGGACATCGAGCGCATCGCGAAGCAGAAGCTCAAGGACCCGGTGTTCGTGACGCTCTCGGGCGATCACATCGGCGCCCTGTCGATCAAGCACTTCGTCTACCTCGTCCCGGGCGACAAGCTGACGACGCTCACGAAGGTCATCGAGGTCGAGAACCCGGAGAGCGCGCTCGTCTTCTGCAACACGAAGGAGCAGACGGAGGTCGTTTCGGCCGCGCTGCAGCGCCAGGGCTACGACGCCGACTGGCTGAACGGCGACCTCGCGCAGTCGGACCGCGAGCGCGTGATGGCCGCGACCCGCGAGGGCAAGCTGCGCTTCCTGGTCGCGACGGACGTCGCGGCGCGCGGCATCGATCTGTCGCACCTGACGCACGTCATCAACTGCGACTTCCCGCAGGACGCCGAGACCTACGTGCACCGCACCGGCCGCACCGGCCGCGCGGGGCGCACGGGGACGGCCATCTCGCTCGTCACGCCCCACGACATCGGCGGGCTCTACCTCCTGCGGCTGACCTACAAGATCCGCCCGGTCGAGAAGCAGATCCCGAGCGCGGGCGACCTCAAGACGCGCGCCGAGGCCGACCTCATCGCGATGCTCGTCGAGGCGTTCGCGACGAAGGACGCACACCCGGACGATCTGCTGCTCACGCGGCGGCTCCTCACGCACGACCAGGCCGAGCGCGTGATCGCGGGCCTGCTCCGCGACCACCTCGGCGCGCGCCCGACGGCGCAGGACGAGGCGAGCGCGGCGCGGCGGGCGAAGATGGTGGCAGCGCCGGCGACCGAGGCGCGGCCCGAGCGCAACCAGCGCCGCGGGCGGTTCGATCGGGACCGCAGCGATCGCGCCGAGCGCGACGACCGCGGCGAGCGAAGCGACCGAGGCGATCGCGGCCCGCGGCCCGAGGTGACGACGGCGCCGGTCTCTGCGTCGGCGGTCGCCCTGGCGGCGACGGAGCCGGTCGCGCCCGCCCCGGCCGAGGGCGTCGCGCCGCGGCCGGATCGCGGCCGGGAGCGGGATCGCGGCCCGCGCGAGGCAGGTCGGGGCGACCGCTCGCGCGACCGGCGCGACGGGC
>CAIVJW010000310.1 GCA_903906315.1 uncultured delta proteobacterium | reverse complement strand
GACCGAGCGCGCCGCGAAGGAGGCCGCGCTCGCCCGGGTCGCGGAGCTCGAGGCCGAGCTCGCTCGGCGTCGATGACGCGCCGGCGCGCCGGCGTGCGCCCCGGCCCGCCGCCGGGCTGCGCGACGCGGTAGCGCCCCGACGTCCTCCTCGCGGGGCGTCCGCGCGATCCCCCCGAGAGGGCGCGTCCCGGCTTCGTTCAGACCTGCCCGATCGGCGCCACGAGCAGCCCGAGCGTCACCACGCTCGCCGCGATCATCGCCCACCCGACCTTGCGGATCTTCGAGACCGGCACCGGGCGGACCACCAGCACGATCGCGAGCAGGAGGGTCGGCACCGGCGCGAGGGCCGCGCGCAGCGGCGCGACCCCGGTCGTCGCGATGGCCGCGCACGCGATCCCGACGACGAGCGTCGACGCGCCCGCGATGCGCAGCGATCGGCCCGCGTCCTTGAGGCGCAGCGCGATGCCGCGCGCCGCCGCGGTGCCCACCCCGAACGACGCCACCCACGCGCCGACGATCGCGGCCGCGAAGCCGATCGGGAGGCCCGCCGCGATCGCCACGGGCAGCGCCGCCGAGGACAGCGCCGCGGCCGCGAGCAGCTCGCCGCCCAGGGTCTTCTCGCGGTGGGCGAGGGCGACCGCGAAGCCGGCGACGCCGAGGACCACCGCGACGATCGCCGGGGGGCCGAGGGCGGCGGGCGCGCTCGCGACGCCTGCCGCGTAGAGCGCCGCCGCGAGAGCGCCGAGGCCGAGGCCGAGCCGGAGGGCGCGCGCGCCGTCCTCGCGCTTCCTGCGAGGGCCGCGCTGGCCGGTCCAGATGAGCCACGGCTCGTGCGCGAGGAACGCGAGCACGGCGCCGCCCGTGAACGCGATCGCCGCGGGGCGTGGCGAGCCGGCGAGCAGCGCGGAGAGCATCGGGAAGACGAGCTCGCCGTAGGCGCCGTGCTCGCGGGGGAGGAGGGAGTCGCTCGAGGTGGCCACGTCGGGGGGGAGTGTGTCGTCGGGATCGCGCCGAGGAAAGGGCGGGCGCGCGCGGGATGATCTGGATCATGCGGGCGCGAGCGTCGGCGGCGTGTCGGCGACGCATCGGCGACGCATCACCGACGACGCCCGGCTTGCGGGGTCGCCGCGCATTGGCCATCGTGCGCCTCGATGACCGAATCGACCGGCAACCCCGCCCCGCCCCACGAGCGCGGCGTCTTCTGCAACCGGACCCTCAACCTCCGGAGCATCGGCGCCATCGGCTACGACATGGACTACACGCTCATCCACTACGACATCGAGGCGTGGGAGCGGCGCGCCTACGAGCACCTGCGCCAGAAGCTCGCCGACGCCGGCTGGCCGGTCGCGGGCCTCGCGTTCGACAAGGACCTCTCGATCCGCGGGCTCGTGATCGACACCGAGCTCGGCAACGTCGTGAAGGCCAACCGCTTCGGCTACGTGAAGCGCGCGTTTCACGGCACGACGCCGCTCGACTTCGAGCGTCAGCGCAGCACCTACGCGCGCGCCGTCGTGGACCTCGCCGAGCCGCGCTGGGTGTTCCTCAACACGCTCTTCTCGCTGTCCGAGGCCTGCATGTACGCGCAGCTCGTCGAGCTCCTCGACCGGCGCCTCCTGCCCGAGGTGCTCGGCTACGCCGACCTCTACCGGCGCGTGAAGTCCGCGCTCGACGCGACCCACATGGAGGGCCAGCTCAAGGCCGAGATCATCGCGAATCCGGATGCCTTCGTGCACGCCGACCCGGAGCTGCCGCTCGCGCTGCTCGATCAGCGCGCGGCGGGCAAGAAGCTCATGGTCGTGACCAACTCCGAGTGGGGCTACACGTCCGCGATGATGTCGTGGGCGTTCGACCGCTACCTGCCCGCGGGCATGACGTGGCGCGGCCTGTTCGACGTGGTCATCGTCGGCGCGCGCAAGCCCGAGTTTTTCTCGCATTCCGCGCCGCTCTTCGAGGTGGTGAGCGACGACGGCCTCCTGCGGCCCACGGTGCACGGCCTCGAGCCGGGCAAGGCGTACATGGGCGGCCACGCTGTGCTCGTCGAGCGGCTGCTCGGCCTCTCGGGCGACGAGATCCTCTACGTGGGCGACCACATCTACACCGACGTGCACGTGTCGAAGAGCATCCGGCGCTGGCGCACCGCGCTCATCCTGCGCGAGCTCGAGGACGAGATGCGCGCCACCGCCGCCGCCCGCGTCGACGATCAGCGCATCTCGGCGCTGATGGCCGACAAGGAGCGCCTCGAGCAGCAGCACTGCGCGGCGCGCCTGGCGATCGCGCGGCTGCGCGGCGCGCACGGGCCGAAGCCGGACGTGGGCGAGGCGGATCTCGCCCTCCGGCTCGCGTCGCTCCGCGCCGAGATCGCCGCGAAGGACGAGCTGATCGCGCCGCTCGCCCGCGCCCAGTCCGAGCGGATGAGCCCGCGCTGGGGGCTGATGCTGTGGGCGGGAAACGACAAGAGCCACCTCGCGCGGCAGGTCGAGCGGCACGCCGACATCTACACGTCGAGGGTGTCGAATTTCCTCTACGCGACGCCGTACGCGTACTTCCGATCGCCGCGAGGCAGCCTGCCGCACGACGTCGCGCCGCAGCGGGAAGACGGCGGCTGACGCGAGCAAGCGCGGCGAGGCGTGGACACGTGGCGAGGCGCTCCGCTACCTTGGAGCCTGGGCTTTCCCACGTCGATCTCCCCAACGGTGCCACGACATGCGTGATCTCAGCGTCCTTCGCAGCTCCATCCTCGCCGCGCTCGGTGTCGCCTCGATCGCCGCGTGCGGAGGGTCGACGACCGTCGACCGCCCCGCGTCGCAAGGCGCTGGCGGTGGCGCGACCGGGTCCACGAGCACGACGACGACCGGGGGCGGTGGCGCGGGCGGAGGCGCGGGCGGCGCGGCGCCCTCGGCTTGCAAGGATCCGCTACCGCTGCTCCAGCCGAGCGGATCGCCCACGGGCTTCGTGCGCTGCGCCGATGGCGCGATCGACCGCGTGGCGGCGGTCGCGTGCGACGCCCCGGCGCCTCCCGGCGAGGCCTGCGTCGGCGACGAGGTGAACCTGAGCTGCACGACCGACGCCGACTGCGTGGACCGGTCGTACGGCCGCTGCCTCCACGGCGACTCCCCCGACCTCGGCAGTACGTCGTGCGGGTGCAGCTACGGCTGCAAGGTCGACGCGGATTGCGACGCAATCGGGCCCGGCACCGCCTGCGCCTGCGCCGGCGTCGGGGAGCGCGTGACCCAGGCGCAGTGCGTGCGCGCAGCCTGCGCGACGAACGCGGCCTGCCCGGGCGGCGAGTGCGGCTTCGGCGTGTGGGATACGGGCTGCGGTGTGGACCTCGTCCTCTCGTGCCGGGCGGCCGCCGATGCGTGCCGCGGCGACGCGCAGTGCGCCGGACAGCAGTGCTCGGTCGACGGCGCCGGCACGCCCTTCACATGCCTCGGGCCGAGCTGCGCCATCGGCCGCCCGATGACGATCGAGGGCGTGGCGCGATCGGCGAAGCCAGCGGCGCGCGGCGATTGGCGGGCCGACCGGGCGGTCGACTTCGCCGGGCTCGCGCCGCGGCTGCGCGAGGCGCTCGCGCAGCGGTGGGCCGACGTGGCGGCGGTCGAGCACGCGTCGATCGGCAGCTTCGCGCGGTTCTCGATCCAGCTGCTCGCGCTCGGCGCGCCGCCGGGGCTCCTCGCGGAGACGCAGCTCGCGACGATCGACGAGATCGAGCACGCGAAGGTGGCCTATGCGATCGCGAGCGCGCTGGCGGGCGAAGGCGTCGGCCCCGGGCCGCTCGAGGGCGTGGGCGCAGCGGTGGCGACGGACAAGGCCGAGGTCGTCCGTGCCCTCGTCGCCGAGGCGTGCGTGGGCGAGACCTTCGGCGTCGCCGAAGCGCTGGCCCTCGCTGATGCGATCACGCACGAGGGGCTGGCCGCGGTGCACCGCCGCATCGCGGAGGACGAGCAGCGGCACGCGGAGCTCGCGTGGCGGACGCTCGCGTGGATCGTGCGCGGTGATCGCGCGATGGGCGCGGTCGCGGTCGCGGCGATGGAGGCTGCGATCGCCGATCTCGGCGCGGTCCGCGGCGACGGCGGGCTGGTCGCGCCCGAGGTCGGCCTCGCGTCCGGCAGGACGATCGCGGCCATCCGCAGGATCGCGGCCGAGGACGTCGTGCGCCCGTGCATGGCCGCCCTCGTGGCGGCGTGATCGCGCGCGCCGGCGCGGCTCACCATGCGGGTCTTCCTCGACTCCTGGGTCGGCCCCGGCAGCCTGTACGGCGCGGGCTGGCTCGTGTCGGCGAGCTTCGAGCTCCACGGGGCACGCCCGCCAAGCGCCCCGTCGCGGTCGTGCCCGTCTGGTCGCCGCGCTACGTCGCGTACGGCGATCCGGACAAGCCCATCGCCGCGACCGTGCCGCCCGCGCCGGTCGCGCTGCCGAAGGCGAGCTCGTACGCGCTGCGCACGTTCGTCACTGGCCACGGGCAAGGCAACAAGGACAACTGTGCCGAATTCGGCCTGCGCGAGCACACGATCCCGGCGGGCAAGGCGGAGCACTCGCAGAAGATCTGGCGGACCGATTGCGCGAAGACGGCCGCGCCGAACCAGCACGGGACGTGGAAGTTCTCGCGCGCCGGCTGGTGCCCGGGGGCCGACGTGAAGCCGTGGTCGTTCGACGTGACGGCCGGGGTCGCGGGCGCGAGCGAGGCGACGTTCGCCTACGACGTTCAGGCGTACGAGAGCACGTGCCGTCCGGCCGCGACGCCCTGCGCCGGCTGCACGCTCGGCGCGACCTGCGACTGCGACGGCGGCGCGCACACCGAGCCGAGCTACCAGCTCGCGGCGGTGCTCGTCGCGTACGAGTGACGCGAGGCGCGGCCGCACGCGCCCGGGGCGAACGGCTGCACCAGGCGGCGCGATGGGGAGCTGGTGACGAGCTCGCCCGACGCTTCGACCACCGCGGACGCGACGCTGCCGGGCTGTCTGTGCGACGGCCCGGGGCGTGGCTCAGCCCACCCCCGCACGCGGCGCCGCGATCTCTGCGACGATCACGATCGCGCCGTCGGATCCGGCCACGATCGAGATCGCATCGCCCGACGCGATCAGCGCCTCGCCCTCGCCGGCGGTGAGGCGCGCGTCGGCTGCCACGACGTCGACCGACCCGCGCCACGCGAAGGCGATCCGCGTGTGCGCAGGGGCGCCGTCGCGCGCTGCCTCGCCGGGGCCGAGCCGGTGGACGACGACCTCGGCGCTCGCGCGGTCGCGCCGCACCATCACGTTGAAGTCGCGCGCGGGCGGCTCCGCGATCCGGCCGTCGGTCGCGACCTCGCCGGGG
>CAIVJW010000309.1 GCA_903906315.1 uncultured delta proteobacterium | reverse complement strand
GCAAAAGGGGACTCCGCGTCGTTGATCTGCTGGTACGCTGTGCTCATCGGGGCCGTTTGGTAGGTATGGACTTTGACACCCAATACCTAACCATGGGGCCCCGGTTTGTCTTCACGAAAAGCAGTTCAAGTGACGGTAAACATTACCGTTATGATCGATCTGCACCCATCCTTCATGGCTCCCCCCGCTCCGGCGCAGGTGACGAGACGCGCCGGCAGACGAGCGCAAGATAGCGAGCTTCGCCGGCGGCGAAAACCCCGCTCAATCACGAGGTCGCTCGGCGCCGCGAGTCTGCCCGAGCGACGCGCGCCCGGCGGCAGGCGCCTGCGACCGAGCGCGAGCAACACGCACGCGGAAGGACGCTGCGCGGCCGCGCATGTCCCAGGCCCGAGCGACCGCAGTCGTCGATTGTGCGACAGCTTGCCTGGACAACCCAGGCTTGAACGGCTGTCCGCAGCTTGGGTCGGCGATCGTCTCCGCACGCGTGACCACCCACACCCCACCAAACCTCCTCTCCGCTACCTTCGCCGGCGTCCTCCAAGCCCTTGCCTTCGCCGCCGCAGGCTTCGTCCTCGGCGCCGCCTACGGCGCATCGCTCGCGCAGCCGGGCGGCCCCCCGATCGAGCAGTTCGCGAACGTCGTGGCGCCGATGCTCGTGTTCGGGATGCTGTCCGCGGTTGCGGCCATGGCGTGCGGGAGCCTGATCTCCTCGCTCATTGCGCTCGCGAGGGCGGCGCGGGCGGCGCCGATCGCGACGACGCTCGTGGGGGCGCCGCTCCTGGGAGGGTTCGGCTGGGTCGTCGCCGCGGTCGCGACCTCGCCGGTCGGCGTGATCGTGGCGGGTGCCGCGCCGATCGCGAAGCTGTTCTTCCTCGCAGTCGGGGCGACAGCGACCTCCGCGGCCGTCCTCCTCACCGCGGCCGTCGTTGTGGGCGCCCGGCATCTTGCGTCATGACCGGGCCGCGCCCGATGGCGCCAGGTTCGGACTCCGCAGAGCCGACCTTCGCCGAGTGCCTGGCGGCAGGGCTGCGAGAGCTCGAGCGCGAGGCATGCGGCAGTGTCCTCGTGCCGGGCGCCCTGTCGACGGGGCTGGCGCCGCTCGACGCGGCGCTCGGTGGCCTCCGGCCCGGCGCCGTCTACGTGGTCGCGGGTCGCCCGGGGATGGGCGCGACCGCGCTTGCCATCGGGCTGACGCTCGCCGTCGCCCGTGACTCGCCAGGCGCGGCGACCAAAGGCACCTCGCAGAGACGCGCGTGGTACTTCACGCTCGCGCTGTCGGCGCCTGCGCTCGCAACGCGGATGCTCGCCGCGGAAGCCGGGGTCGACGTCGATCTTCTTCGCGGGGAAGCCCCCGATCGCGCGGCTTGGTCTCGGCTCGTCGCGACGGCGGAGGCGCTGTCGGGGCGTTCCGTCCGTGTGATTGGTGACTCGACGCCGACCATCGCCGGCGTCGCGGCCAGCCTTGCGGATTGTCGTCGCGACGCTCCGGGCGCGCCCGCCCTCGTGGTCCTCGATCCGGTCGACTCGCTCATCGACGGCGAGGAAAGCCCGGGCGAGGTCGCACGCATGCTGCAGCGCGTAGCCGTCGAGGGGGGCGCCGCCGTGGTGCTGACGGCCCCGGTAAAGAGCGCCCTCGAGCGGCGACAGGATCGGCGGCCGCGCCTTGGCGACCTGCTGCTGCCTGACGATCTCCTCGGCGCCGCGGATGTCGTGCTCCTGCTCTACCGTCCTGCCTACTACGGCGTCGTCGATGCGCTCGACGCCGATCGCGCCGAGGTGCTCGTCGCTCGCAACCGCTTCGGACGCACGCGGAACGTGGGGTTGCGGTTCGATCGGCGCTGCGCTCGCTTCGAGCCGGCTTGACCCGCGGGGTTTCGCAGCGGGACGATCGCTGTCCGAGGCCGGTGCCTTCGGACGTCTGACCTGGCCGAAGCGAAGAGCGTATGCCCGAACGCCGACACCCCACCGACCCCGCGCCCGCGCCCCGAAGGACGCGCGGCGCCTCGACGCAGAGCCCGCGGGGAGGGGCAGCCCTTGCCACGAAGCTCGCGGCGGGAAGCGCGCCCGTGCTCGCGCCGAACGAAACCTCGTCCGGCTAAACCTCCTGCGCACGTACGCCGTGAGCTGGGACGCCGAGACGTTCGTGCGCGACGTGATCCAGAACTTCTTCGACGCGGCGCCGAGGTTCGAGGAGGTCGACGTCCTCGTCGACGCGGACGCGGGCCGCGTGCGCATCGAGGGGCCGGGCACCTTCGACCTCGACTGGGTCCGCTACATCGGCGGCACGACGAAGGCAGGCGGCGGGCACGCGGGTCAGTTCGGCGAGGGCTTCAAGATCTGCGCGCTCGTCGCGCTCCGCGACCTCGGCCTGCAGTTCCGAGCCGGGTCCGGCTCGTGGCGGATCGAGGCGCTCTTCGTTCCCAACCGCGTGGGCGACGAGCTCTGCTACCGCGTGTGGACCGACCGCGAGCGCGGGGGCAGCTTCGTCGAGCTCGAGGGCTGCAAGGCGGACCTCTGCAGCGCGTTCTCCGAGGGCCGGCGGTTCTTCCACTGGCCCGGCAACCCGCGCTTGGGCGAGCGACTCTTCTCCGACGGTGTCGCGCACGTCTACCGCGCCAACGTCGGCGAGATCTACTACTGCAAGCAGCGGCGGGCGGAGGTCCCACGCATCCCCTTCACGCTCTGCATCGACGAGGCGCTGCCCGGCATCCGGCGTGACCGCGACCGCCGCGCGCTCGTGACCAGTCAGGTGAAGGTCGTCGTGCGCGAGATTGCCTCGCGGCTTCCGCTCGACCTCGGCATCGAGGTCGTGAAGGAGCTCTCGTCGACGTGGGAGCGCGGCAGTCACTTCCTCGAGTCGTTCGTCGCGGGTCTCGCTGGGTCTCCACGCACGGCCGCTTCGCGGAGCTGGCCCGACTGGGTACCGGAGGCATGGGTAGCCGGCGACAACTCCCCGAGGCGATACGAGATCAACCAGCACGCGCGGCGCAGCGGCTTCAAGGTCGCGGTGTCGTACCTGCGCACGATCGGCCTGCGAGACGCGGCGACCCTGTGGCAGGAGGCCGTGCGCGTCGTGCCGCCATCGGAGCTCTCGGCCGTGGACCTGATTCGGCTCGATCTTCTAGCCGAGGGCGGGCGGTGCCTGTACCCCGGCAAGAAGCCGCCCATCGTAGTGGCCCGCATGGCCAGTCGCCTCGGCGAGTACCACCGCGACCGGATCATGCTCGAGCACGGGCTGCTCGGTGGAGGGTTTGCGGAGGCCCTCAGCACGTACGTTCACGAGCTCTGCCACGCGGCTGGGCGCGACGGTGACGCGCTCTTCTCCGACGAGCTCACCTCGGCCCTCGGGATGGTGGTCGTCGAGGCGGAACGCATGGCCGCGCTGCGCGACGCGTGGAATGCCGCGGCGGTGCTTGCCCCCGAGGACCTTGCCCGAGCCCGGCTCGGTGAGACGCCGGTGGATCCGGTCGCCGAGCTGCTGCGGATGGTAGGAGCCCGCTCCGGCAGTGACGCGAAGCGAGGGTGACCGCTGGCCGTATTCGGCTGCGCGCGCGCACCCGAAGTGTCCCGCGGCGTGCCGCGCGCGCGTCTCGGTATGACATGGATCCGTCCCCGCCCAGAAGCCGATCGCGTCACGACGTGTGCCCAATCCCACCGCGCCGGGCTGCGCGCGCCCTGCGGCGCCGGTGCTTCCGTCGCCGATCTCGGGAGCGACAGGCTGTGCGCCGACGGCGCCTTGCGTTCACGGGAGCGTGAGCCGTGCCCGCCATCGGCACGAGGGCGACCCCGCGCGAGATCGCGGCGTACGGCGTGCTGCGTGACGCCGACGCCGAACAAGCGGCCGTCGCACACGCCTGGCTGTGGCTGAGGCGAAGGCCGTACACGGAGGAACGGTGGCGCCACCTGGTCGGGCTAATCGCGCGTGAGCGAAACGCCGGCGTCGTGCGGCGGCTCGCCGCGGCACCGGACTCGGTGCGGGGTGAGGGACCGCCGCGGGACGTCCTCGCGACCGTGGCGGGGTTGGTCGGGCACGCGCGCGCCGCGCTCCACGACGACACGCTCGCCGCCGCCCACCTCGAGAACACTGCCATCTTCGGCGCGGGCGCGTGGCTCGTCGAGGACGACGTCGCGTGGGCGCTGGAGCGCGCAGTCCGCTCTGGGTGCGCGCGAGCGGCTTCGATGGTGGCGGTGGCATGGCTTCGCGCGACCGGCCCGAGCGAGGCGGTGTCCTCGCTCGTCGAGGCGTTGGGCCGGACCCTGCCCAGGAGCGGCGCGGATGACGTCACGCGCCTGCTCGTGCGTGCGCAGCCGAGCCCGGAACGATGGCTCGCGTTCGCCGTGGTCGCGACGCGCGCCGCGAGCGACGATGCGGAGCAGGGGTCGGCCTCGACGCGGGCGGCAGACGACGCGCTCGCGAACGAGGTGCTCGCCGTGTTCGGAAATCCGGCTCGGGAGGCCCTTGTAGGGGCGACGCGCCGCACCGAACACGCCGACGCGCGGTCGCTGATGCGGAGGTGGCTGGGCCGTCTCGCCGTGCCGGGAGGCCGCGTCGAGTCGCGATGAGCGGCGCGATGACGTGCCGTGCGCCCGTCACCGACGGCGGTGGTCCACGGCGGGCGAAGCGCTCGTCAGCGTCTCGTCCACTGTGCGCGTCGTTCCGCGTCTCGCCGGGCCGCGTCGATGTGCGCGAGCGCGTCGTCGCGCGGGAAGGTCCAGCGCTGCCTCCCTTCGACGATGCGCTTCTCGCGGCGGAGAGGTCGGAGGTGACCTACGGCGTCGCCGCGTCCCGAAGCAGCCTGGCGCGCCTCCTCGAGCACGCCCGCCCGAGCGAGGCTCGCGATCTCGCGCTCCTGTACCGCGAGCCAGCGGAGCGCTGCGCGTGCGTCGTCGAGCCCGGCGAGGTGCGCGAGGTCACGCGCCGACACCCACCCGGTGGCGGGACCGTAGGGGGTCGGAGCAGACGCCCGTCGCTGCCGCCGCCGTGACCCGGCTCGTCGAGCGCGAGGCTCCCGCCACGCATCCGCGATGCGCTCCACGGTCGCGACGTCGAAGAGCACGAGCGCGTGTCGCCTGCCCGGCGGGACCCAGTGGCCGACGACGGCAGGAGCGAGCCGGGCTCGGAGCGTCGTGGTGGGCACCGACGCGAAAGCCGCCGCGGCGCGAAGCTCCGCGAGGGTCGCTGTGCCGAGGGGGCGGTCGGCGAGACGGTGCAGCGACCTGCGCGCCATGATGCGACCGTACGCGGCGACCCAGCCGTGGTGACACTGTTTTCGTGCGTGCCCGGAGGCCGGGCAGGCTCGCGCGTACGTGCCGCCGTGAACGCACCCACCCGCCGCCCACGGTTGCTCGATGTCGACCTCGACGCCCTCGCTCTCCGGATCGCCGGCTTCCTTCGCCGCTCCGGCGCGAGCGCCCACGACCGCACCGACCTGACGCACGACGTCCTCGTCCACCTCCTCGCGCGGCGCGACAAGGCGCCCACCGATCTTCGCTCTGCGGAGGCCTGGGCGTGGACGGTCGCACGCAACCGCGCCATCGACCTCCTACGCCGCGAGCGTCGTCTCAGGCGCCGACGGCTCGACGACGACGAGGCGACGGCCAGCGCGCTCGAGACCGGTGGGCAGAGCGCGGCGGTGCTCGCCGTCGACGTGCAGCGCCAGTGGGAGCACGCCGACGCACTCCGGCGCGGGCACGCGGCGCTCGAAGCCTACCGCGCGCGGGCCGCGCGGCTCTCGAGGCCGCGCGAGCATCACGTCATCGCCTGGATCGAGACGGCGATTCGCGGGCGGAGCGCGGACGAGGTAGCCGCGGAGCTCTCCGAGGCGCGCGGCGAGGCGATTGCTGAGCCGCTCGTCGGGAAGTGGAGCCAGCGCGGCAGGGCGCTCGTGATGCGGCTCGCGGACACGGACGCGGACCGCGCGCGGGGGGACCTGATGCGACGGGTAGCGGTGGCGTAGAAGCCGGCGGTCAGGTGGCGCGGTCCCCGTAGATGCCATCGAACACGACGTCCACCTCGGCACCAAGGCGCGCTCTCAGGACGGCGGCCGCGCGTTCCGCCTGCCACCAGGCGCCTGCTCCGCGCAGCCAGGCCTGTTCGTCGTCGGCGCGTGACGGGCTCGCCGGCGGGGCGATGGCGGGTCGCGGCGCGATCGGCCCATCGAGGCCGATCATCGCCGCCCCGTGGGCCCGCGCGCGCGCCGCCGCATCGGTTGGAAGGGCAGCCTGGGAGCCTGCTCTGCGACGGCGCGTGGCATGGACGGCGGCCACACCTTCGCGCGAGGGTCTCCCAACATCGAGAGGAACTGCGCCCTCTGCATGGCGTTCATTCGCCAGAACACGGCAAGGGCGAAGCACCGCTTGCGCCGTGCCAGAGCGACGAGATCGCCGAACGGGGCGCCGTAGGTCGCGACGCAGGCCGTGCAGACGCCGAATCGTCCACGCAGCACCGCGGCACGATCGCAGCCGCCGCACGTCCCGAGAAACGGGAGCCCGCGAGCTCGCACGACGCTACGACTCGAATCGGCGCTCACGGTGCGCGCTCTGCCTCGTGCGCGCGCAGGACGCGCCGTCCGCACCACCGCGCACGTGCGCATGTGTCTCGGCAGGTGCGCGCCGCTTCGTAGAGACCCGCGCGCGCACCGTCGAACCGCGACCGCGCTTCCTGCAAGCAGCCACGCGTCCATTTCATCGACGCGGGGCGGGTTGCCGGGCCGACGATGGCGAGGACGCCCCACTCCGCGGTCCGAGATTCGTCGGGTCGGTGCTCTGGCAACATGTCACCTCGTGTCGATCATGGACGACGGAGCGCGCGCGCCGTGGACAGACGCACGCCTGCACCCAAGCAGGAAGGCCACCACGGCGGAGTGGAACGCGAGTCAGCGTGCGACGTGGCAGTGGTTCTCTCGATCGCCGCGGAGGGCGTTCCGAGAGACGGGTCGGGCGCGGGCGGGCCGCGCTCGTAGCCTTCTGCGTGGCCGGCACGGGGTGTCGTCGGGTCCGCCTACCTCGCCTCGACGCGAACGCCTCGAATACGAACGCCTTCTTCACGATGCGGACCACGTCGAGCTCGTCGAAGCCCTCGTCGTAGCGAGGCCGGGTCATGTTCGCCGATGATCCGCAGGGCGACATCGGGAACGCCCACGACCGGTGCGCTTGGCGTTCCGAGCGAGGGCCTCGGAGATCACTGTGTCGAAGTCGTAGCCGACGATCCGAGCGCCATGGCGCACCGCGGTCTCGATGATCGCCGCCCGGTTGTCGACCTTGGGGTTCGTGTTGTCGACGACGACCGAGCGGCCGGAGGCGAGGGCCTCCTCGATGAGGCGGATCTGCTTGCCGGCGCGATCGCGCGGCGCGTGAGTGGTTCAAGCCCGAAACCGCAGCCGCCGTCGACGGGGCCGAGCGCGTCGGACCTCGGTCCCGCGCGGCGCCGGTCGTCGCGAGCGTGCTCCTCGGCCCCGGTTCGTGCGCGCTGGCCCGGCGGCGAGACCAGGATGTCCGCTCCGCGCGCGGACCCTCGCGCTGCGGCGCGATCGCGTCGTTCTCCGTCGGCCCGTCGCTGCGCGACGGCGGCACGGCGTCATGCCGCGTCGCCGGTCGCCCTGCGACCCAGCACCGTGCTCTTCCAGTACGGCGGGCCGCGGCTCGGCGATCGCTCGGGGACAGAGGCGAGCTCGCCGACGCCGGTGAGGAAGCGGCGGATCGCGGCGCGCTCGGTGACCGTCGCGAGCAAGCGCATCCTGCCTTTGCACTTCGGGCGTTCGAGCACTTCGATCGCGAACGTCCTCATCATCAGCTCGGCCCACGGCGCGCCGCGGCCCGAACCCCGGCGGCGCTTGGGCTCGGCCTTGTCGGGTTCGGCGGGCTCGGGCGTTCTGACGGTATGCAGGCGCGGGGGCGGCACGGACGCGGCAAGCCGGCGGAGGAGCGATGTGCGTTCGAGGCGGTTCTTCGCGAGGGGCGGGCGAAGGGCGTAGCGAAGCAGGGCCTCCCGGCCGGCGAGGTCATGCGAACCGGCGCGCGTCGCCGCGTGGAGGGTGAAGTGCGCGAGCGAAGCGCAGAGCGGCGTGTTGACCGTGAGCGGGCTCGTCGCGACAGGTGGCAAGCCGCGCTTCCACTGGGGTCCGGCGGGCGGCGTCCGGCCGGAGACCGCGGAGGCGGCGAGGGCGTCCTCGGGGTCAGCGGCGCCGCGGTCGTCGCCGTCGTCGCCGGCATCCGAGCACGGACCGTCGGCCCGGCCTGGGGGGGCAGCGCGGCGGCTGACGAGCAGGGCGCGACACCGAGGTGCTGCGGGTGAAGAGCCCAGCTGTGGAATCGCAAATCGCTCGATTTCGGCGCGAGGCACGACGATCCGGACGGTCTGACCGGGTGGTGACAACCCCATTCTGCCCCCACGTTCACCGCCTCCCCATGTCGTCGGCGGCGCGTCGCCGGGGGCCCGAGCACTCCGGGCGCGCCCCCCGTCCGGCACTTCCGACCGCTCGGGCCGCGCCGGCGAGGCTCGCCCGACGTGACGACTGTCGGCCTCCCGTGCGTCGTCGATCCCAGTAATCGTCACGTACGGCCCGGCAGGCGACCGGCGACCCGCAGGGGGTCCCGCGCTGGTGGCTGGAGCGGCGCCAGGTGCGCCCCGCGCTACCCTCCCTTCGTCGTGCCACCTCCCACCTTGCCCCCCGCGTCCGACCGCCCCGCGCAGGTCGACATCGACATCGGCTGCGCCGACCACGCGGCCGGCGTCGTGGAGGCCCTGCTCCCGCTCGTCGAGGACGCGCTCCGTCGCGCGATGGCCGCGGCCGATGCGCGCATCCCGGGACGGAGCCCGGCGCCTGCGGAGCAGCAGGCGGCGGCGGTGACGGCGGCCGCGGTCCTGCTCCTGCTCGGGCTCGAGGACGACGCGAACGCGCGCGCGACGCTCGGGCTCGTGCAGGACCTGGAGCTCGGGCTCATGGAGTGCCGGTCGCACGCGGTCGCCGTCTTCAAGAGCGGGGCGACGCACCTACGGACGGCCGCGCCGGGGGACCACGCCGCGGTCATCGCCACCACGCACCGGGCGCTCGTCCAGCTCGATCCGGCCTTCGCCGGCGTCGCTGCGGAGGACCTCGCAAACGCGCTGTGGGCCTGCTCGCCGAGCGCGACCAAGGGCAAGCGCCCGGGGGCGCCGGGCGCGCTCGCTCGGGTCGTGCTCGCGTGCGGCGCGCTGCAGACGCCGGGGGAGCCGATGCGATCGCAGCTCGACGCGGCGCGGAAGCTCTCCGACGCCGCCCGGCTGTGGAGAGCGCGCGTCGGCCGGAACGAGAAGCGTCGCAAGGTGCAGCCGCCGCTTCCCGCGGCAGCAGCTCACGTCTCGGCGGAAAGCGAATTGCGGAACGCCGGTCGGGAATGAACGACCTCGTCGACCGGCGCATGCTCGGATCATGCGTGGCTGGCGGTCCCCCCCTCGAACGGCGACTTCTCGCCGAGCCGGAGGGCCGGCATGCGGCTCGCGCGCGCTCGCGCCGCCGCGGTCTCCGCCGAGCGACGCCACCCCGCCGCCGTCGGGCACCACGACGCGCTCGAGCGGCGGCCTGCCCGAGGACCTGACGTGCGCGGAGGAACGCTTCCTCGACTTCCTGGTGGACCGCGCTCTCGCCGATCTGATCACGCGTCGCTAGGACGCATGACGACGCAGCGCATGCAGGATGTCGGGCGAAAGCGCGCCCGGCGCGATACCTTGACCGTCAGGAGCTCCGATGGATCCCCAGCGTCTTGCCGGAAAGCGTACGGCCGTCTACGCGCGCTACAGCTCGACGCTGCAGCGCGAATCGTCGATCGAGGATCAGGTTCGACGCTGCTCCGAGTTCGTCGCGCGGCACGGCGGCATCGTGGACCCCGAGCTCATCTTCACGGACTTCGCGACCAGCGGTGCGAGTCTGGCGCGGCCCTCGTTCGAGCGGATGATGCAGCGCCTCGGCGAGAAGCCCTGCCCCATCGGCGCGATCGTGACCGAAGACATCTCCCGCATCTCACGCGACTTCGTGGACGCGGCGATCGTCTTCAAGCGCCTCCAGTACCTGCAGGTGCCGCTCCTCGGCGTCGGCGACGGAATCGACACGTCCTCGAAGCACGCGAAGCTCACGTACACGATCAAGTCGCTCGTCAGCGATCTTTACCTCGACGACTTGCGGGACAAGACGCTGCGCGGCCTCGAAGGCCGCGCGCTCGCCGGGTACTCCACCGGCGGCCTGCCGTACGGCTATCGCAGCTCGCAGGTCGTGGACCCGGACGGGCGCGTCATCGGTCACCGCATCGAGCTCGATCCCGAGGCGGCCCCCGTCGTGCGCCGCGTCTTCGACCTGTACCTCGAGGGCACGTCCCTGGCGGGGATCGCGAAGGTGCTCAACGGCGAAAAGGTGGCGCCGCCGCGGGCCAAGTCGAAGCACCGGCGCAAGGGTTGGATCGCCAGCACGGTGCGCGCGTTCCTGCACAACGAGCTCTACATCGGCAAGCGGACCTTCAAGACGAAGGAGTGGTCGAAGCTGCCCGGCACGAACGTGCGGCGCTACAAGAAGCGGGATCCCGCCGAGGTGATCCGCAAGGCGCAGCCCGAGCTCCGCATCATCGACGACGCGACCTGGGGCGAGGTGCAGGCCCGCCTAGCTCGCGTCCACGCCTGCTACACGAAGGCCGCCGGTGGTTCGCGCCCGGCCTCCGTCCCGGGGGGCAAGGCGCCGTCCGTGCTCTCGGGCCTCCTCTTCTGCGGCGTCTGCGGGGCGCGCATGGTGCTCTCGGGCGGCTCCTCGGCCCGCTACCTGAAGTGCACCGACCACAGCAAGCGCGGCACCTGCGCGAACAGGCTCGCCCTGCGCGAGGACGTGGCGCGTGCCCGCATCCTCGAGGCGCTTCGCGAGCGCTTCAGCTCCCCCGCGGCGATCACCTACCTGCGCAAGCGCATCGCCGAGCAGCTCGGGGAGCTCAGCCGGTCCGCCACCGCCGAGCTCCGGGAGCACGCTGACCGCCTGGATCGCACCGAGGCTCGCATCGGCGGCCTGGTGAAGTTCATCGCCGAGGGCGACCATTCCGAGTACATCCGCCAGACGCTGAAGGACCTCGAGGCGCAAGCCGGCGACGAGAAGGCCGCCATCCGCGCCATCGAAGCCCGGGCTCGCGCCCCCGTCCGCCTTCCGACGCCGGACGAGGTGGTCCAGAAGGTCCTCGACCTCGAGAAGCTGCTCGAGGCGGACAAGACCCGCGGGCGCGAGGAGCTCCGCAAGCTCTTCGAGGGCGGCCGCATCACGGTCACGCCGCAGCCCGAGGGCTTCTACGTCGCGACGAGCAAGCTGCTGCCGCTCGTCGCGTTGGCCGACAAAACGACGAAAACCCCGGTCGTCTCCGACCAGGGTTCGCGTGTTTCGGCGCTTAGTTGCGCGGGGGCGATCCGACCGATCTCTACGCCCAACGGGGACGCGATTCCCTGGGCATTTCTCGTATCGGCACCGCCCGACCGCCGCAGGATGCCGGAGACGTGGAAGCGGCGGGTGGCGTGAGCCGAAGGCCTCACCCGTGAGCGAGCTTGGCGCTGACGAGGCGGTTGAGCGAGACCCCGGCCTCCGTGGCTTCGATCACGAGGTTACGGTGGACGATGGCCGGGACGCGCACCTTGAAGACGCCGCTGTACTTGCGGTCGGTGAGCGGCGCGGGGACCGCCTCTCCTTCGGCGGTCATGTCCTTCACGGCCTGCCGTACGACCTTGACGATTCCGGTGAGCGCGGCCTCGCGCGAGGGGGCGAGCCAGCTCAGGCTCGGAAGCTCGGCGCAGAGGCCGACGAACTCTTCGTCCTCGTCGGACCAGAGCACGCGGTAGGTGTACTTGTCGGTCGGGTCGAGCTTCGCCACCGCGCTACCTCCTCGGCTTCCTCTTCTGCTTCGAGCCCGTCACCTCGGTCGCCCTCGGGGCCGGAACGACCGGGCCCGCTCGCTGCGCCAGCAGGAGATCGATCGCCGCGACGGCTTGCCGCACCTGGTACGGCTTCGCCTTCCCGCCCTCGCCCGCCTGCATGTTGATCCTCGGGTCGCCCGGCCACGGCATCTTCCAGACCTTGTGGCTGGTGCCGTTCTGGCGAGGCTCCCCGAAATAGCGCGTCGCGACCTTGCAGGCGTCAGCGAACCGGACGCCCTTCGGGTTGCTCCGCATCTCGGCGAGGATCTCGTCCACCGATGCAGCCACGGCGTCATGGTGCCATCAGTGGCACCACCGCGCAAGCCACAGGCCGATCATCGCAAGCTGCCCGAGACGTGGAAAGGGCGGGTGGCGTGAGACTGGACACACGGACAGGCGGACGACGGCTGGTGCAGCCAGCTTCAGTACCCGAGCTTGAGCTTCTGGGCTTCGGCGGTCAGCTCGTCGAGGATGGCGGTGCGTTCATCGACGTCGGCCTTGAGTTCGAGGTACGCCTTCTCGGTCGCCCG
>CAIVJW010000308.1 GCA_903906315.1 uncultured delta proteobacterium | reverse complement strand
GGCCCCGGCGCCGCCCGCGCCCACGGCGCCGCCCTCGCCGCCCTCGCCGCCGGCCCCGTAGCCGCCCTTGCCGCCGTTGTCGCCGCCCTCGTCGATGCCCGCGAGCGGCTGGGCGCAGGCCGCGATCACGAGCGCCGCGATCGAGGCGAATACGAAGCGGATCGTGATCACGGGACCTCCGGGCGGGGCCACGACCGAGCGAGGCCCGACGTCATCATAGCGTCCCGACCGAGCGCACCGAAACACCGTCCGGTCGCAGCGCGCAGGCGCGGTCGGGCGGGGCGTCTCTACGGCAGGCGGATGCGCCCTGGCGCCCCGCTGGCGCCGTTCTGCGTGTGGCACGAGTTGCAGTCGCCGCTCGTCTGCGGCGCGATCATGGCGCGCTCCTGGCCCTTGAAGATCACCTTCGCGGTGTACGGCGGCGTGAAGCCCGCGATGGACTTCGCCGAGAAGTTCCCCGACAGGTTGGCCTTGAGCGTGGTCTTCGCGCCGTTCTTGTCGGTGAGCTCGATCTCGGCCCCGTTCGACCCGCTCGCGATGCAGAGGTCCGGCTCGTGGCCGGTCGGGTACACGGTGCCGGCCGCGGCGAAGACGACCTTGCCCTTCTGCTGGTGGCACTCGTTGCACGCCTTGCCCGGGTTCATCACGTCGCCGAGCGAGTTGCCGAGGAACCAGTCGAGCTTGCTCGTGCACTGCGCGGGGTCGTTCGGGAAGTCGACCGGGACCCCGGCGTCCGGGGGCGGGGCGCCTGCGTCGGCGTCGCCGCACTCGCCCTTCGGATAGCCCGCGTCGATGAAGGCCTGCAGCGCGGCGATCTGCGCCGGGGTGGCCGTCACGCCGTTGCCCGGGGGCATCGGGCTCTGCGCGTTCTGCATGCGAGCGACGCTGCGCTGCGCGTTGGTCAGGTTCGGGTCCACCGCGCTCGGCGCCGTGAGGTCGGCGTACGAGAGCAGCGTGCTCGGCGCGCCGCCCGCGGGCGGGCTCCCGTGGCAGCTCGCGCAGGCGCTCGCGATCACGTCCGCGACGTCGCACGGCAGCCCCGAAGGCGTGCCGGTCGAGGTGCCGGTGCCCTGGCCGCCCGCGCCGCCGAGGCTCGAGGTCGTCCCACCGCCGCCCTGCCCGCCGCCGCCGACCCCGGCGCCGCCCACGCCCACCGTGCCGCCGTTCGTGCCGCCGGAGGTGCCGCCCGCCTCCGTCGTGACCTCCGCGGAGCCGCACGCCGCCGCCCCGATCACGGCCGCGACCAGCGCCGCCCGCGAGCCCCACCGCGCCCCCGCGACGGCACGCGCCGCCGTCGCTCCCGCCCGAACGATCGCATCCATCGACAAACCTCCGCGCTCCGAGGCGCCGGGCAGCCGGGATGGCCGCTGTGGGAGCCTGCAAGTAAGCGCCCGAGCCTAGCACCCGCGCGGGGCCTTCCTCGCGCCACTCGGTCGGCACGAATACGGCTCCGCTCGAGGCACAAGATCACGCCGGGAGCGGACGGATGCTAGAGTCGCGCGGCCATGCTCCTCGTGATCGACGTAGGCAACACGAACATCAGCTTCGGCGTGATCGAGGGCGGCACGCTCCTCCATCACGTGCGGTCGGAGAGCGCGCGATCGCGCACGGCCGACGAGTACGCGGTGATGGTGCGCGCGATGCTCGAGCTCCGCGGCGCGGACCTCGGGGCCATCGACAGCGCGATCATCGCGAGCGTCGTCCCCTCGCTCACCGACACGATGGTCGGCCTCGTGCGGCGCGCGTTCGGGCGCGAGGCGCTCGTCGTCGGGCCCGGGATCAAGACCGGCATGCCGATCCTGTACGAGAACCCGCGCGAGGTCGGCGCGGATCGCATCGTCAACGCGGTGGCCGCGTACGAGTGGGCGCGCGCGGGCGTCATCGTCGTCGACTTCGGCACCGCCACGACGTTCGATTGCGTGACCCCGAAGGGCGAGTACCTCGGCGGCGTGATCACGCCCGGCGTCCAGATCAGCGCCGAGGCCCTCTTCTCGCGCGCCGCGCGCCTGCACCGCGTCGAGATCGCCGTGCCGCCGAAGGTCGTCGGCAGAAACCCGGTGCACTCCATGCAGTCCGGCATCGTCTACGGCTACGCCGGGCTCGTGGACGGCCTGTGCGCGCGGCTGAAGCGCGAGCTCGGCTTCCCGTGCCGCGTGGTCGCGACGGGCGGGCTCGCGCGGCTCATCGCCGCCCACACCGAGGCGATCGAGGAGGTCGACGACAACCTCACGCTCACGGGCCTGCGCCTGCTGTGGGAGCGCAACGAGGCGCAGGGGACGCCCGCACCGAAGCCCGTCGCGCGGGGCGGCGAAGGCGCGTGACGCCGCCCGGCGGCGGGGCGCGGCGGCCGGTCGCCCTCGTCGCCGGTGGCGCGGTCGCGCTCGCCGCGGTCGCCGCGGTCGCCGTGCTGTACGGCACCGAGCCGACGAGCCTCGCCCGCGCCATCGCGGATCCGAGCGGCCTCGACCGCGCGCTCCTGATCGACGTCCGCCTGCCGCGCGTCACGCTCGGCGCGATCGCGGGCGCAGGCCTCGCGGTCGTCGGCGCCGCGTTCCAGGCCCTGCTCGGCAACCCGCTCGCCGAGCCGTACGTGCTCGGCGTCTCGGGCGGCGCAGCGCTCGGCGCGACCGCCGCGATCGCCGCGGGCCTCGGCGCCACGACGATCGCGGGCGCAGCGCTGGTCCCGGCCGCCGCGCTCCTCGGCGGGCTCGCGGCGACCTGGCTCGTGTACGCGGTCGCGCGCGGCGCGCAGGCGAGCGCCTCGGGCACGTCGATCCTGCTCGCGGGCGTGATGGTCAACTCGATCGCGGCCGCGCTGATCACGTTCCTCAAGACCCTCGTGCCGCCCTCGCGCGCGCAGCAGATCCTGCGCTGGCTCGTCGGGTTCATCGAGCTGCCCACGACGACCGAGCTGGTCGCGGTGAGCCTCTACGTCGCCGCGGGATCGGCCGTGCTCCTCGGGGACGCGACGCGCCTCAACCTGCTCGCGCTCGGCAACGAGCCCGCGTCGACCCTCGGCGTCGACGTCCGCGCCCTCGAGCGCCGCGTCTTCGTAGCGTCCTCGTGCATCGTGGGCGCGATCGTGAGCGTCACGGGGCTCATCGGCTTCGTCGGTCTCGTGGCGCCGCACGCCGTGCGGCGGGCGCTCGGGCCCGACCACCGCCTGGTGCTACCCATGTCGATGCTGGCGGGCGCCGGCGCGCTCGTCGCCTGCGATCTGGCCGCCCGCGTCGCGTTCCGCTGGCTCGGCACCGAGCCGCCGGTGGGGGCCGTGACCGCGCTGCTCGGCGGCCCCGCGTTCCTGGTGCTGCTGCGCAGGACCCAGCGCGCCTGAGCGTCGGGGGCGAGATCCCGCGACGGCGCGCCGCCGCGTGGTGTAAGACGGGAAGGTCATGCGCCGCCGCTCCGACGCCCCGATCGCGCGCCGCTCGGTCGAGGGCGAACGCCCCCCTCGCCGGCTCGGCGCGGCGCTCGCGATCGCGATCGCGGTCGGCGCCACGACCTCGGCCGCCGCCCGCGCAGACGAGCCTTCCCCGGAGGAGCTCGCCGCCGCCCGCGCCCTGTTCAACGAGGGCAAGGACGACGAGAAGCGCAACAGCTGGCCCGAGGCGCTCGAGAAGTTCAAGAAGGTCGCCGGCGTGAAGATGACGCCGCAGGTGCGCTTCCACCTCGCGCTCTGCGACGAGAACCTCGGCCACCTCGTCTCGGCCATCAACGGCTTCGAGCTCGCCGCCGAGGAGGCCAAGAAGGCCGGCAAGAGCGCAGCCGACGTCGCCGAGAACGCGGCGCCGCGAGCCGAGGCCCTGCGCAAGCGCGTCCCCGCGTTGAAGCTCCACCCGACGGGGCGCATCCTGCGATCGCGCATCCTG
The DNA here is from genome assembly GCA_903906315.1 of uncultured delta proteobacterium. GTDB lineage: Bacteria > Myxococcota_A > Polyangia > Polyangiales > Polyangiaceae > CAIVJW01. Next base: position 53,732 of record CAIVJW010000308.1, on the reverse strand, counting down.
CTCGACGGCTCGCCCGTCGCCGCCGCCCTCCTCGACACCGAGATCCCCGTCGACCCAGGCAAGCACGTCATCGAGGTCGACACCGCCGGCAAGCCGGGCTTCCGGCACGAGCTCACGCTGGCGGAGCGCGAGACGCAGACGCTCGACGTCGAGGTCGACGACAAGGACGAGCCCGCGCCGGTCCCCTCAGCGCCCCCCGCCGCGCCCGCCGATCCACCGAGGCGGTCGCGGTTGCCCGTCTACGTCGCCGGCGGCGTGGGCGTGGCCAGCCTCGTCGGCGCGGGCGTGTTCCTCGGGCTGCGCCAGTCGGCGATCGCGGAGGTGCGGTCCCACTGCAAGAACGGCGACAGCGGCTGCGACCCGAACGACTACGCGACGAGCCTCAACGGCGAACGCTACGGCACCGTGTCGAGCGTGCTCTTCGGCGTGGGCCTCGCGGGCGTCGCGACGGCCGGGGTGCTCTTCTTCGTGCTCCCGTCGGCGCCCAAGGCGGCCCTCGCGGAGCCGAAGGCGACCGCCCTCCGCTTCGAGCCGACCGTCGGCGGAGCGCGCGTGCTCGGCGCGTTCTGAGCCGATCGGTCGGCGGCTGCGGAGCCGAGCCGGCCTCGCAGGCCCTCAGTTGCAGTAGCCGTAGCTGCCGTAGTCGGCGGTATTGCAGGGCGTGCTGGGGCAATCGCTGCCCTTGATGCACATCACGTAGTTGTCGGGCTGGTCGCAGCTCTTCGCGCAGACCGTACCGAGGATGATCTTGCCGGACTGCCCATCGACGACCGTGCCACAACAGACGGTGCCCGCGTCGCAGTCGGCGCTCCGGGCGCACGCGAGCTTGTAGTACTTGTCGCCGGCGACGTCGCAGGGCTCCGACTGGATCGAGGAGTACGGCAGGCACGCCCCGGGCGCGGCGCAGTGGTCGCAGCTGAAGTAGTGGGAGTGGTAGCAGCAGACCTCGCCCACCGCGCAGACGTCGTTGCCGTCGGAGCACTCTACCGTCGGCTCGGGAGGCGCGCCGGCGTGCCCCCCCGTGCCCGTCGTCGCCCCGCCCGCGCCGCCGCTCGCCGTCACCCCGCCCGCGCCGCCGCCAGCGCCGCCGCTGCCGGCCCCGCCAGCACCGCCGCCACCGGCAGTCCCCGTAGCGGTCGCCGTGGACGTGGTCTTGCCGGTGCTCGTCTTCCCGGTCGCGAAGTCGAAGCTCGGATACCCGCACCCCGCGGCCAGCGCGGCGGCGACAGCGCAGCCCCTCACGATCCGAAGCATCCTCGAGCCTCCGGGGCAGCGACGTCGAGGCGCGCCCCCGCTCGGGCGACGACCGCGCCCGAGCTTCGAACGATACCTCAGCAGGAGCGCGTCACGCCACGCCCAACAGCTTGTTCATGCTCGCCTCGTCGGCGGGCGTGAAGGCGTACTGGTCGAACTCGGCGCTCGTGACCCACTTGAACGCGTTGACCGCGAGGGGCGCGGGCTCGCCGTTCGTGATGTGGCACTCGTAGAGGTAGAGGTCGACGACGTAGCGCTCGTAGGGGTGACTGACGAACGAGATCAGCTGGCCGGCCTGGATGGAGACGCCGAGGCGATGGCGGACCTCGCGCTCGAGCGCGGCCGAGTCGGTCTCACTTTCCTCGACGCGGCCGCCGGGGAACTCCCAGAGGAGAGGCAGGACGGCCGTCGGGCGGCGCTGCGTGATCAAGTACCGGCCCTCGTGCTCGATGACGGCGGCGACCACGCGGATGGTGCGGAGCGGTTCCATGACGACCTCGTGCGTGCACGGCGAGCCCGCGCTGGGATCGCGACGCGCCAGAGCCCGGGTGAACCCGGGCCCACGGGGCGCGTCGGCCGAGCGCCGAAGCTCGGCCTCGGTTCACATGTTGATGCGGAACAGCTGCTGTCCCATGAGCAGGACGTCACCGTTCTGCACTTCGGTCTCGGCCTGGAGGCGGAGGAAGCTGCCATTCGAGCTGCCGAGATCGGTCAGGAACAGCTGACCATTCTGCAGCGCGAGGCGGCAGTGCAGCCCGGACACGTAGCCGTCCTCCGGGAAGAGGACGTCGCCGCGCTCGCGGCCGAGGTGAAGCCCGGTCTCGGGCAGCGGGTAGGCGTTGCCCGAGGCGTCGCGACCGATGACGAGCGCGATGCGCGCGACGTAGCCCTTGGCCGGGCTGCCGAGGCGCTCGACGCCGTCCGGGCTGGGCGACGGGGACTCGAGCGGCTCGACCCGCAGGATCTCCTGCCCGATGCGGAAGGTGTCGCCGATCTGGACCATCACGGGCTCCTCGCGGCGGAGCTTCTTGTAGACGCCGTTCAGCGACGCATCGTCGCGCACGAAGAGCCGGCCGCCACGCGGCGTGAACGTCGCGTGCCGCGGCGAGAGATAGCTGTCCCCGGCGAAGATGGCGCCGGTGTCGCGCCCGAGCGTGACCGTGCCCGACGGGAGCGGGAACGTGCCGGCCTCGGTGCCGTCCGCGCGGAGCGCGGTGAGGATGACGCCGCTCGGAGGCGGAGCGGGCGCGACGGACGGCGCGACCGCGGCGGGCTTGGGCGCGAGCTTGAACCCGCACGAGGCGCAGAACTTGTTGTTCGGCGGGTTCGGGTGCTCGCACTGCGGGCAGTTCGCAGGACCGGCGGACGCGGCGGGCGCGGCCGTCGCCGGCGCGACGGCGAAGGGCGCCGGCGTCGCCACGGGCGTGGGAGCCGGAGCAGGGACGGGCGCCTGGGCGACAGGGACCGGGGCAACCACCGGCGCAGGGGCCGCGACGGGCACCGGCGCGGGGGCGGGTCGGGGCCTCGCGGCAACGGCAGGTCCACCCGTGCCGGCGGTCGTCGACTCGTCGACGAAGCTCGCCACGCGAGGGATGCCGTGCGGAGGCGTGCCTGGAGCGAACTTCTTCGGCGAAGCATCGCGCGGCAGCTCGGCTCCGCAGCCGAGGCAGAACTTGTAGTGGTCCTGATTCTCCTTCGTGCACTTCGGGCAGGTGATCACCGCGGCCTCGCAGGCGGGCTATTCGAGCCCCCGGGGGGTAGTACGACGGCGGGAGCATATGCGGGCCGGGCGTCCGCTGTCGACTGTTAGGCGCGCGCATTCGACCGGCTGCGCCGCGCCCCGCGGATCGCGGCCCAAATGAGGGCGATCCGCGCGACGCTTGGCGCGCGCGAGGGGCCGATGGCGCGGCGAGCTGGCCTCGTCTCCGTCAGCGAGCGAGCGAGGCGAGCGCCTCGCGGACCAGCTCGCCCATCGGCGCCGAGTCGACGCGCGACCCGAGCGCCGTGACGGCCCGCTCGGCCTCGACCTGACGAAAGCCCATGCCGGTGAGCGCCCGCACGAGCACCTCGGCCTGCGAGCTCTGCGCGGCAGGGCGAGGCGCCGAGGCGGGCGCGTGGGCCTGCACGATCCCGCCGAGCTTGTCCTTCAGCTCGAGCACGATGCGCTCGGCGGTCTTCTTGCCGATCCCGGGCACCTGCGTGAGCTTGGCCGTGTCGCCGCGCGCGACCACCGCGGCGAGCTCGGGCGCGGCGAGCCCGCCGAGGATCGCGAGCGCGATCTTCGGACCGACGTTGGAGACCGAGATCAGCGCGCGGAAGACCGCCTTGTCGTCCGCGGTCGCGAAGCCGTAGAGGAGGAGCGCGTCCTCGCGCACGTGCGTGTGCACGTGCAGGCTGACCACGCCGGCCGCGTCGGCCGTCGCGCGCCCGAGCGTGCCGAGCGGCGCCGCCACCTCGTAGCCCACGCCGCCGACGTCGAGGACGAGCGCCCCGTCCCCAGCTTCCTCGACCACCCGCCCCGTGAGTCGCCCGATCAATCCGCCTTCGCTCCCTGCGCAATCCAGCGCCGCACGGTGTCTCGCTCGGCCGGCGCCAGGGCGCTGCCCTGGGGCATCTGCGCGCCGCACGTCCCGCTCGCAGCGCACGCGAGCGCGTCGCAGCCGAGCCCGTCGATCTTGTGAAGGAGGAAGCTCCTCGAGGGGTCGCCGGGCGCGACGAGCTTCATCGAGGGCTCCTTCGTCGACGCGACGTCGACGATCGCGGCGTGCAGGGCGGCGATCGCGGCGGGCCCGAGGTCGCCAGCGCTCTGGGCAGGCCCGAGGTAAGGCTGCCCGGTCGCGCCGGGATCGGCCCCGTGGCAGGACGCGGACAGGCCGCACGATCGGCGGAACATCGGCAGCACGTCGCCCGTGAACGTCGTGGACGGCGAGGCCGCGTCGAACGCGGCGTCGTCGAAGCACGCGCGGCCCGAGCCCGCCCCGCCGCCCCCGCTCGAGGCGGTCGCGGTCGTCGTGACCGGGTTGGTGCCCGCCTCGCCGCCGCACGCGAGGAGCGACAGCGCGCCGCAGAGGAGCGAGCGAGCCGGGAGCCCGCGCGGGAAGTCGCCAGAGAAGGTCGTGCTCACGTTCGCCTCGTGCGAGGAAGATTCGACGAGCGCACGGTAGCAGAAGTGGGGCGGACCGGGCCGACGCACCGCCAGCGACGTGAGATCGGCGGCGTTCTTGGCCGCGGGCGGAGCGGCGACATACGCTTCAGCTGGCATGATGGATCTCGGCAAACGCCGCGCGAGCACGCCGGCCGACCGTGGGGGCGTGGGCGCTCCCCGCCCGGCGCGTGCGCTCGCCCGCTGGGGCGCGCTGGTCGCAGCAGCGCTCGGCGCGGCGGCCGTCGGATGCGGCGGCGCGGCGACCGAGGAGCTGCAGCGCCAGCTCGACGCGCTCCGATCCGAGGTGCTGAAGACGCGCGCGGACGCGGCGGCGCTCGGCGAGCGCCTGGACGCCATCGAGCTGCGCGGCGGTCGGCCGGCCGCGGGAGCGCCTCCCGGGCCCAGCGCGAGCGCCAGCGCCGCGCCGCAGCGACCGAGCGAGGGCGACCGCCCCGCGCTCGACGTCGTGCGGATCGGTCCCGCCGGCAGCGCGCAGGCGCCTGCCGCCGCGCCCAGCGGCGAGGACGGCCCCGCGACGGTGCTGCGATCCTCGGGAAAGACCATCGTTCAGGAGGGCGGCCCGAAGGCCGCGCCTGGCAAGAAGCCGCTCGGCTCGACGCAAGGCGATCTCGCCGCGAACCCGCTCGACAAAGCCACCAAAGCCGCGCCGCGACCGACACCGGCCGCGGCTCCCGCCCCGGGTGCGAAGAAATGAACAACGACCGTACGCCCTCGTTCCTCGTCTCTCTCGCCGGCGCCGTCGCGCTGATCACGGCCCCCACGCTGGCAGCCGCCCAGGACACCGGCGCCTCCGGCGGCGGTGACCCCGGCGGAGGGTCCGCGCCGAACGTGACGGTCGTGCAGGTGCCGGGTCCGGCAGCTGCCCCCGCCGCGCCGGCGTGGAACCCGGACAGCCACCTGCCATCGAGCGCGCGATCCTCGAGCGACACCTCCCGCTCGAGGGACGGCTTCGACTTCGGCGCCGGTGCGGGCGCGGGCGGCACCGTCCGCGGTGGCAGCGGCGGCACCTACGTGGTCGACGGATCGTACGTGCCGGAGGCGCACTCGGTCCGCCGCGGCGACACGCTCTGGGAGATCTCGCAGCACTACTACCAGAACGCCTACTTCTGGCCTCGCGTGTGGTCGCTCAACCCGCAGGTGCAGAACCCGCACTGGATCTACCCCGGCGACCGCATCCGGCTGCGCGACGGCGCTCAGGCTCGCGGCAGCACGTTCGCGCTGCGGCGCTCGACGGTCGCGCCGCAGACGGTCTTCATCCGCGAGGTCGGCTACGTCGACGACGCGACCAAGGACACCTGGGGCGAGGTCGTCGGCAGCCCGAACGACCACGTCATCCTGACCGAAACGCGCGACCTCTACATCCAGCTCGCGAGCGACCGCGACGTGCAGCTCGGCCAGGAGCTCACGATCTTCATGCCGCTCAAGGTCGATGTCCACGAGGCGTCCGGCCAGCTCGTCTCGATCCGCGGCACGGCCCGCGTCGATCGGTACAACCCGAAGACGCACATGGTCCGCGCGCAGGTGATCGAGTCCGTCGACACGATCGAGCGCGGAGCGAAGGTCGGCCCCATCGGCCGGCGCTTCGAGGTCGTCCAGCCCAAGATCGCCGATCAGGACCTCGACGGCTCGATCGCGACGGCGCTCTTCCCGCACCAGTTCTGGGGCCAGGGCCAGGTCGTGTTCGTGAACAAGGGCAGCGAGGAGGGCGTCAAGCCGGGCAACCGCTTCTTCGCCGTCGAGCGCGGCGACCGCTGGATCCGCGACCACAGGCGGGCCGGCAAGCTGTCTCGCACCCGCCCGCGGATGGAGGACGACAGGTACGCGCAGGTCGACGAGAGGACCTTCGCCTCCGACGACGACCTGCTCCCGGACGAGACCTACGCGGAGCTGCGCATCATCCACGTCCGGGAGCACACCGCGATGTGCCTCATCACGAGCTCGACGCACGAGGTCGAGCGCGACGCGATCCTCGTGATGCGCAAGGGCTTCTAGCCCGCTGCCTCCGGCGCGCGGCCACGACCCCGGGCGACCGTGGCCGTGGCCGTCGTCATTTCGGGCACGGCGGCGCTGCGGCGACGGCAGCCCGTCGTATGATCGCGCCGTGGCGTACTGGGCTTGGATCGTCTGCCTCGCGTCCGTCGCCGCGGCGATCGGCTCGGCCGCGGTCGGCCTCGTGCGCGGCGCGCGCGCCGGGCGAGCTCGCCTGGTCACCCACCGCCTCGCGAGCCCCACGGTCTACCTCTTCGCCGCCTACCTGCTCGTCGCCGCGCTCGTCACGCCTCGCAGCGCGGGCGAGACCGTCTCGCCCCTCTACGGCCTGGCGGTCGTGCTGCCGGCCTCGTGGGCGCTCGCGAGCCTCGCTTCGATCGCCGACGCGCAGGCTCGCGGCCCTTCGGCCATCGCGCGCGCCCTCGTCCACGGCTGCTCGGTGATCGGCGCGGCGGCCATCGTGCTGGCGATCGCGTCGCCGGCGTTCGTGCCGATGTGGCTGAAATAGCCGGGCGTTCACGGCCTCGCGCAGGTCCCCCCACGGAGGAGGCGCGGTCGGCGATCCGCCGGCCATTCGCGACGCGCCCCCGGCCCGGCACCCTGGCGTCCGCGCCGAACGCGTCCTAAGCCACACGACGCCGAGCGCGCGGGGCCCGGGGGGGAGCGTCGCCGGCAGGAGGACGTCTTCGATGCTACGAACCCACGGAATCGGGCCTCTCACGCTCGTCGTCTGCCTCGTGACCGCGACGGTCTTTGCCGCCTGCAAGGACGACAAGCCGGCGACTCCGCCCGCCGCGGCCAGCGCGACCGCGACGGCCAAGGCGACCGGCCTCTCCGCCGCTCCCGCGACGAGCGGGGCCGCGGCGCCCACGGCCGCGAAGGGCAAGGACCTCGGCGCCGACAAGCTCGGCGCGTTCAAGCCGCTGCCCAAGGCGATGGAGTCCAAGGACGGCTCCCTCACCGGCGCGAAGGTGGACCTCGGGCGAATGCTCTACTTCGAGACGCGCCTGTCGAAGAACCAGGACCTCTCCTGTGACAGCTGCCACGACCTCGGCGCGTATGGCGTCGACGGCAAGGACGTCTCCACGGGCCACAAGGGCCAGAAGGGCGGGCGCAACTCGCCCACCGTCTACAACGCGGCCGGCCAGTTCGTGCAGTTCTGGGACGGGCGCGCGGCCGACGTCGAGGCGCAGGCGAAGGGCCCGATCCTGAACCCGGTCGAGATGGCGATGGCCGACGAGGCGCACGTCGTCGCGGTGCTGACGTCCATCCCCGCGTACGTCGACGCCTTCAAGAAGGCGTTCCCGGAAGCCAAGGACGCCGTCACGTACGACAACCTGGCCAAGGCCATCGGCGCGTTCGAGCGCAAGCTCGTCACGCCCTCGCGCTGGGACAAATACCTCGAGGGTGACAAGAGCGCGCTCACCGACGACGAGAAGGCGGGCTTCGAGGCCTTCCTCGAGGCGGGCTGCGCGGCGTGCCACAACGGCGCGTACGTCGGCGGCGCGATGTACCAGAAGACGGGCGTCGTCAGGCCCTGGCCGAACCAGAAGGACCAGGGGCGCTTCGAGGTCACGAAGGCCGACGTCGACAAGCTGGTGTTCAAGGTCCCGACGCTGCGGAACGTCGAGAAGACGGCGCCCTATTTTCACGACGCCTCGGCGAAGACGCTCGAGGAGGCCGTCAAGGCGATGGCCGCACACCAGGTCGGCAAGGATCTGAAGGACGGCGAGGTGCGGTCGATCGTCGCGTGGCTGAAGACGCTGACGGGCGACCTGCCCACGGCGTACGTCGCGAAGCCGAAGCTCCCCGCGTCGACGCCGACGACCCCGAAGGCCGACCCGAAGTAGCGTCAGCGCGGGCAGTACCAGCTCGGGATCGGCAGCGGCGCGGGCGTCTGGTGCAGGAGCACCCAGCCGAAGTAGCTGAAGTCGACGAACAGCACGAGCGCGCCCGCGTGCGCCAGGCTCTTCACGAAGCCCGGCCGCACGAGGGCGCGCGCCATCGGCCCGCGCGCCGCGAGCGCGAACGCGGCGAGCCCGGCCGCGAGCGCGCTCGCGAGGCCGAGGCCCGTGCGCCCGAACCAGTCCATGGCGAGCTCGGCCGGCGGGCGCTCGGCCGCGAACGCGAACCGGTGATCGAGCGGCAGGTACCAGACGACCGGCCAGCGCCCGATCGCGCTCGCGAGGAACGTCAGGCCGAACGCCCCGCGCGCCGCCAGGAACGCCACGAATACGCGCGCCGAGGGCCCCGGACCGGCGATCGCGGCGCGCCGGTCGGTCACCCGATCCCCCGCACCGAGGCGACGATCACGCCCGCGACCGCGTCGAACCACGCGACCGCGCAGACGAGCACGCTCATCGCGGCATAGATGCGCACGAGCCAGGGCTCTTCGCGGGGCCGGAACGTGAACGAGAGCGCGCCGATCGCGAGCGCGACCACGAGCGTGAGCGACGCGAAGACCTCCTTCACGTCGAAGAGCCCCGCGTAGAACGGCGCGTACCGATCGAGGTAGAGCCCGCGCACGTGGTACCGATACGACGGGTAGACGATCGCGCCGAGCGCGAAGGTGACCACGTACGAGGCGGCGACGACCCTCGCCCAGGTCTTCTCCGCGGCCACGCGCTCGAAGCGCCCGCGGAGGTAATGGCGCATCGCGATCGCGTGGTGCGTCGCCGCGCCGAGCAGGACGACCGCGCCCGCGTCGTGCAGCACGAGCAGCGCGCGCCGCGCGCCGTACAGCGTGACCGCGTGGAGCGCGTCGGGGGTGCAGGGGTCCGTCACCAGGGTCGAGCCTTCGGGCGGCAGTGTTCCACACCGGACGGGCCCCCCGAAATAGCCCTCGACGGAAACGATCCACGCCCGAAACGGTGGGCGCGCGGCGCGTCGCGCGGTCGGCCCCGGCGTCGGGGGTGCTACGCTCTGCGCGTGACTCGTCGCCCGCTCTCGGATCGGACGCCCGCGTCGCGCGCGCTCGCGGCCCTCACGGGCGCCATCGTCGTCGCGTCCGCTGCCGCCGGCTGCGCCGACGCATCGGTCGGATCGTCCCACCCGACCTGGTGCCCACCGACGTGCCCGGCCACGCCACCGGGCGCGCCGCCGGCGCTGGCCGCCGGTCGCTGGCCCGCGCCGGCGGCGCCGTCGGCCCCGGGCCCCTCCGCACCGGCCGCGCCGCCCGGGGGCCCCGCGCTCGCGGGCGATGCGTTCGATCCGTCTCGCCTCACGGCGGTGATCGACGACCCTCGCCTCGCCTCGGTCAAGGACGACGTCGATCACGAGGCCTTCGCGAAGGCCGCGCAGGGCCTCGCGGCGGCGATCTCGGCGACGGCTGCCCCCTCGGCCGAGGACGCGCTCGCGTGGCGCTACCAGCTCGGCCGCTTGCGCGTGATCGCGGGCGATCCGCTCGGCGCGGCGCGCGCGTACGACGAGGCTTCGGCCGCGCCGTGGACGCTCGTCGATCACGCGCGCCTCGCGGCCGCCGCGCTCTACGCGAAGAGCGGCCAGCACGACGCGGCCCTCGAGCGGCTGCGCCTCGTGGGCCCCGCGCTCGCGACGAGCGGTGACGCCGAGCTCGCCTTCGCGGACGCGCTCGCCGGCAAGGGCGACGTCGACGGCGCGGCCGCGCACTTCCGCGCGTACCTCGCGCACAGCGCGCGCCCGCCCCAGTGGGTGGCCGTCACGCTGCGCTTCACGAGGATGCTCGTCGCGCACCCGACCGAGGCGCGCGCCGAGGAGGCCACCACGCTCGCGCGCCGCCTGAGAGACGAGAGCCCGAACGGCAACGGCGCCGGCGAGGCGCGCGATCTCGAGCAGAAGGCGCTCGCGACGCTGCCCCACGCGAAGCGCAAGCGGTTCGATCAGCCGACCGAGATCGAGGTCGCCGCGCGCGCGAAGGCGCTTCTCGGCTCGCAGCAGACGCGCGAGGCGCTGCGCGTCGCCGACTCGGTGCTGCGACCGAAGGCCCCCGCCGCGAAGCCCGCGAAGGCCGGCAAGACGCCGAAGCCGAAGAACGCGGTCGGCAAGGCGCACCCGCCCGCCGAGAACGCCGATCTCGACGGCCCCGCGCCGCCGTCGGTCGCGCCGCCCGGCGTCCCGGAGGAGGCGCTCTGCGAGGCGTGGGCCGTGCGCGGCGAGGCGCTCAGCCGCCTCAAGCGCAAGGCCGAGGCCGCGGACGCGCACGGCGAAGCGTTGCGCCACTGCGCGGGCGATCGCCGGGTCGAGGCCCTGTTCGTGGGCGGCAAGGCCTCCGCGTCGGCCGGCCGCCCGCCCGAGGCCATCGCCCGCTTCGCCGAGCTCGAGCGCGACTTCGCCACGCACCGCCTGGCCGACGACGCCCGCCTGCGCGGCGCGCGCGCGACGCTCGAGGTCGGCGACGAGGCCCGCTTCGCGCAGATGCTCGAGCGCCTCCCCGACGACTACCCGAACGGCGACATGGTCTCGGACGGCCTCGTCGAGCTCGCGCTGCGCCACCTCGAGAAGCGCGCCTGGGCCGCCGCGATCCCGATCCTCGAAAAGGCCACCGCCCGCGCCCCGCGCGACCGAGCCTACTGGGCCGCAGGCCGCGCGCCGTACTACCTCGGCCGCGCGCGCCTCGAGATCGGCGCCGTCGGTGCGGGCCTCGAGACCCTCGCCGGCGTCGTGCGCGACTACCCGCTCTCGTTCTACATGACGCTCGCCTACGCGCGCCTCGCCGATCGCGACGCGAGCGCCGCCGCGCGCGCGCTCGAGGAAGCCGTCCGCCGCGAGCCCGAGGGCCCCTTCGTGCTGCCGCGAAGCCCCGTCTTCGCCGAGCCCGGCTTCGCGCGCGCCGTCGAGCTCGCGCGTCAGGGCGAGGACAAGCTCGCACGCGCGGAGCTCGACCGCCTCGGCCTCTCCGCGCGCACGGCCCCCGCGGAGCTGCTCTACGCCGCCGCCTTCCTGTTCGCGCGCGCCGGCTCGGTGACCGCGTCGCACGGCGCGCTCCGGTCGGCCTACGCCGGCGGCCCCGCGACCCGCATCGAGGCCGCCGACTGGCTCGAGCACTACCCCGCCGGCCGCTGGCGCGCCGCGTGGGAGCTCGCCTATCCGCGCCCGTTCCTGCCGATCGTCGCGGCCGAGGCCAGGCGACAGGGCATCCCCGAGGCGCTCGCCTACGCGATCATGCGCGAGGAGAGCGCCTTCGATCCGCGCGTCGTCTCCCCGGCGCAGGCGTTCGGGTTGATGCAGCTCATCATCCCGACCGCGAAGCGCATGGCGCGACCGCCGCTCAACCTCAAGGCCGACGAGGAATCGCTCAAGCGCCCCGACGTCAACGTACCGCTCGGCTGCCGCTACCTCGCGGTCCTCCGCGGCCAGTTCCCCGACAACCCGCTGCTCGCCATCCCCGGCTACAACGCCGGCGCGAACGCACCGAAGCGCTGGCTCGTCGAGCGCGCTGGCGAGGACTTCGACCTCTTCGTCGAGCACATCCCCTACGACGAGACGCGCATGTACACCAAGCGCGTGATCACCAGCCTCGCCGCGTACGAGTTCCTCTACGGCCGCGACCAGCCGAGCGAGGCCCTGCGCGCACCGCTCCCCGCGAGCCCCGGCGCGAAGCCGTCGGTCGCGGCCCCCGCGCCGTAGCCGCGGCCTCCACCACGCCGCCGCGCGCTCGGCGCTCTCGCCCGGAGAGGCGCCTCACAGCCGCGCTCACCCCCCTGCCCCCGGGTTTGCTATGGTCGCCACGTGGAATCGACCGCGACCCGGCTCGTCGGCGCCGTCCTCAACGGGCGGTGGAAGGTCGTCAAGCTGATCGGCGAGGGCGGCATGGGCGCGGTCTACGAGGCCGACAGCGTGCGTGGCGAGGGCAAGCGAGCGCTGAAGCTCCTTCACCCGGAGTTCGTCAAGGAGCCCGTCATCACGCAGCGCTTCTTCGCCGAAGGCACCACGGCGCAGCAGCTCCAGCACCCGAACATCGCCCGCGTCTACGAGCACGCGACGGCCGAAGACGGCACCCCGTACCTCGTGATGGAGCTGCTCGAGGGCATCCCGGTCGTGCGCTACATCGAGGACGGCAAGCCGATGCCGCCCGAGCAGGCCGCGCCGATCGCCCACGGGGTGCTGCAGGCGCTGACGGCCGCCCACGCCGCGCGCGTCGTCCACCGCGATCTCAAGCCCGAAAACCTCTTCCTCGTGCGCGACGCGCGCGGCAGCTGGACGGTGAAGGTCCTCGACTTCGGCATCGCCAAGGTCATGGATGCCGCCGGCGGCATGGGCCAGAAGACGAAGACCGGCGTCTTGCTCGGCACGCCCGGCTACATGAGCCCGGAGCAGATCAGGAACGCGAAAGGCGTCGATCCACGCAGCGATCTCTGGTCGACGGGCGTCCTCTTCTACGAGCTGCTCACGGCGCGCCAGCCCTTCCACGCCGACAACCAATTCGCGCGCATGACGGCCGTGCTCACCGAGCCGATGCGCCCCATCGGGTCGATCCTGCCGCACCTCGCCTCGTGGCAGCCCTTCTTCGATCGCGCGCTCGCGAAGGACCCCTCCGCGCGCTTCCAGACGGCCGAGGAGATGGCGCAGGCCCTGCTCTCCGTCGCGCGCGGCGGCGCGCTGCCCACGCCGGGCGCGCCGATGTCGATGCCGCAGCCGATGAGCCTCGCTGCGCCGCAGCCCGGACCGGCCGCGTTCACCCCACTTCAGCCGGCCCCCTCGTCGATTCAAGCCGCGGCGCCGGGCGCACCCGGCGGCCGACCCGGCGGGACGCTCGCCTCCGAGCCGTGGAGCTCCGCGGCGCCGCCCGTCGCCGGGACGTCCCCGTCGGCGCCGCTGGTCCCGCTCCCGACGCACGTCAGCGCGAGCCGACAGGGGGGCTACGCGGGGCACCCGCCGCCGGTGGTGCAGGTCGTCAACGCTCCGCCGCTCCGCAAGGGCGCGCCGTACTGGGTCGTCGCCGTGGTCGGCGTCGTCGCGCTCGCGATTGGCCTCGTGATCGGCCACTTCGTGATCCGCTGATGCGGCTCGCGACGCTCACCGCGGCGCTGTGCGCGATCTCCCTGCTCGCGGCCACCGGATCCGCGCTCGGTGACAGGGGCAAGAAGGCTCGGCGCCACGCCCAAAAGAACGACGCCGGCCCCGATCCCGCGCCGACCGCGATGGTCGTCGACCTGCACGTCGACGTCCCGTGGCAGGTCCACTGGAAGGGCCGCGCGCCCACGCTGCCCGAGGGCGACGCGCGCCTCTCCGCCCTCCAGGCCGGCGGCGTCGGCGGCCTCGTGTTCCCGATCTACCTGCCCGACAAGGCGCACGAGGACGGCGCGCACCTCGACGACGCCGAGGCCACCTACGCGACCATCCAGGCGATCGTCGCCGCGAGCCCCGTCTTCCTGCCGCTCGGATCGACCCGGGCCGAAGCCGGCCGCATCACGAGCTTCCTCTCGATCGAGGGCGCCGGCGCGTTCGCCGCGGATCCACCCGCGATCGACCGCTTCATCGCGCGCGGAGTGCGCCTGATCAGCCCCGCCCACGCGAAGAACACCGCCTTCTCCGCGTCCGCGACCGGCGAGCCCGTCGGCTTCGGCCTGACCGCGCTCGGCAAGGCCTTCTGCGCCCGCATCTACGACCACGGCGCGCTCGTCGACGTCTCGCACGTCTCCGACGCCGCGTTCGCCGACATCGCCGCGATCGCCCGCGCCCACGGCGCGCCCGTGGTCGCCACGCACTCGAACGCCCGCGCGCTCGCCAGGCACCCGCGCAACCTCACCGACGACCAGCTCCGCGTCATCGGCGAGACCGGCGGCGTCGCCGGCCTCAACTTCCATTCACCCTTCGTGACCACGAGCGGCAAGGCCACGATCGACGACGTCGTGAAGCAGGCCCTCCACATGGTGAAGGTCGCCGGCGTCGATCACGTCGCCCTCGGGTCGGACTTCGACGGTGGCATTCGCGCCGCCGCCGGCCTCGAGGACGCCAGCCGCTACCCGCGCCTCTCCGAGGCCCTCGTCCGCCACGGCATGAGCGCCGGCGACGTGACCAAGATCTTCGCCACGAACGCGCTGCGCGTGCTCGGTTGGGCGCCGGCCAAGGCCCCCTGATCGCGCGCTCGCCAGGCCCGCGCGACGGCCCGTTTCGCCCCGCTTCAACCGACGCCGCAACCGGTGTAGCGTCCGCGCCGTCTCCACGACGAGGACAAACCCATGGCGAAGATCCTGAAGACCGTGCTCCTGCTCGCGCTCCCGGCCTCCGGCAAGTCCGAGGTCAGGCGCTACCTCGCGAACCTCTCCCCGGAGCAGTGCCGCGACGACTTCCACATGGGCCCGACGGTCCAGCTCGACGACTTCCCGTACGTGCACCTGATGCGGCGCATCGACGACGAGCTGGCAGCGATGGGCAAGGCCCGCGTCTACTTCCACTCTGGCGACCGCCCGTTCCAGGACGCGCGCGACTGGGCGACGCTCGTCCACCTCGTCAACGAGGACTACGCCGACCTCGTCGAGAAGAAGGTCGCGACCCCCAGCTCCGCCACCGCGCACCTGTTCGACCGCCTCGACGCCGCGTCGAAGCTCGCCGGCGCCCCGGCGCGCCTCGCCGGCCTCGACGCCGCCACGAAGGACGCTCTCGTCGCGAAGATCGAGCCCGAGGCGAAGGCCCAGCTCGACGAGAAGCACGCCGCCTACCCCGACACGCTCGAAGGCAAGACGCTCGTCGTCGAGTTCGCGCGCGGCGGGCCGGACGGCTCGAAGCTGCCGCTCGAGGCACCGTACGGCTACGCCCACTCGCTCGAGCACCTGTCGAAGGCGCTGCTCGCGGACGCCCACATCCTCTACGTCTGGGTCACTCCCGAGGAGTCGCGCCGCAAGAACCACGCGCGCACCGATCCGAACGACCCGGGATCGATCCTGCACCACGGCGTGCCGATCGAGGTCATGCTGAACGACTACGGCTGCGACGACATGACCTGGCTCGAGGATCACTCCGAGAAGCCGGGCACCGTCACCGTGAAGGCGCACGGCGCGACGTTCCACCTCCCCGTCGGCCGCTTCGACAACCGCGTCGACAAGACCTCGTTCCTGCGCGCAGCGAAGGCCGACTGGAACCCGAGCGACGTCGCGGCCGTCCACGGCGGCCTCAAGGGCGCGCTCGACAAGCTCGCCTCGTTCTAGCCGGCGCCCCCGCGGGGGTGGCCGACGCCGCCCCCGCCAACCTGACCGCCCCTTCGCTGCCCCGGGCTCCCCGGGCGCGCCCCCTCCTCGCACACTCCACGACGCGACCAGCGGCCACGCTGGCAGCATCGTTGCGCCCTAGCCAAACATTGGACAAACCATTGACGAAGGCCCGGTCAGAGCTAGCCTTCCGGCCGTGACGCGTGCTCGGGTCGCGCAGCCCACGGCGGTCGTCACCCCGCGTCATGCACCCGGAGAACCCTCGCGATGAGAGCCTTGATCACCGGAGCCACGGGCCTGATCGGCGCTCGGCTCGTGCGCGCCCTCGGGGGCGCCCGCGTGCTCGTGCGCTCCCCGGACGCCGCCCGGCGTCGCCTCGGTCCGGGCGTCGAGGCGCTCCCCTGGGACACGGGCCGCGAGGTGCCGGCCGGCGCGCTGGACGGCGTGGACGCGGTATTCCACCTGGCCGGCGAGCCGGTCGCCGAGGGGCGGTGGACCGACCGGCGCAAGGCCCGCATCCTCGAGAGCCGCGTCGAGGGCACGCGCGCCGTCGTCGCCGCGATCCGCGCGGCCGATCGCCGCCCGACCGTCCTCGTCAACGCCTCGGCCGTCGGCGTCTACGGGTCGCGCGGCGACGAGCTCCTCGACGAGTCGAGCGCCGCGGGCGACGGCTTCCTCGCCGACGTGTGCCGCCTGTGGGAGCGCGAGGCCATGGCGGCGGCCGACCTCGGCGTCCGCGTCGTCACGGCCCGTATCAGCGTGGTGCTCGCCACCGACGGCGGCGCCCTCGGCAAGATGCTCCCGATCTTCCGCGCAGGGCTCGGCGGCCCGATCGGCTGCGGCGCCCAGTGGATGCCGTGGGCCCACGTGGACGACGTCGTCGGCCTGCTGCTCCACGCCGCGGCGACGCCCGCCATCACGGGGCCTCTCGACGTGTGCGCGCCCGATCCCGTGCGGCAGCGCGACTTCGCCCGCGCGCTCGCGCGTGCCGTGCACCGCCCCGGCTTCCTCCCCACGCCCGCCCTCGCCCTGCGCGTCGCGTTCGGCGAGATGTCGAGCGTCCTGCTCGGATCGCAGCGCGCCATCCCGCGCATCGCTCGCGAGACGGGCTACCGCTTCCAGCACCCGGACCTCGACGAGGCGCTCGCCGACCTCGTCGACCGTCCCCCCGCGTCCCACTGAACGCGACGTCCGGGCGCCCGACGGAAGGCCCGGGACGACGAGCTCCGCGCCGACGTCGTGATCGCCGAGCTCGTAGCGGATGGCCTGGAATCGAGCAGGCGCGCCGCGCGGGTGCTCGCGGCGCGCCGGCCGGGCTACCGAATGCGGGTCGGCTTCTTCGCGGCCGGCGCCGCGGGCTTGCCGGCGAAGAGCTTCTCGAGGATCGGCGCGAGGGTCGGCTCGCCGATCTCCTGCAGCTCGTAGCTCACGCGCACCGTGGGCTTCTCGATGGCGACCACGCGGCGCAGGTCGATCGGAGTGCCGATGACCACCACGTCACAAGGCACCTTGTCGATCGTCGCGCCGAGGTCGCGCACCTGCTCTCCGCCGTAGCCCATCGCGGGGAGCAGCGTGCCGATGCCCGGGTACTTCTTGAACGTCTCGGCGATCGTCCCGACCACGTACGGCCGCGGATCGACGATCTCGCTCGCGCCGAACTTCCGCGCCGCGACGGTGCCCGCGCCGAACCGCATCTCGCCGTGCGTCAGCGTGGGGCCGTCCTCGACGACGAGCGCCCGCTTGCCGAGGATGCGGTCGGCGTGGTCGACGGAGATGGGCGACGCCGCGTCGATGATGATCGCCCGTGCGTTGACCGACCGGATGTTCGCGCGCAACCGCTCGACCGCGCCGCCGTCGGCGCTGTCGACCTTGTGGATGATGACGACGTCCGCGAGCCGCAGGTTCGCCTCGCCCGGGTAGTACGTGAGCTCGTTGCCGACGCGCAGCGGGTCGGCGACCACGATGTGCAGATCGGGCTTGTAGAACGGCAGATCGTTGTTGCCGCCGTCCCACAGGATGACGTCCGCCTCCTCCTCCGCCTGCGCGAGGATGTCGCCGTAGTCGACGCCCGCGTACACCGTCGTGCCGCTGACGATGTGCGGCTCGTACTCCTCGATCTCCTCGATGGTACACTCGTGCGTCTCGAGGTCCTCGAGCTTCGCGAAGCGCTGCACGCGCTGCTTGGCGAGGTCGCCGTACGGCATCGGGTGCCGGATCGCGACGACCTTCTTGCCCATGGCGCGCAGGATCTGGGCGACCTTGCGCGTCGTCTGGCTCTTGCCGCAGCCCGTGCGCACGGCGCACACGGACACGACCGGCTTCCTCGACGCGATCATCGTCTGGCGCGCGCCGAGCACGGCGAAGCTCGCCCCGGCGGCGTTGACGATCGAGGAGCACCGCATGACGTGCTGATAGGTCACATCGGAGTACGCGAACACGACCTCGTCGATCTCGTGCTTGCGGATGAGCTCCTCGAGGTCGGACTCCGGAAAGATCGGGATCCCCTTCGGGTAGAGCCTGCCCGCGAGCGACGCCGGGTATCGCCGACCGTCGATGTTCGGGATCTGCGTGGCGGTGAACGCCACGACCTCGTACCCCTCGTCGTCCCGAAAGACGACGTTGAAGTCGTGAAAGTCCCGCCCAGCCGCGCCCATGATGATCGTCTTCTTGCGACGCATCGGTTTGTCCTCGGTTGGAAGGCCTTCAGATGCCCCGCTCGATGACCTTGCGGATGCGGTCGAAGGCCCAGTCGATTTCGTCCCGCGTGATCGTCAGCGGCGGCGCGATACGAATGACGTGCTCGTGCGTCTCCTTGCACAGCAGGCCCTCCGCGCGGAGCGCCTCGCACGCCGGCCGCGCCGGCCCGGTGAGCTCGATGCCAATCCAGAGCCCGCGCCCGCGGACCTCCTTCAGCGTCGGCCCCGTCATCGTGCGGAGCTTGCCCAGGAAGTACTCGCCGAGCTCCGCCGACCGCTCCGAGAGCTTCTCGTCGACGATCACCCGCAGCGCCGCCCGCGCGACGGCCGACGCGAGCGGGTTGCCGCCGAACGTCGAGCCGTGCGACCCGGGCTCGAGCACGCCCAGCACCGATCGCTCGGCGAGCACCGCCGAGATGGGGAAATACCCGCCGCCGAGCGCCTTGCCGATGATGAGCACGTCCGGCCGCGCGTCCTCGTGCTGCCAGCAGAAGAGCTTGCCAGTCCGCCCGAGGCCCGACTGGATCTCGTCGCACATGAAGAGCACGTTCTGCTCGGTGCAGAGGCGGCGCACCTCGGCGAGGTAACCCTCCGGCGGGATCACGATCCCGGCCTCGCCCTGGATGGGCTCGACCAGGAACGCGCAGGTGTTCGGCCCGATGGCCGCGCGCAGCGCAGCCGCGTCCCCGTAGGGCACGATCTTGAAGCCCGGTGTCTCGGGGCCGAAACCGCGCTTGTAGGCGGGCTCGGTCGAGAAGCTGACGATGGTGACCGTGCGACCGTGAAAGTTGTTCGAACAGACGATGATCTCGGCCTGGTCGGCCGGGATGCCCTTCACGTCGTAGCCCCAGCGGCGCGCGACCTTCAGCGCCGTCTCGACGGCCTCGGCCCCCGTGTTCATCGGGAGCGCCACCTCGTAGCCGACGAGCGTGTGGATCTCCGACAGGAAGAGCGGCAGCTCGGTGTTGCGGAACGCGCGGGAGACGAGGCTCACCTTGTCGGCCTGCGCGACGAGCGCGGCTCGAATGGCAGGGTGACAGTGGCCCTGGTTCACCGCCGAGTAGGCGGCGAGGCAGTCCATGTACTTGTGCCCCTCGACGTCCCAGACCCAGACGCCCTCGGCTCGCTCGATGACGACGTCGAGCGGGTGGTAGTTATGGGCGCCGTACGTGTTCTCGAGCTCGATGTAGTCGGACGTTCGCATGACGGTCCTCTCCCCGCGGTTCGGGGTGATCGCGTGTTGGGACGGGCCGCCGAGGGTTCGTGCGCAGCCCGATCCGTGACCTCAGGAGGGGCCGTCCCAGACGAGCGACAGCAGCGCCATCCTCACGAACAGCCCATTTTTGGCCTGCTCGAAGTAGCGGGCGCGCGGGTCGGCGTCGACGGCGGGGTCGATCTCGACCGTGCGCGGGAGCGGGTGCAAGATGACGGCGTCCTTCTTCAGCTTCCCGAGCAGCGCGGCGTCGAGCGCGTAGCGCGACACGTTGCCGTCGGCGAGGCGCTCGGGACGGATGCGCGTCTGATAGACCACGTCGACCTCGCCGAGCACCTTCGACAGGTCGGACTCGAGCGAGTACCAGACGCCGTGCTCGTCGAGGTGCCGCAGGATGTCCGGCTGCATCTGCACCTCGGGCGGCGACACGAAGAAGATCCTCACTCGCTCGAACTTGCTGAGCAGGTACGCGAGCGATCGGGCCGTCCGGCCGCGGTCGAGCTCGCCGATGAGCGCGATGGACAGGCCCTCGAGCCCGCGGCGCTCGCGGTGGATCGTGTACAGGTCGAGCAGCGCCTGCGTCGGGTGCTGCCCGCTCTGCCCGTCGCCCGCGTTGATCACCGGCACGCTCGACACGAGCGCCGCCCGCCGCGCGCCGCCCTCCTGATCGTGGCGCAGCACGATCGCGTCCGACACGCCCGCCACGATGCGAATGGTGTCCTCGAGCTGCTCGCCCGCGACGTCGGAGGAGAAGAACCGCGCCTGCTCGGTCGAGAGGACGCGCCCGCCCAGGCGGTACGCCGCGGCCTCGAACGAGAACCGCGTCCGCGTGGACGGCTGGTAGAACAAGGTCGCCACGATCTTGCTCTGGTAGTCGAGGGTGCCGCCCCTCGCGACGACGCGCTCCATCTGCTGCGTGCGGGCGAAGAGCTCGCGGAGCAGGGGGACGGTGAACTGCTGCGACTCGATGACGTGCCGGAGCTGCATGGGGATCGTCTCTAGGTCAGGAGAGGGTTCCGAGAGGGAGAGATGCGCGCCGGCGTCGCGCCGGCCGGAGCGCTCAGCCGGGCACGATCCGCGTCCCGGCGGCGCCGTGGACGGCGTCGGCGAGGTGCTCGTACGACGTGATGACCGCCTCGCCGCCCCGCGCCTTCACGAAGCGGAGCACCGACTCCACCTTGGGGCCCATGCTGCCCGGCGGGAACTGGCCGGCCGCCGCGTATGCGTCGAGCTCGGAGGCGACGACCCGACCGAGCAGCCGCTGCGTGGGCTTCTTGTAGTCCACGAAGACGTTGGGCTCGGCCGTCGAGATGATGAGCATGTCGACGCCGAGCTCCGCCGCGAGCACGGCCGACGCGCGGTCCTTGTCGATGACGGCCTCGATGCCGCGCAGGTGCGCGCCCTCGCGCACGACCGGGATACCGCCGCCGCCGGCCGCGATCACGAGCACGCCGTCGGCCACCATCTTGCGGATGACCTCCTGCTCGATGACCTCGATCGGCTCGGGCGACGGGACGACCCGCCGCCAGCCGCGCGCGGCGTCCTCGACGACCGACCAGCCCAGGCGCCTCGCGCGGTCCTCGGCGTCGGCCTGCGAGTAGAACGGCCCGACGGGCTTGGTCGGCTTCTTCAGCGCGGGGTCGTCGGCGGAGACGACCACCTGCGTGAGCACGGTCGCGACGGGCACCGTGAGGCCGGCGTCGGCCAGCGCGTTCAGCAGCGACTGCTGCAGGTAGTAGCCGATCTCGCCCTGGGTCGCGGCGTCGCACACGTCGAGCGGCTGGTCGTAGACCTCGCCCGCCGCGCGCTCCGATCGCAGGAGGCCCGCGCCCACCTGCGGCCCGTTGCCGTGCGTCATGACGACGCGCACGCCCGCGGCCACCAGCTTCACGACCGCCTGCGCTGTGCGCTCGGCGTTCGCGAGCTGCTCCGCGACGGTCCCCTTCTCTCCAGGCCGGATGAGCGAGTTGCCCCCGACCGCGATCAGCGCCGTCTTCACCATGGCGGGCCTCAGCTCATCAACTTCTTGAGGATGGCCTTCTGCACGTGCAGGCGGTTCTCCGCCTGCTGGAAGACCACGGACCGGGCCGAGTCGATCACGCTCGCCGTGACCTCCTCGCCGCGGTGCGCGGGCAGGCAGTGCATGAAGATCGCGTCCGGCTTGGCCTTGCCGAAGAGCTCGTCGTTCACCTGGAACGGGACGAAGATCGCCTTGCGCGCGGCCGCCTCCGACTCCTGGCCCATGCTCGCCCAGACGTCGGCGTAGACGACGTCGGCCCCGGCGACGGCGGCGGCCGGATCATGCGTGACCGTCACGCTCGCGGCGCCGTTCTCGCGCCCCCAGGCCACGATGCCCGCGTTCGGGTCGTAGCCCTCGGGGCAGCCGATCGCGATGTGGGCGCCCACGCGGGCGGCCGCCTCGATGAGCGAGTGGGCGACGTTGTTTCCGTCGCCGACGTACGCGACCCGCACGCCCTCGAGCTTGCCCTTCACCTCCTGGATGGTGAGGAAGTCGGCCATGCCCTGGCACGGGTGGTGCGTGTCCGTGAGCCCGTTCACGACCGGCACGTGCGAATGGGCCGCCATCTCGGTCACGATCGCGTGCCCGAAGGTGCGGATCATGATGCCCTGCACCATGCGCTCGAGGTTCTTCGCGACGTCGGCGATCGACTCGCGCTTGCCGAGGCTCACCTCGTTCGGCGAGATGTAGAGCGAGAAGCCGCCGAGCTGCTGGATCCCGACGTCGAAGGAAACGCGGGTGCGCAGGGAGGGCTTCTCGAAGAGCATCGCGAGCGCTTTGCCCTTGAGCGCCTCGGCGAAGCGCGCGGGGGCGCGCTTCATCTCCGAGGCGAGGGCGAACGTGTCGAGGGTCTCTTCAGCGGAGAAATCACGAACCGACAGGAAGTGCCTGGTCATCGCCCGAGAGCTTTGGGGGTGACCGCGCGCCGAATCAAGGCGCTTGCGCGACGACGCGGCGCGCCGATCGGTCTTGCCGCACCACGGCAACGTTCGACCTTGCGCGTCGAGCCAAGGTGTCTAAAACTCGACACTCGTTATTGACGGCCGTCTGGCCGACGTGTACGGCGCAACCCTACTCACCACCCCCGAGTGCCCATGGATCCGCTCGACGCAGCCCGCTTCAGCCTCGCCGACTTCCACGTCAGCGACACCGACGACCCCCTCGTCCCGCCGGCCGACTTCACGGAGTGGCGCAAGGCGAGCACGTGGGGGACCTCGATGTACGAGCGCAGCCTCCTCGGCGGAGCCGTGCCCCGCACCTCCGTCGAAGCGGAAGGCCTGCGGCGAAATGTAATCAACCTCGCCTCGTACAACTATCTCGGGATGACCAAGCACCCCGAGACGACGGCCGCCGCCAAGGCCGCCATCGACGCGTACGGCACCGGCGCGTGCGGATCGCCCATCCTCTCGGGGATGACGGACCTGCACCGCGGGCTCGAGAAGCAGATCGCGACCTTCCTCGGCCGCGAGAACGCGATGCTCTTCAACAGCGGGTTCGGCGGGGCGCTCGGCGCCCTCGAGGCCATCCTGCGCAAGGGCGACATCGCGATCGTCGACAACAAGGCGCACCTCTGCATCGTGGACGGCGCCAAGCTGTCCGGCGCGCAGCTGCTGATGTTCGACCACAACAAGGCCGAGGCGCTCGACACGATCCTGAAGAAGACCACCGGCAAGCGCCGGATCGTGGTCGTCGAGGGCATCTACTCCATGGACGGCGACGTCGCCGACCTGCCCGCCATCCTCGAGGTGACCGAGCGGCACGGCGTCGGCCTCATGATCGACGAGGCCCACTCGATCCTCACGATGGGTGCCACCGGCCAGGGCGTCGGCGAGCACTTCGGCGTCGAGCAGCGCATCGCCCTCAAGTACGCCACGTTCTCGAAGGCGTTCGCGGCGACCGGCAGCTTCGTGTCCGGCAAGACGAACCTGCTCGATTACATGCGCTACTACGCGAACCCGTACGGCTTCTCGTGCGCGCTGCCGCCGTCGGTCGTCGCCTCGGCGTCGAAGGCGCTCGAGGTCGCGACGCGCGACGACGTCCTGCGCAAGCGCCTCTGGGAGAACTCGACGTACTTCCGCCGTCAGCTCGTCGGCCTCGGCCTCGACATCGGCGAGTCGACCACGCAGGTCGTGCCGATCGTCATCGGGCCGAACCGGCCGATGCTCTACATGCTGAGCTACGCGATGCTGGCGAAGGGCCTCTTCATGGCCCCGGTCGACTTCCCGTCGGTGCCCGAGGAGCAGGTCCGATTCCGCTGCTCGGTCACGGCCGCCCACACGCGCGCGGACCTCGACGAGGCGCTGAACATCATCGAGAGCACGATCGTCCGCGCTCTCAAGGGCACGAACAAGCTGCGTCCCGCGGACGAGGCGCGCGCCGCCGCCGCCACGGTCGCGGCTCACCCCGGCAGCTAGCCAGGAGAGACACCGATGTCGCCGGAAGAGATCAGCGCGCTCACCCGCGCTGGCAAGAAGCGCCGCCTGTGGACGCCCACCGAGCAGACCGTCACGGTCGACTACGGGCGGGACGTCGTCCAGCGGCTCCTGCCGCACCGCGACCCGATGCTGTTCGTCGACCGCATCACGGCCATCGACCGCACGATCCCGGGCCTCGCGGCCACGCGCCGGATCGACCCGAACGACCCTGTCTTCGTGGGCCACTTCCCGGGCTTCCCCATCTACCCGGGGGTGCTCGAGCTCGAGACGATGGGCCAGGCGGGCATCTGCCTCGCTCACTTCGCCAATCGGGGGACCGACCTCGTCGCCCCCGACGCGAAGCCGACCGACGTCCGCGCGCTCAAGATCCACACGGCTCTCTTCCTCGCCGAGGTCCTCCCCGGCGACGAGCTCACCATTTTGGCCACTTTGCTCGACGCAAACGATCAGACCGCGATCTGCGCCGGGCAGCTTCTCAAGGGCGAGGCCGTGACCGCCTTCGCCATCATGGAGGTGTATCTTGTCGAGGGCTAAGCGAATCGCCATCACCGGAATGGCCATCAACACCCCGCTCGGCGACACGCTGGGCGGCTTCCTCGACGGCCTGCTCGCCGGCAAGTCGGCGCTGTCGAACTGGAAGCAGCTCGACGTCTCGCGCTGCTACTCGAAGGTCGGCGCGGACCTGACCGGCTACGACATCAAGGCGAAGGTCGCGAGCTACGAGGGCAGGATCCCGGCGGACGTCTACAAGCGCCTGCGCAAGATCGTCTCGAAGGCCCCGTGGTCGACGAAGCTCTCGATGCTCCTGGCGGTCGACGGCTACCTCGACGCCGGCCTCTTCGGCGCGGACATCGACCCGACGCGCGTCTCGGCGATCGTCGCGGGCCACAACATCAACTTCAACTACCAGTACGAGAACCGCCTCACGTTCGCGGACGAGCCCGATTTCATGGACTCGCTGCTGGCGCTGACCGGCCTCGACACCGACCACGCGGGATCGGTCTCCGACGTCCTGCACGTGATGGGCCCGATCTACACGATCGGCGCGGCGTGCGCGTCGGGCAACACGGCGCTCCGCTGCGCGATCGACGAGATCCGGTATCACGACGTGGACGTCGCGATGGTGGTCGGCGCGGTCCTCGACTTCTCCCCGGTCGAGCTGCACGCGATGGCCATGATGGGCGCGATCACCTACCAGAACTTCCACGACGAGCCGACGAAGGCGAGCCGCCCGTTCGACCTGCGCCGCGAGGGCTTCGTCCCGGCGCACGGCGGCGCGACGATGGTGCTCGAGGAGTGGGAGGCGGCCAAGAAGCGCGGCGCGCCGATCTACGCGGAGCTGATGGGCGTGGAGGCGAACTCGGACGCGAACCACCTGCCGAACCCGTCCGAGGACGGCCAGTCGCGCCTGATGGCGAAGCTGCTCAAGCAGACGGGCATCGCGGCCGAGCAGATCGACTACATCAACGCGCACGCGACCTCGACGCCGCTCGGCGATCTGACGGAGATGCGCTCTATCAAGCGCGTCTTCGGCGACCACGCCAGGAAGCTGAAGATCAACGCGACGAAGTCCATGCTCGGCCACACCTGCTGGGCCGCGCCGGTGGTCGAGAGCGTCGCCGCCATCCTCCAGATGAACGCAGGCAAGCTCCACCCGTCGATCAACGTCGAGGAGATCGACCCGGAGATCGATCTGCAGGTCTGCGCGAACGAGGGCTGCGACCTCGACATGAAGTACGTGATGAAGAACTCCTTCGGCTTCGGCGGGATCAACTCGGTGAGCATCCTGAAGCAGCCGGACGCGGGCGACTTCAAGGCCGGGAGGACGCGTTGATCTTCTTCGTCACGGGCGGCTCCCGAGGCCTCGGCGAGTCGGTCGTCCTCGAGGCGGCGCGCGCTGGCCACGACGTGGCCTTCACGTACAACTCGCGCCGCGACGCGGCCGACGCCGTGATCGCCAAGGCCAAGGAGATCTCGCCGAGCTCGAAGGTCCTCGCCTACGGGCTCGACGTCCGCGACTCCGCGGCGGTCGAGCGGGTCGGCGACGAGGTCCTCGACGAGTTCGACACCGTCCACGCCGTCGTGTGCAACGCGGGCGTGAACCTGAACGGGCTCGCCGCGAACATGAGCGACGACGACTGGAAGTTCGTCGTCGACACGAACCTGACGGGCAGCTTCTACGTCGCCCGTCAGTTCCTGCCGACGCTCGTGCGCAACAAGTTCGGCCGGCTCATCTTCATGTCGTCGCTCGGCCGCAACGGCGTCTCGGGCCAGGCCAACTACGCGGCGACGAAGGCGGGGCTCTGCGGCCTGTCGGCGACTCTCTCGAAGGAGTACGCGCGGCGCGGCATCACGAGCAACGTCGTGGCGCCGGGCTTCTTCGAGACGGACATGACGAAGGCGGACATGAGCGAGTCGAACAAGGACTTCTGGCTCAAGTACTGCCCCGTCGGGCGCATCGGCGACCCGAAGGAGGTCGCGAGCGTCGTCCTGTTCCTCGCGTCCGCGGGGGCGAGCTACGTGAACGGCACGGTCATCGACGTCACGGGAGGCCTCGACTGGGCGCCATGAGCACGCGAGTCGGCATCGAGAAGATCCGCGTCTATCCCTCGAGCATGGCCCTGCCCATGCCGGCGCTCTGCGCGGCGCGGGGCCACGACCCGTCGGACATCGCCGACGTGATGATGATCGACGAGCGGAGCGTGAACCCGCCGTGGGAGGACCCGATCACCCTGGCGGTGAACGCGGCCCTCCCGATGCTCACCGAGGAGGACAAGGAGAGCATCGAGCTCCTGATCGTCGCCAGCGAGAGCGGCGTCGACCAGGAGAAGCCGATGAGCACCTGGGTCCAGCGTTACCTCGGACTGACGCCCAAGTGCCGCAACGTCGAGATCAAGCACGCCTGCTACGGCGGCACGGCGGGCCTGATGCTCGCCGCCGGATCGATCGCCTCGGGCGTCACGCGCCGGGGCGCCAAGGCCCTGGTCGTGTGCAGCGACCAGAGCCGGATGCACCTCTACAAGCCCTGGGAGTACGTGAAGGGCTGCGGCGCCGCGGCGTTCGTCGTCTCGAGCGACCCGAAGCTCTTCGAGCTCGAGCTCGGCAAGAGCGGCGTCCACACGAACGAGGTCAGTGACCTCACGCGGCCCACGTCGCGCGTCGAGACGGGCAACAGCGAGGTGAGCCTCGTCAGCTACATCGACGGGCTCAACTGCGCCCTCGAGAACTACCTCGAGCGCCTCGGCGAGCCCATCACGTACGACTACTTCAAGAAGAACATCTACCATGCCCCCTTCGGCGGCATGACGCTCCGCGCGACGCGCATGGCGCTCAAGCAGTTCGGCAGCTTCAAGAGGTCGGAGGCGGACGCCATCTGGGCCGAGAAGACGAAGCCCTCGATCGCCTACGTGCGGCGGATGGGCGGCACCTACGCCGGGAGCCAGTTCATCCAGCTCACGACGCTGCTCGACCGCTCGGACGACCTCGCCCCGGGCGACCGCATCGGGATGTTCTCCTACGGATCGGGGTCGTGCGCCGAGTGGTACTCGGGCCTCGTCGGGCGCGACGCGAAGGCGGTCGCGCAGGCGGCGGGCCTGCAAGACCTGCTCGACCAGCGCTACGTGTGCAGCGTCCGCGAGTACGAGGACGCCGAGCGCGAGCGGACTGCCTACATCGACTGTGGCGAGTTCCGCCCGAGCACCGACGGCTTCGGCGACCTTTACGAGAAGCAATACCGCGGCAAGGGCAGGCTCGTGTTCCGCGGCATCGACGAACACTACCGGAAGTACGACTGGAGCTGACGCCGCTCCGCGACGAGGACTGTAGAAGACATGCTGAACGATTATCGCGGCAAGGCGGTGCTCATCACCGGCGGGACGATGGGGATCGGTCTCGCGACCGGCCTCTCCTTCGGGCGACAAGGGGCGGACGTGTACCTCACCCACCGCTGGGGCACGGCCGACGAGTCCGAGGTTCGCGCCAAGTTTCAGGAGGCGGGCTGCTCGGAGCCGCACATCCTCGAGGCCGACGTCGGCCACGACGACGACACCGACGCGCTCCTCGGCGAGATCAAGAAGAAGCACGAGCGGCTCGAGGCCTTCATCTCGAACGTCTCGGTCGCCCACGTCACCCGGGGCCTCGAGGACTACGACAAGAAGTCGCTGTTCCGATCCATCGACTACAGCACGTGGCCGATGGTCGCCTACACGAAGAAGGCCAAAGAGGTCTTCGGCAAGTACCCGCGGTACGTGATCGGGCTCTCGAGCGGCGGGCCGGATGCCTTCTACAAGAACTACGACTTCGTCGCGGCCTCGAAGGCCGTGATGGAGACGCTGTGCCGCTACATGAACTACCGCCTCTTCGACGAGGACATCCGCATCAACGTCGTGCGGTCGCGCCTCGTGCGCACCGAGTCGCTCCGCGCGACGTTCGGCCGCGACTTCGAGGAGTTCGCCGAGCGGTTCAACATGAAGCGGCAGTTCATCTCGTGCGAGGAGGTGGCGGACGCCATCCTCGCGCTGTGCAGCGGGCTGATGGACGGGGTGAGCGGTCAGGTCCTGATGGTGGACCGCGGCACCTCGTTCTTCGACACGCTGATGCGGATTTACGAGGAGCGGGACTCGATCGACATCTAGGCCGCCGCCCGGGCGAGCCGACAGCGAGACTCTGACAGAGAAACACGGAGAATGACGATGACGCGTGACGAGATCATGGTGGTTGTGAAGAAGCACCTCTGCGAGGCCGTCGAGGGCCTGACGCCGGAGGCGATCGACCCGGCGAAGTCCATGAAGGACCTCGGCGCCAACAGCCTCGACATCGTCGAGATCGTCTCGAGCTCGATGCGCGAGATCAAGGTGAAGATCCCGCGATCGGAGCTCGCGAAGCTCACGAACCTCGACGCGCTCGTCGATCTCCTCCACACGACCGCGGCCGGGAAGTCGGCATGATCAAGAGCTACCGGGGCAAGGCGGTGCTCGTGACCGGCGGAACCGCCGGGATCGGGCTCGCCACCGCGCTCGCATTCGCGAAGCACGGGGCCGAGTGCACGCTGACCTACCGCTTCGGCTCGGCCGACGAGGACGAGGTCACCGCGCGCTTTCGGGCGCTCGGCGCCCCGGAGCCTCACTTCGTGCAGGCGGACGTCTCGCGCGACTACGACACGGACTCGCTCCTCGAGGGGATGCGCGCCCGGCACGACCGGATCGAGGCGCTCATCGTGAACGCCTCGATGTCGCTGGTGGTCAACAGCTTCGACGGCTACGACCAGCGCGGGCTGCGCAAGAGCCTCGAGGCGAGCGCGTGGCCGCTCGTCGAGTACACGCGGCGCGCGAAGACCATCTTCGGGAGCTACCCGCGGTACGTGGTCGGTCAGTCGTCGACAGGGCCGGCCGCGTTCTCCGTGGGCTACGACTTCGTCGCGGCGTCGAAGTCCGTGATGGAGACGCTCTGCAAGTACCTGAGCTACCGGCTCTTCGACGAGGACATCGCCATCAACATGGTGCGGTCGCGCAGCGTGCGGACGGAGTCGTTCAAGTCGACGTTCGGCGCCGAGTTCTCCGGCTTCGCGCAGCGGCTTTCGAAGGAGTCCCACTTCCTCGAGCCCGAGGAGGTCGCCGAGGTGACGCTCGCGCTCTGCAGCGGGCTCATGGACGGCGTGCGTGGACAGATCGTCACGTGCGACAAGGGCACGACCTTCTTCGATAACCTGATGCGGCTCTACGAGGAGCGCGAAGAGCTCGGCCTGGTGTGGCCGCCTCGAGAAGCGGCCGAGTAGCCCACCCTTCGTCCCAGCACGACGCGCCCCGCTCCGCAGGCCGGAGTCGGGGCGTCGCCATTCCATCCGCCTGCGCGGCGCGCAGGAGGCCTCCAGTCAGCGCCACCTCCGAGGCGGCAGAGGAGGAGCCGGCTTCGTTCGCGGCGTGCAAGGCCGCGGGCGCGCGCCCGTCAGCTCGTGCAGATTTCGTCGACCTCGGCCTCGAAGGCCGCGACGACCGCCTCGGGGTCGGGGACGAGGCCGCCGTCCGCCGACACGCCGAGCCGCAACGTCCCCGCGTAGCTGAGCAGGCTCGCGCAGAACCCGACGTCGCCCGAGACAGGCGCCCAGACGAGGAGCGCAGCGAGGCGTCGCCCGGCGAGGTGGAGCTCGCCCGAAGGGCCCGGCACGTTGGTGACGAGCAGCGAGGCCTTGCGGGTGAACACGTCGATCCCAATGCGCTCTATCTCCTCGCTCGCCACGCCCATCGCGGCCAGCACGCCGAGCGCGACGAGCGCGTCGGGGGACCGCTTGAGGTCGTCCATCGCCGCCTTCGCCGCCACGACCCGGCCCTCGACGCTGCTCTCGGCGATCGGCAGCGGGACGAAGACGAGGCCGAAGTGGTTGCCGAGATCGCCTGTCGACTCGTGGCCACGGACGTACACGGGGACGAGCGCGCGCATGGCCTCGGGCAGCGTGCCGCGCGCGCCCAGGTAGCTCCGCAAGGCGCCGGCGACCGCGGCCATCAGGACGTCGTTGAGCTTGGCCGAGCGCACGCTGGCTGCGGCCTTGAGGCGGGCGAGGTCGACCGGGCGCGACCAGGCCACTCGCTTGCGCACGCCGAGCGTGCCCTTGAGGCCGCTCGGCGGGTCCGCGGGCAGCAGCAGCATGCGCCCGAGCGCGATCGCCTGGGCCCCGACCTGCCGCGCGAGGTCGAAGGGCCCACGCGCCCTGCGCGGTACGACGCCGACCACCTCGGGGTCGCCCGAGGCGCCCTCGTCGGTGAGGGTGAGCAGCAGCTCGACGAGCGCGACCCCGTCGCCGACGGCGTGGTGGATGCGCGCGACCAGCACCGATCCCTGGGCGAGGCCCTCGACGTGGTGGATCTGCCAGAGCGGACGCGCCCGATCGAGAGGCATGCTCGCCAGATCGCTCACGAGATCCCGCAGCGCGGCCTCGTCGGCGGGCGCGGGCAAGGCGACGTGGTGAAGGTGGGTGGCGAGATCGAAGCAGGGATCGATCTCCCAGTGCGACGGCGCGAAGGGAACGGCCGACGAGGCGACGCGCTGGCGAAAGCGGGGGTGCACGAGCAGCCGCTCGCGCAGGAGCGCCTCGACGCGCGCGTGGGGGACGGCGCCGTCGAGGACGAGGACCGTCGTGATGACCATCGGGTTGTGCTCGGAGTCCATCCGGAGCCACGCCCCATCGACCGCGCCCACCCTCGTCCGATCGGCCTCCGCCATGGCAACCTCCCGCGCCCGGGATGCTCGGACGCCCGGCGATCGCATACCTCCGCCAGGGACCGGCGGCGACGGTGAGCCGACGGGGGGAGCGCGTCAGGCGCGCGATCGACTGGAGGTCTCGATGAGCTCGATCGCGTAGCCGTCGGGGTCGACCACGAACGCGATCACGGTGCTGCCGTGCTTCATGGGCCCCGGCTCGCGCGTGAGGCGGCCGCCCGCGGCGCGGAGGCGGTCGCACACCTCGTGGATGCCCTCGACCCCGATCGCGAGGTGACCGAACGCCGTGCCGAGCTCGTACTTCTCGACACCGTGGTTGAAAGTGAGCTCGATCTCGGCGTGCTCGGGGTTTTCCCCGTAGCCGAGGAACGCGAGCGTGAACTTGCCCTCGGGGTAGTCCTTGCGCGAGAGGAGCCTCATCCCGAGCACCTCGGTATAGAAGCGGATGGAGCGATCGAGATCGCCCACGCGGAGCATGGTGTGAAGAAGGCGCATGCCTCTCTCCTAGCCCGACGAGCCGGAGCGCGCCCTCGCGTCGGCGAACGGGACGACGTCGCGCACGATGACGCGCAGGTCGGGGCCGGCGCCGCGCCGAACCGCCATGGCGAGGTGGTGACGCGCGCTGGGCCGCCAGCGTTCGAACTGCCAGGCGGACGGGTCGTCGTCGCGCTCGGGCGCGAACGCGATCGCGAGGGGACCGGGAGGCTCGAGGAGAAACGTGAAGTGGTCGAGTGGGATGGCGAGGCCGAGGCCGACGGCCTTGATGTAGGCCTCCTTGAGCGTCCAGTAGGTGAAGAAGCGGTCCCGCTGATCGGCCGCGGGCAGCGCGCGCAGGTCGGCGACCTCGCGAGGCGAGAAGAAGCGGTCGGCGATCTCGGCCGTCGTCCGCTGGCGCGCGGCGTCCTCGACGTCGACGCCGACGTCGCGATCGATCGCGACGGCGACCGCGACGAGGCCCGTGGTGTGCGACAGGTTGAACCGCAGCGGGGGCGCGCCCGCCGGTCCCTCGATCTCCGGCCGACCTCGCTCGCCCTCGCGAAAGCGCCACGCCCCGGGCGCGACGTCCGCGTACCGCGAGAGCGTGGTCCGAACGAGCGCGCGCCCGACGAGGTGCTCGCGGCGGCTGCGCTCGAACAGGTAGCGCGCGTTGCGCGCCCGTTCCTCGGGCGTCATCAGCTCGGCGTAGGACGCGAGGAGCGCTGGATCGTCGAGGCCGTCGAGCCAGGTGCAGTGGACGTGGACCTCGTCACGCGACAGGGCGATCGGCGGGGCGGGCACCGCGCGGAGGCTAGCATCGCCGCGCGGGCGCGCGCCGCCTTGGCGATCCGACGGTTGTGGACTAGGCTCGCGGCCCCGCGTCCGCGCTTGGAGGATCCCCGATGACCGAGCTCCATAACCGTTGCCTGGATACGTTCCCCGAGTGGCTCAAGACGCTCGCCACGGACGCGCAGGATCTCTCCGCGCTCCTCGTCGACGGCGGCGTGCCTGACGGCGTGCGGCGGCTCGTCGCCGGCGGCCTGAACTACCTGTTCAAGTCGCTCGACCTGATCCCCGACGGGATCGAGGACCTCGGCTACCTCGACGACGCCTTCGTGCTCCGGGTCGCGGCCGCGATCGCGCTCGGCGAGGCGCCGCACCTGCGCGAGGCCAACCCGGCGATCGGGCACCTCGCGAACGACGCGAAGCTCGTCTCCGACCTGCTCGGCAAGGACTACGCGCGCCTCGAGAAGTACGTGGTGGGGTTGAAGAAGGGCGCGGCGCGCGGGCGCACGGTCGACGAGATCGTGGGCGACGCCGCCGTGCTGCGCGCGTTCGTGAGCGAGCTCGGCGGCTGGTCCGCGAGCTACGCCGCGCCCACCTTCTCGCGCGACGAGAAGAACCTGGTGAAGCTGCAGTCCTTCCTGTCGGCCAAGCTGCCCGCCTGAGTCGCGCACCGGCGCGCCCGGCCGAGGCGCGCGCCGCGCTCCCCCTGCCCACTCTCCCCAGCTTCGCCCCGCGCGGGTAGGATCGCGTCCACGGCGCACGCCCAACGACGGGCGCTCGCGTCGATCCGTGGAGGGGTCTCATGAAACGATCGACGACGCTCGTCGTGAGCGCCCGCGCCTGCGTGCAGCTCGCGCAAACCATGCTGGTGCTGACGGCGACGGCGACCCTCTTGCTCGCCGCCCACGCTTGCTCGGACGGATCGGACGAGCACGCGGCGGCGGCCTCGCGACCTCACGCCAGCATCGACGCCGCCGCCGACGCGGAGGAGGACGCGGCGGTGGTGACGGGGCCGCAGCAGGTCATGCCGTGCTTCTGCATCGCGTCGCTGCACATCACGAAGGACGCGACGTGCGGCGCGTGCGTCGGCGCCACGCAGACGACCGGCAAGGCCTGCGAGGGCGCCTCGGATGCCTGCCAGGCGGACTCGCATTGCCTCGAGGCCAAGACCTGCCTCGACCACTGCAAGGCGAGCGACGCGGCCTGCTTCGGGGCGTGCTTCCTGCCGCGCGCGGGCGACTCGGCCGAGGTGCTCGCGGGCAAGAAGCTCTACGAGAAGCTCGCCGACTGCTACTGCCCGCCATGCGCGGATGCGTGCGCCTACGACGAGCCCTTCGCGTGCCTCGTCGGACCGGGCCCCGGCGACGCCGGGAGCGACGGCGGGCCGTAGTCGCGCGGGCCTTCGAAACGAAAAGCGGGAGCGCCCCTCGTGGGGGCCTCCCGCTCCTCGGACGCCGCCCCGCGGGGTGGCTATCCGTCGCGCGCTACGCCTTGGAGGGCGCCGCGACCTTGTCGTCCGACTTGATGCGCATGCCGTAGAACGACTGGTAGACGAAGTACGTCGAGATGAGGAAGCAGACGGCCGCGACGATCGTCGTGACCGGCGACTTCGGGTCGTCCGCGCGCATCTTGCTCGCGAGCTCGACGGCGAGGAGGCCGAAGAGCGTCGTGAACTTGATGACCGGGTTCATGGCGACCGACGAGGTGTCCTTGAAGGGATCGCCGACGGTGTCGCCGACGACGCAGGCCGCGTGCAGCGGCGTGCCCTTCTCCTTCAGCTCGACCTCGACGACCTTCTTCGCGTTGTCCCAGGCGCCGCCGGCGTTCGCCATGAAGAGCGCCTCGTAGAGGCCGAAGAGGGCGATCGAGATGAGGTAGCCGATGAAGAAGAACGACTCGAGGAACGCGAACGCGAGGGTCGAGAAGAACACCACGAGGAAGATGTTCTGCATGCCCTTCTGCGCGTAGAGCGTGCAGATCTCGACGACCTTCTTGGAGTCCTCGACGCTCGCCTTCGTGGCCTCGTCGTCGAGCTTGATGTTCGCCTTGATGAACTCGACCGCGCGGTAGGCGCCCGTCGAGACCGCCTGCGTCGTGGCGCCGGCGAACCAGAAGATGACCGCGCCGCCGGTGATGAGGCCGAGCAGGAACGGCGGGTGCAGCATCGACAGCTTGGCGAGCGCCTTCGTGTCCTTGAGGCCATCCGTCAACGCCATCACGATCGAGAAGATCATGGTGGTCGCGCCGACGACGGCGGTGCCGATGAGGACGGGCTTGGCCGTCGCCTTGAAGGTGTTGCCCGCGCCGTCGTTCTCCTCGAGGAAGTGCTTGGCCTTCTCGAAGTTGGGCGTGAAGCCGAAGTCCTTCTTGATGCTGGCCTCGATGTCCGGGATCGACTCGATCATCGAGAGCTCGTAGACCGACTGGGCGTTGTCCGTGACCGGACCGTACGAGTCGACCGCGATGGTGACCGGGCCCATGCCGAGGAAGCCGAAGGCGACGAGACCGAACGCGAAGACCGGCGCCGCGATTTCAGCGGCCTTGCCCATGCCCGCCGCCCCGAGGACGTCGGTGAGGCCCATCTGCGCGATGAAGTACGAGATGCCCATCAGCGCGACGAAGACCATGCCCATCCAGTAGGCGGAGAAGTTGCCGGCCGTGAGGCCCGCGAGGACGTTGAGCGAGGCGCCGCCTTCGCGCGAGGCGGTCACGACCTCGTGGACGTGGGCCGACTCGGTCGAGGTGAAGACCTTGATCATCTCGGGGATGATCGCGCCCGCGAGCGTGCCGCAGGAGATGATCCCGGAGAGCTGCCACCAGAGCGCGCCGCCGCCGAGCTCCTTGATGAGCAGGTACGAGACGGCGAACGTCACGGCGACGGAGACGCACGAGGTGAGCCACACGAGGCTCGTGAGCGGCGCCTCGAAGTTCATCTTGTCGACCTTGGCGTACTTGGACGTCGCGATGGCCTCGTTGACGAGGTACGAGACGCCCGAGGTGATGATCATCATCACGCGCATGACGAAGATCCAGACGAGGAGCTGCGTCTGGAGCACCTCCTGCTTCGGGAGCGCGAGGAGGATGAACGTGATGAGGGCGACGCCCGTGACGCCGTAGGTCTCGAAGCCGTCGGCGCTCGGGCCGACCGAGTCGCCCGCGTTGTCGCCGGTGCAGTCGGCGATGACGCCGGGGTTGCGCGCGTCGTCCTCCTTGATGTTGAAGACGATCTTCATGAGATCGGAGCCGATGTCGGCGATCTTCGTGAAGATGCCGCCCGCGATGCGGAGGGCCGAGGCGCCGAGCGACTCGCCGATGGCGAACCCGATGAAGCAGGGGCCCGCGTACTCCTTCGGCATGAAGAGGAGGATGGCGAGCATCATCACGAGCTCGGTCGCGATGAGGAGCATGCCGATCGACATGCCGGCCTTGAGCGGGATGGCGTAGGTCGGGAACGGCTTGCCGCCGAGCGACGCGAACGCCGATCGCGAGTTCGCGAACGTGTTCACGCGGATGCCGAACCACGCGACGCCGACCGAACCCGCGACGCCGACGATGGCGAAGAGCAGGATCGCGGCGACGTGGGTCGGGCCGTACTCGGCGCGCTCGAACCAGCCGAAGTAGAGGACGATCACGGCGCCGATGAGGGCGCCGAGCTTGCCGATGAACTTGAGCTGGGTGAAGAGATACGTCTTGCAGGTCTCGTAGATCAGCTCCGAGATTTCCCTCATCGCCGGGTGGACCGGGAGGTTCTTGAGCTGGTTGTAGATGACGAGACCGAAGGCCCCGCCGGCCACGCAGACGAACAGGCCGAGGGTGAGCAGCAGGTGCCCGTTGACGCCGAGGAACATGACCTTCGACAGGTCCGGCAGGCTCTTCAGCGCCTCCGCCTCGCTCGCGCGGGCGGGGGACGACGCGAAGAGGCCGAGGACCGCGACGGTCAGGGCCAGGATGCGCGCTTGCAGGGACCGGGACGCCGGACCCGAACGCGGGAACAGAACGCTCATGACGGTGTGCCTCCTTCAAACTCGAGGTCGCCGGACACACGAAGGCGTGGCCCGCGACTTCCAGGTGTCCGAGGGGTTGGCCGCCAGCGGTTAGGGGGAGCGCTCGCAGGGTGGGGAGCACCCCGCCATTCCGAGCACCTTGGGGGGTGCCCGGAGGAAACCTACGCTCTCGCGCTAACGCGGACGCTTCAGCACAGCCTCGTCCCACCGAGACGATTCTCGATGGTCCCACGCCGGATTCGGCCCGGGTGAGCGGGCGCGGAGTACCATGCGACAGCCGGCTCGTCGAGATCCTTCGTCACGCGAGGCGCGGCAACGGCGTGCTACCGTCGCCCCACTCGCGGTCCCGGGGGGCGCGGGCCGACCAGCTCCCCATGTTCGAAACCCACTCCGACGGCCCGTTCCAGGTCGGCTCGCTCCTCTGGCGGCCGCGCCCGGGTGCTTTCGCGCTGACGATCGTGTGCAAGGCGACGTTCGTGCTGACGCCGCACAAGGCGACGCTCGCCGCCGAGCAGGAGCCGCCGAACGAGGACGACGACTACTGGGACGACGATGCGTCGCGGAGCCTGCACGCGCCCAGCGACCTTGTGCCGTGGAAGCCCCGCGTCGACGTGCTTTTGTCGGGTAATGCGTGCGCGTCGGGGCACGTCCCGGTGCGGTCGACGCTCGTCCGGCTGCGCGTCGGGACGATCGACAAGTCGATCGAGGTCTACGGCGACCGATCGTTCGGGCCCGACGGGGCGCTGCGCGAGGGCGCGGGCTTCACGCGCATGCCGCTGCGATACGAGCGCGCCGCCGGCGGGCCGGGCACGACGAACCCGGTCGGCGTCCGCCCCTTCGGCGCCGACGCGAGCGGGGCGACGCCGCTGCCGAACCTGCTGCCGGCAGGGTTCGTCGTGCGCGGGCCGGGCGACGTGATCCCGCCGATCGGCTTCGGCCCGGTGGCACCCTCGTGGCCGGATCGGCAGGCGAAGCTAGGGCGCGGCGGGCCGCTCGGCGAGGACTGGGCGCTGCGACCGCTGCCGGCGGACTTCGATCCGGCGTTCTGGAACGCGGCGCCGGCCGACCAGCTGCTCGAGGCGCTGCACGACGACCAGCGCATCCAGCTCGAGCACGTGCACCCCGACCACCCGCGGCTGCGGACCGCGCTGCCCGGGCTGCGACCGCGCGCGCGCGTCGTGCGCGCCGGCGGGACCGAGGAGGTCGAGCTCGCGGCGGACACGCTGATCATCGACGCGGACCGCGGGACGTGCGCGGTCCTGTGGCGAGGGCGCGTCGAGCTCGCGAGCCGGGCCGAGACGGGGCGGATCCACGTCGAGACGGCGTCGCGGCGGGTCGTCGAGCGGTTCCGCGGCGTCGTGGAGAACCCGGAGACAGTCGACGGCAGCACGCGCGCGATGACGTTCCCGATCGCGGCGACGGCGCTGCCGGACGGGGCGCTGCCCTTCTCGCCGGAGGCGGTCGAGGGCAGCCCGCGGGGGCTCGCGTTCCACGCCGGCTCGATGGCGCAGTCCGACGGCGCGCTGCCGTTCTCGCCGGCGCCCCCGGCGAGCGCGCGCGGCGTCCCGGACGAGGCTCCGCGGGCATCGTACGCGCCGCCTCCCCCTCCCTCACCGCCACCGAGCCGACGGCTCACGCCGACCGAGGGACTGTCGGCGCCCCCCGGCTACTCGCCGCCGCCGCCCTCCTCGGTCGACCCAGCGCCGCGATCGGTGCGCGCGCCGCTGCCTTCGACCGCGGCGCAGGTGGGCGTGCTCGAGGCCTCGAACGCAGCCGCGGCGAGGCCGACGCCGAACGCAGAGGTCTCCCGGACGGCGGGCCGATCGCTCGGCCCAGCGCGCCCGTCGGAGGCGCTGAAGGTCGTGTGGGTCGACCCGGGCATCGGGCCGCACCTCGGCGCTGCGCGGGCGCTCGCGCGGGTGATGCTCGAGAGCGACCTCGCGCCGGCGGAGGGGGTCGAGGAGGCGATGCGCGTCGCGCCGGAGGGCGAAGCCGAGCGTACGCGACGGCGCGCGGCGGCGGCCCTCGGGCGCGGCGAGCCCGTCGGCGAGGCGGGCGTGCGCGCGGCGCGCGCGGACGCGGTGGGCGTCGACGGGATCTTCGAGCCGCCCCTGGTCCTGCTCGCCGGGGAGCTCGGCTTCCCGTTCGACGAGCTCGAGACGCTGAAGGCGACGATCGCGGCGGTGTCGCCGTTCACCGTGACCGACCGCAAGCTGAAGGAAACGATCAGCGCGGTCACGGAGATCGTGCAGAGCGGCGCGCTCGAGGGGGCGGGCGCGCTCGCAGCCGAGCTCGGACGGCAGGTCGCGGAGGCGTTCGCGCAAGCGAAGCGGCCCGTCGCGGCCGACCACGTCGCGACGCACGTGGAGCGGATCGTGCTGCACCGGCGCGGCTACCAGAAGCGGTCGGTCTTCGGCGAAGAGCGCATCCGCGCGCTCCTCGTGCCGCGCGGCGCGCGCGAGGCGATGCCGGTGTACCTGCCGGCCTCGCTCGCGAGCGAGCTGCCGATGAGCGCGAGCTTCGCGGTGCGGTTGCTCGCGCGAGTCGACGGGCGACAGGACCCGGACGAGGCGAGCCCGGTCGCGCTGCGCGTCGAGGCGCTGGCGATCGTCGTCGACCCGCGCTGAGCGAGCCGCGCGGGCGGCGCGCTACCGCGATCGCGGTGAGGCGACGGGGTGGGCGCCGTCGGGACCGGGCTGCGACGGGAGCCCGACGAGGCACGGGAACGCGAGGCCGAAGCCGCGCGCCTCGTCCCCGTGCTCGCCGGGCGCGCGCAGCGAGGCGAGGCCGGCGGGGCCGACGAGCTCCTGCGGATCGACGCCTTCACCCCGATCGAGCTCGCGCCAGCGCGTCGCGACGGGCACGTACGCTGCGTCGAAGATCGTCACGGCGAGCACGTCGGTCGTCGACTTGGGCCGGTACGCGCCGCGCAGCTTGCCGGCCTGCACCCACGCGTTGCGCGTGACCCGCCAGCGGTGCGCCGTCGCCGGCCGCAGCTCGCCCCGATCCTCGGCGCGGCCGAGGCCGGTGGCCGACCGCACGGCGAGCGGATCGCCCGCGTCACCGACGGGCAGCGAGAAGAACGCGCGGCGATCGACCACCACGCGCACGACGTCGGGGTCGCGGCCGGTCGACGTCGTCGTGAGGACGTGCTCGCCGGGCGAGAGCCCCGTGAGATCGAGCGCGAGGACGAGCAGTGGAGGCGAGGCCACGATCCTCGGCGGCACGGGCACGTAGGCGTCGCCAGCGCTCGGCGCGCCCCCCGTGAAGCGGAATACGTGCTCGGCCGGCGGGAGATCGACGAGGTCGGCGCCGTCCACGCGCGCGAGCCGGACGCGCAGCTCGATCGGCTCGGAGCCGGGGACGGCGACCCGCACGCGATCGAAGCGCCGCGCGGTCGCGTCCCACCCGTCGGCGTGATCGAAGTCCCAGTACGGATCCACGCGAAAGGCTCCCGCCCCGAGGCGGCGGAGGAGCCTCGTCACGCGCGTCACCCGTCACCGACGAAGACGTCGGCGCTGCCCTCGAGGAGGGCGCCGTCACCGCCGCAGTGGCGGGTCGCGTCGCCGGCGGCGTGCGCGGATCGATCGTTGATGCGCACGCTCGCGCTGCCGCCGACGGCCGTCCAGGTGTTGTCCTCGCAGCAGCCGTCGTGGACGCCGACGTCGCCGACGCGAAGCGCCGCGCGATCGCCGATGATCACGTCCGCCGATCCGGTCGTCGCGGGCCCCTCGGCCTCGTGCGCGCAGCAGAGGTCGCCGTGCGAATCGTCCGGCGTGCGGGATCGATCGCCGACGCGGCCCGCCGCCTTCACGGTCGGGCCTCGGTCGCGTCGAGCACGACGACCCGCAGCGCCTCGCCACCCTCGCGGTCGAAGCCGAACCGCGCGTCGCCCCACCCGAAGCGATAGACGAAGTAGATCGGCGCGCTCGGCGGCTGCCGCGGCGTCGGCACCTCGAGCTCGGGGCGGACGCCGAAGCGGTCCATCACCTCGGGCTTGTGGATGGCGAGGCTGCCCGCGAGCTTCACGAGGACGAGGCCGTCCGCACCGGGCGCGATCGGCTGCCGCAGCTCGACCTCGGCGAAGGGGCTCGCGCCGTCGCCGCGCCCGACGTGCACCGCGAAGTGCGCGTTGGAGAGCTCGGGCCGCGGGGTGAGCGCCACGCCGAGCGATCGCGCGACGGCGTCGGGCGTGAACGGGCGGGCGATCGAGAGGGCCTCGACGGCGTCGAGGACGGCCGGGTTCGCGGGGTGGCTCACGAGGACGGGACCTCCGCCGCCCGAGCCGCGCGCCGCCACGGCGCCGACGCGCCGTCAGGGCGACGTGGTTGCGTGCTGTTGCTGGTCATAGAAAGACTCGTAGCTCTCGCCGTAATAGGCGCCGTAGGT
Source organism: uncultured delta proteobacterium (assembly GCA_903906315.1). Taxonomy (GTDB): domain Bacteria; phylum Myxococcota_A; class Polyangia; order Polyangiales; family Polyangiaceae; genus CAIVJW01. The sequence goes on along the minus strand of CAIVJW010000308.1, from coordinate 12,966 downwards.
CTTCGACGGGTCCGTGCTCGGGTGCTCACCGTTCGCGAAGAGGCGGCCGATCTCCTCGCGCGCGCGGTCGCGGTCGGCGGCGGCCGGATACGTGGCCGCGATGCGCTCGTAGTCGCTCGCCTGCACACCGCCGACGCCGATGTCGGGGCGGCCGGCGGCGCGGAGCTCGTCGCGCACCTGGACGTTGGTCAGCGTGGCCTCGCCCTCGTCCTTCAGGCTGCGCATCGCGTTGCGATCGACGAACTGCCGACGGGTGAGGCCGTCCGGCGAGACGTACGGGTCCATCGTGTACGTCGCGTGCCCCGACTCGTGCGCGAGCGTCTGCAGCACGGCCGCGTCGCGGCCTCGCTCGTTTCCGTCGATGAGCACGAGCTTCGTGCTGCGATCGGCCGAGCTGCCCGACCCCGGCGCGCCGTACTCCATGCGCCAGCCGGCGCGCTGCATCTGCTCGACCTTCGTGCGGAGCGTGGGCGACTGGGCGACGCCCGCGTCGACTCCCGCCCCGAGCCCCGTCGTGATGGGCGGCGGCGTGACCGGGGTCGATCCGGCGGGGGCGCCCTCGCCCGCGGGCGCGGGCGGTGCATCCGTCGGGCCGGCGGCGACCGGTGACGAAGCCGCGCGATCCGAGGCCGCGCTGCAGTTCAGGAGCAGGCGCGGGCCGCCGCGCAGGACGACGTCGTCGCCCTCGGACCGGACGACGATCCGGCCCTTCGCCTCGATGAGGATGTCGGGGCCGTCGAGCGTGATGCTCGCTTCGCCCGTCGTGAAGGTGATCTTGCGATCGACGATCGTCGCGCCCGTCGCCGCGACCGAGGGCGGCGGCGACGCCGGCTGCGCGACGTGGACCGCCCAGCGGTCGCCGACGATCGTGGAGTCGTCGCGGCCGACGACGGCGCCTCGGTCGTGCCGCACGACGGCCTGCAAGTCGCGCTCGGCGTGGAGGTAGACGAGCTCGCGCCCGGCCGCGTCCTCCAGCATGATCTCGTTCGCGCCCTGGCCGCCGGGCGACGACGACCCACGCCACGCGCTGCGTGTGCGGTGCTCGGGCAGCGCGTGCGGCGGCCGCGCCGTTCCCCCGAAGAGCGAGCCGATCACGATCGGCAAGTCGGGGTCGCCCTCGAGGAAGGCGACGAGGACCTCGGTGCCGACGCGCGGGATCGCGATCATGCCGTAGCCCGCGCCGGCCCAGCCCTGGCTGACGCGCATCCAGCAGGAGCTGTGATCGTCGCGCCGCCCCTCGCGGTCCCAGTGGAACTGCACGCGCACGCGGCCGAGCTCGTCGGTGTGGATCTCCTCGCCGGCGGGGCCGACGACCGCCGCGCTCTGCACGCCCTGCACGGTCGGCTTCGGCGTGGCGTGAGCGGGGCGGTAGGGCGCGCGCGCGAACGCCGCGACGAGCCGCAGCTCGAAGTCCTCGCCGGGGGCGCCGTCGATCCGCAGCTGCGTGACGAGCAGGCGCTCGGTCGGCGCGAGGTCGCGACGCGGGTGGTGCGCGATCGAGAACACCGTGCCCGGCGCGAGGTCGAGCAGGTTCGTGCGGAGCTCGAGCGTGTAGGCCGACGATCGCAGCGCCTCGAGCTCGACCTGCGAGCGCCGGTGCACCGCCTTCTCGTCGTGACGGACGGCGCCGCGATCGTCGCTCGCCTGCGTCTCGCGCGGCGCGAGCGCGGCCGTGGCGACGCGACCGGCGACCTTGGCGGCGATCGACGAGGCCGCGTCGCTCGCGATCCCCGCGAGCAGCTGCCCGGCGAGGCCACCGACGTTGCGCTCGATCGCGCGGCCGACCTTGGCTCCGACGAAGTCGGAAGCCTTGCTCACGAGCGCGCTCTTGGCCTTCTCCTTGGCCTTCTCGACGAGGCCGTCGACGGCGCGATCGAACAGGCGCCCGAGCTTGCTCTCGTGTGCGCCGCCGGGCGGCGGCTCTTGCGGAGGCGGAGGCGGGGGCGCCGGGTCGCGCGCCGCGACGGGATCGGTGCGCGAGGGCGGGACGTCGGCGTCGGCGCGCGCGCCGGGCGGGGTCTCGAGCTCGACGAGCGACGCGCCGGGGCGGTAGCGATAGACCTCGAGGCGGTCCTCGATGCCCTGGAGGCCGACCGCGGGCGGCGCGCCGACCAGCTCGTAGCTCGGAGCCTTGCGGAAGTCGTGGTCGCGCAGGCCGAGCTTGCCGGGGCGCACGACGCGGGTGAGCGACAGCTCGCGGACGTGCGCGCGATCGCCGGCCTGGCTCGCCGCGTCGACGTAGGGGATCGGCAGGCCCGCGCGGGCCTCGGCCGCGTGCGGCGCGTCGGTGAGGACGAGCCGCGAGGCGGCGCGATCGTCGTCGACGAAGTAGTACGAGATCCCCGCCTCCTCGAGCAGCCGGCTGAAGAACGCGAAGTCGCTCTCGCCGTACTGCACCCGCAGCTCGAGCTTCGGGTGGTCGGCGGGGCGCAGCCGCCACTCCGGCGTGATGCCCCAGTCGGCAAGCAGCGCGTCGAGGATCTCGGGCACGCGCTTGCGCTGGAAGAGCCGGTGGTTCGTGCGCTGGGTCAGCAACCACAGGGTGGGCGCGATCGCGATCCGGTAGGTCGAGAGCCCGTCCGACTCGACCCCGACTAGCTCGAGATCGCTGCATACGCCGGCGAAGCGGCGGTGCGCGCCGAACAAGTCGAGCGGTCCGCCGCCGATCGTCAGCGCAGCCGCGGCGCCGACGATCGACTCGAGGTCGAGGTCGTCGTTGGGCGATCGCGCCATCACGTGCACGTCGAAGAGCGACGAGATCCGCTCGCGCACCGCGAAGCGCCGCACGGAGAGCGAGGCCTCGCCTGAAGCGAAGGCGAGGGTCAGCATCGACATGGAGCCTCGGGCCGTCGCGTCGATGACGCGATCGGCGGCGTGCGTGGCGGGGAGGTGCGGGACGGAGAGGTCGACATCGTCAGAGCCCTCGGCATGGCTGCCGCGCGCAGCCCGATCCCCCCGCATCCCATCGCGCGGGCGGCGGCGCGCGGCCGTCGCCCGCTGCGATCAGGCCGGCCGCGCCCCGAGCGGCTTCGGCTCGCCTACGTCGGCCGTGAGCGAAGGCTGGGGCACGCTCGGCTGGCCTCCGCTCTGCGTCAGCAGCTCGGTAACGAGGTCGCGGCACTCGGGCTTGTTACGCAGGTGCGCGAGGAGCGTATTCGAGAGGTCGCTGAAGGACTTCTCGAAGGCGAGGCCCTCACGCGTGCGGCCGGCGACCTTCTCGCGGCCCTGGGCGAGGTCCTCCTCGAGCGCCTCGGCGTAGCGACCGAGCTGGCTGCGGAGGTCGTCGATCTGCCGGCGCAGATCGCGCGCGATGACCTCGCGCGTGTTCTTCTTGGCCTCGTACCGGCCGAGCTGCTCGCGCTTGGCCTGCGCGGTCGCCGCGGCGGCGCCGGCGCGCTCGTAGACCGACGGGTCGGCCGCGCCCTGGCGAATGGCCGTCTCGGCGAGCTGTCGCGCAGATCCGGCGACCTTCTCGGCGGCGCCGAGCTCGACGCGGACCTTCTCGACGTCCTCGCCGTCGGCCGCCGCCTCGCGCATCACGCGCGACTCCTCGTGCGCCAGCTCCTCGACCTTGCGGCCGATCTCGGCGCGCAGCGCGCGGCCGCGCCGCTCGAGCGAGTCGAGCTTGCGCGTGTAGCTCGCGACCTCGCCCTCGAGGCGGTTGGCGCGCGCCGCGAGATCCCACATCTGCGCCAGCCCCGAGGTGATGTCCGGCGGGGCGTTGCCCGACGGGTACGCGCGCGAAACCATGCGCGAGAAGAGCGCCGCGCGGCTGGCCCACTCGATGACGCCGGCCGTCTGCGGGGGGGGCGGCGGCGGCGGCAGCGGGGCCGCGTCGTTCTGGTCCAGGTCCCAGGCGGCGGCGGGCAAGCTGCGCTGCAGCGCCTTGAGCTCCTCCTGAAGATGGTGGGCGTCGCGGTAGCGCTTGCGGATGTCCTTCTCGAGCAGGCGCAGCGTGATCGCCTCGGCCTGCGGGTTCGCGTCCGGCCGGATCGACCGCGGGCGCGGCGGCTGCGACGATCGCTGCATCTCGAGCAGCGTCTCGCGGTCGCTCGACCGGAACGGCAGCTGGCCCGTCAGCATCTCGAAGAAGAGGACGCCGAGCGCGTAGAGGTCCGCGTGCGGCGTCGCCTCCTCGCCGCGCGCCTGCTCCGGGGACATGTACTCGGGGGTGCCGAACACGGCGCCCTTCGGGGCGAGGCGCGGATCGCGCGCGATGGCCGCGAGCCCGAAATCGAGGATCTTGACGAAGTCCTTTCGGCCGCCGCGCGCGGTGAGCAGGATGTTGTCGCTCTTGAGGTCGCGGTGGATGACGCCGAGATCGTGGGCGCGCGCGAGGGCGGCGCACATCTGCTCGAGGATGTCGACCGCGCGGGGCATCGGCATCGGGCCGCGCGCGAGCTCGGCCGAGAGGGCCGTGCCGACGAGGTACTCCATGACGAGGTAGAGCTCGCCGTCCTCCGTCTCGCCGATGTCGTGGATGTCGATGATGTGCGCGTGATCGACGCGGTTGGCCGCGCGCGCCTCGCGCAGCATCCACGCGCGGAGGTGCGTCTCGCCGCGGAGATCCGGGCGGATCAGCTTGAGGGCGACGACGCGGTCGATGAGGACGTGCCGGGCGCGATAAACGACGCCCATCCCGCCCTCGCCGAGCCGCGCTTCGAGCCGGTAACGGCCCGCGACGACCTTGCCGATCATCGGGTCCGATCCAGATCCCCGTTGCCGTGTTGAAGGCTGTGCCACGCGCTGGTCCATTTCGCTTGCAGGTTCCGTTCGGTGAGCGCCCCGTCAGGCGCCGGCGGGGTGGCGTCGCGCGGCCCGGCCTCGGGCCAGCTCGCGAGACCAAGCGACTCTATCAGCGGAGCGCGCGCGGAGTCGACCTTCGGGTGGGCCCGATCACTCGTCTTCGGACCGAGAGGACGAGGTCGCCGAGGCGCGCGGCGGGGGCGCGAGCGGGATGCGCAGCACGAACCGGGCCCCGCGCGGGTGGGACGCGTCGAGCTCCAGCGCGCCCGCGTGGCGGCGGGCGATGTCGCTGGAGATGGAAAGGCCGAGCCCCGTGCCCTGTCCGCGTGGTTTCGTGGTGAAGAACGGGTCGAAGACCCGCGCGGCGAGCGCGACGGGCACACCGGGTCCGTTATCCGACACCGCGACCGCGGCGACGAGGCCCTCGCGCCAGATCTCGACGGTGATCGTGGGGGAGGGCGGCCCGGCGAGCTCGAGCGCCTGCACGGCGTTGGTGAGCACGTTCATGAAGACCTGGTTGACCTCGCCGACGCGGCAGATCACCTCGGGCAGGTCCTCGTACCGGCGCACGACCTCGACGCCGCCGTGCCGAAGCCGCGGGCCGAGCAGGAGCAGCGTCTCCTCGAGCCCGCTGCGCAGGTCGGTGGGCGAAGGCTCGCTCGACGCGCGGGAGAAGTTCTTGAGGTTCTGCACGATCCGCATCACGCGGTCGCTGGCGCGCCGCACGACGCGCGAGATCCCGGCGAGGTCATCGAGGGAGGCGTCGAGATCGTTATCGCGGCGCAGGGTCTCGAGCGCCGCTCGCCGCTCGGGCGGCAGCTCGGCCTCGGCCTCGCGATAGGCGAGGATCACCGCCCGCGTGTCGTCCACGAGGCGCTCGAGGGGCGCGGAGGCCCCAGCGATCGCGGAGAGCGGATTGCCGATCTCGTGGGCGACGCTGGACACCAGCTCGCCGATCGAGGCCATGCGCTCCCCGTGGACGAGCGCGGCCTGCGCGTGCTTGAGCTCGTCGAGCGCGCGGCGCAGCTCGGCCGTCCGCGCCTCGACGTTGGCCTCGAGGCCCGCGCGCTCGCGCTCGAGCTCGGCAATGGTGCGGGCGAGGGCCTCGCGCATGCGCTCGATCGACGCCCCGAGGCCGACCACCTCGACGGGGCCTGCGACGTCGGGGACCGGCGCGTCGAGACGTCCGTGCGCGACGAGGTCGGCGGCTTGCGCGAGGCGGACCATCGGGCGCGAGAGGTCGCGTGCGGCGCGGACGACGACGCCGCCCGCGGCGATGATGAGCATCGCGAACGAGGCGAAGAGGGCGGCTACGGCGCTGACGTCCTCCGAGATGGGCAGATCCATGCCGAGCGCCCGGTAGAGGGCGATCGACGAGAAGAACGACAGCCCGATCGTGAAGAGCAGCGGCAGGCCGAAGTCGCGCATCATGCGCTGGCGCAGCGTGAGCGCCTCGGCGCCGGCGGGCTCGCCGATCCAGCCGCGGAGCCGCTGGATCACGGGCGCGATCGCGTCGCGGTGCCAGACCCGCTGATAAAACGAGATGCCCCACGCGAAGATCGCGCCGAACCCGATCTGCAGGAGGTAGTCGCCGCGCGACGCGCTGCCGGGCAGCGGCCGCACGTAGAGGACGCCGATGACGATGCAGACCACCCACACGGCGAAGTTCACGGCGGCGAGGCGGTCGGGGAGCGCCTCGGCCTGCGCGAGGCCGCGACGCGTGAGCGCGCGATCGCCTCGGCGCCCGGCCGCTAGCGCCGCGAGGACCGCGCTCGTCGCGGGGCGCACAGCCGCGGTGAAGCCGATCGTGCCGAGGATCGCCAGGCCGGGGACGATCTCGAGCCACGCCTGGAACAGGACGCGGCTCGGCGTGCGGAGGAACGCGACGCTGAAGAGCATCATGACGTGCCCGCCCGCGATGCCCGCGACGACCGCGGACTCGCTGAGGCGCGCGCGCAGGGTGGCGCCGAGCCCGCCCTCCTCGATGGTCCACGCGACGCTGCCCGTCATGCTGCGGTAGATCGCCCGCCGCATCGCGCCCGCCATGAGGCCGAACACGAGCGTGGCCACCAGCACGCGCGGGCCCGACGTGGTGAGGAGCGGCGTGATCGAGAGCAGCCACGCGATCGGGCGCAGGACCGCGGCGAGGTCGAGGCCGAGCGTGCCGAGCGCGAGCACCGGGCGCGCGACCGCGGCCGACGCGAGGAGCGTCGCGCAGAAGACGAGCCCCGGCCAGGGCGTGCTCAGCGCGGCGGGGACGACGGCCGCGACGAAGAGCACCACCGAGTAGGCCTCCCACAGCACGGCCACGATCTCGGCCCGGAGGCGGGCGTCGCGGATCCGCGGCTGGGGAGGGGGCGCCATCGATGCGGGGGCGATGCTAGCGCACGCCCTCGCGCGCGCCTCTGCTACAAGGCCCACCGAGGGCACGTTGTCGAGGTCCGCCCGCCCCCCTTTCCCCGCGATCGCGCTCGCGCTCGCGCTCGCCGCGTGCAGCGCGCCCGACGCTGCCCGCGTCGCGCAGCTCGCGGCGCCGACGACGACCCAGGTGGCCCTCCGCGCCGCGCCGCCCGCGCCGCCCGCGAGGACCACGTCGCCCGAGGCCCCTGCCCCGTCGCCTTCGCTCGCCCCCGACGTCGCGCCCTCCCCCGCCGCGCCCGCCCACCGCCTCGCGAGCCGCGTGCGCATCACGCGGATCTGGGCGAAGCCCGCAATCGATGGCGACCGCTTCATCGGCCTCCTGCGAGGGGGGCAGTCCGTCGCGCTCCGCGCCCTCGATCGCGTCGGCGGACAGGGCTGCACGGGCCGCTTCTACGCGATCGAGCCGCGCGGCTACGTGTGCGACGACGGCACGGTCGTGGTGGACCCCGACGCTCGCTTCGACGCGCTCGCGGCGGCGATGGCCGAGCAGCCGGGCCCGTTCCCGTACCGATATGCGATCTCCAATGGCGCGCCGATGTACAACCGCGTGCCCACGGCGGCCGAACAGGCCCGCTTCGAGCGCGGCTTCGGCGCGCCGGGGGTGTTCGTGCGATTGCACCGCGCGCACGCCGCCCACGAGGAGCTCGCCACGACCGATCCGATCGCCGCCGACGCGACGCCGCCGCCGTTCCTCCTCGGCCCGCAGCCCTTCGGGGAGGCGCGGCTCGATCTGGTGCATCGGGGGCTGCCGCTCGCTTCGATGGTGTCGTACACGCGCGCCTTCGCGGCCGAGGGGCGGACGTGGCTGATCTCCGCGGACCAGACGCTGGTGCCCGCGGATCGCGTGCGCGCCTTCCGCCCGAGCGCCTTCCACGGCGTGCGGCTCGAGGGCGACGCGGCGCTGCCCCTGGCCTGGTTGCGCGCGAGGCCGCGCCCGCAACACCGGAGATTGCCGTCGGGCGCGATCGAGGCGACGGGAGCGAGCTGGGCGGCTCGCGCGTGGGTCGGGCTCACGGGGGCATCGGCGGAGACTGGCACGATCCGTTTCCTCGAGACGCGCGAGCGCGCGGCGAGCGGCGAGGGCGCGCTGTGGGTGGCGGCGAGCGACGCAACGGTGGTGGAGGCCCGGACGACGCGGCCGACCGGGGTGAAGCCGGGCCAGACGTGGGTGATCGTGAGCATCGGCCAGGGGACGCTCGTGGCCTATGAGGACCTGCGACCGGTCTACTCGACGCTGATCTCCCCCGGACGAGGCGGCCAGCCACAGAAAGGGCGGGACCCCGTCGCCGACGCGACGACGCCGCTCGGGACGTACAACGTGACGTTCAAGGATCGATCCTCGACGATGTCACCGGACAAAGGCGACGAGCGCACGTTCTTCATCGCGGACGTGCCGCACACGCTCTACTTCAATCCACCCTTCGCGCTGCACGGGGCCTTCTGGCACGAGCGCTTCGGCGAGCCGACGAGCGCGGGGTGCGTGAACCTCTCTCCGATCGACGCGGAGTGGGTGTTCGACTGGAGTGAACCGAAGCTGCCCGTGGGGTGGCATGGAGTGACGGGGGCGGGAGCGGTGAGGGAGAATGGGCCGGTGACGGCGGTGGTCGTCGTGCGCTGACGCCCGCCGGGGGCGTCTCGAGCGCCGCGGCCCTCTGCACGCGCTCGCCCCGACGCCCGAGCGTCACTCGATCACGTAGTAGGCCAGGTCCGCGCGGTGGACCTTCCGGCTTCGCTTGACGGGCTGTCCCGTCCACTGGTCCCACACCTCGATGAAATTGCCCTTCTGGCTGACGTAGATCGCGGCGTGGTTGCCGTGCGAGAGGCTCCGGTAGCGCCCGTGTTCGTCCCAGCCGCACGCGATCGCGGTGCCTGGCGCCAGCGTGAGGTTGCCGACCACGAGCGCGCCTTGCCGCCACGCCCCCGTCGCGGGCGCGCCGGCGACCGCCTTCACGAAGGCCACGCACTGGTGGCTCTCGCCGACGTAGCTGCCCTCGTGCTTCTCGGGATGCGCGGCGAGGTAGGACATTGCATCGCGAGGGTAGCGGAACGGCGCGGCGCACGTCGAGCCGGCCGGCGGCCCGACGCCGCCGCGCGAGAGGTCGGTCCCCTTCCGGCCGAGGGAGCGGCCCGACGGCAGGGTCTCCCCGACGCCGGGGCGGAGCCCGGCGAGCGACACGCGGCCGCCATCGCAGCAAACCGGCGCGGCGCGCAGCCCCACGAAAGCGCGCCCCCACGCGGCAAGGCTCGCTCTGCGGCCGGGCGCGTGCTAGAGGGCCGCCGCCGTCATGCTTAGAAACGACCTACGAAATATCGCCATCGTCGCCCACGTCGATCACGGGAAAACCACCCTGGTCGACTTCATGCTCCGCCAGACCGGCGCATTCCGGGAGAACGAGGTCGTCGCCGAGCGGGTGATGGACTCGAATGACCTCGAACGCGAGCGTGGAATCACGATCCTCGCGAAGAACACGAGCATTCGTTACAAGGGCACCAAGATCAACATCGTCGACACGCCAGGCCACTCGGACTTCGGCGGCGAGGTCGAGCGCACGCTGATGATGGCCGACGGGGCGCTGTTGCTCGTCGACGCGGCCGAGGGGCCGCTGCCGCAGACGCGGTTCGTGCTGTCGAAGTGCCTCGAGCGGCGCTTCCCGGTCGTCGTGGTCATCAACAAGATCGACCGTGCCGACGCCCGCCCGCACGACGTGCTGAGCGAGGTCTTCGACCTGTTCGCCGATCTCGAGGCGAGCGACGAGCAGATGGATTTCGCCACCGTGTACGCCATCGGCAAGCTCGGCCTCGCCAAGAGGGAGCTCGAGGACGAAGCCACGGATCTCGTCCCGCTCCTCGATACGATCATGGAGCGCATCCCCGGGCCCGCGGGCGACAGCGAGGGCCCGCTGCAGGTCATCGTCTGCAACACGACGCACGACGACTACGTCGGCCGCCTCGCCGTCGGGCGCGTCGTGCGCGGCACGGTGAAGGCCGGCGCGCCGATCGTGCTCCTCGGCGAGCACGAGATGGCCAAGGGCAACGTCAAGATGCTCTACGTCTACGAGGGCCTGAAGCGCCTCTCGGTCCCCTCCGCGGGCGCCGGTGAGGTCGTGGCCATCGCGGGGCTCGAGAGCGTCGAGATCGGCGACACCATCTGCAACCCGGAGCACCCCGAGGCCCTCACGCGCATCCACGTCGAGGAGCCGACGATCAAGATGCGCATCGGGGTGAACACCTCGGCGTTCGCCGGCAAGTGCAAGGAGTCGAAGTTCCTGACGAGCCGCCACCTCAAGGACCGCCTCGAGAAGGAGGCCCGCAGGAACCTCGCCATCCGCGTCGAGCCGACCGAGGTGCCCGACACCTTCGTGGTCTACGGCCGCGGCGAGCTGCAGCTCGCGATCCTCGTCGAGACGATGCGGCGCGAGGGCTACGAGATGCAGCTCTCGAACCCCGAGGTCGTGACGCGCGAGATCGACGGCCAGATCATGGAGCCGGTCGAGCTCGTCGTGGTCGACGTGCCCGACTCGTTCGTCGGCATCGCCACCGAGCGGCTGAGCGAGCGCCGCGGTCGCATGGTCAAGATGACCAACCCGGGCTTCGGGCGCGCGCGCCTCGAGTTCCGCCTGCCGTCACGCGGGCTCATCGGCTTCCGCGGCGAGTTCCTCACCGCCACGCGCGGCACCGGCCTGCTCAACACCCTCTTCGACGGCTGGGCCCCCTGGGGCGGGCCGATGATCCGGCGCCCCACCGGCGCCATCGTCTCCGACCGCATCGGCGTCTCGACGCCCTATGCGATGCACCACCTGCAGCCGCGCGGCAGCTTCTTCATCGTGCCCGGCGTGGCCGTCTACGAGGGCATGATCGTCGGCGAGCACAACAAGGCGAACGACACCGACGTCAACGTCATCCGGGAGAAGAAGCTCACCAACGTCCGCAACCACGGCAAGGACGAGAACGTGATGCTCGCCAGCCCGCGGCTCCTGACGATCGAGACCGCGATGGAGTGGATCGACGGCGACGAGCTGGTCGAGGTCACGCCCGACGCCGTGCGCGTGCGCAAGAAGGTGCTCCAGTGCAACCTGCGCATCCGCCGCACCGACGCGATCGAGGAGTCGCAGGCGGTCGAGTAGCGCCTCGCGGAGCGGAGCGGCGTTGACGGACGCCGCCCGCTTCGGCGAGCCTCCCGCCGTGGAGAGGCTGATCTGGATCTGTCTGGCCGGCGCGATCGGCAGCGGCGCGCGCTACCTCGTCGCCGAGTGGTCGACCGCGCGGCTCGGCACCGGGTTCCCCTGGGGCACGCTGATCGTCAACCTCGCCGGGTCGCTGGTCATCGCCGTCGTGAGCTACGTCGCGCTGCGAACGCCGGGCTTCTCGGTGACGCTGCGCCTGACGATCACGACGGGCTTCGTCGGCGGCTTCACCACGTACTCGGCCTACAACTACGAGGCGCTGCGCTTCTTCCAGGAGGGCGCGTGGGCGACGGGCGCCGCGTACGTGATCGCGACGCTCCTCGGATGCTTCACGACAGGGATGCTAGGCTTCGGCCTCGGGCGCCTCCTCGTCGGCGCGTAGCGGCCCCGCGGCCCGTCGCGCCCGCGCAATCGTGGCGCGACGGGGCTGCTCGTCGCGATCAGCCGCCCGGGCAGGTCAGCTCGACGCCGCCCGATCCCTCGTCGCACGAGGCCGCGCACGGCTCGCCGGAGACGCAGGCGCACGTCCCGACGCCGCCGCAGCCGTTCGGCAGCGGCTGGCAGCGGAAGTCGTCCGCCGTACCGCCGACGTCGGAGAGGGTCCGCTGGCAGTAGCTCGTGGCCTTGTCGCAGAAGCCCGCGCCGCACGGGAACAGCTCGACCGACGGCGGCGGGCAGAAGCCGTTCACCGAGACGTCGAGGCCCGCCGCGTTCGCGTCGCAAGCGCTCGAGTACACGGTGCCGTCGCACGAGCAGGTCGGCTGGTAGATGTCGGGGCAGGTCTGCGGGCGCGGGGTGCACAGGCCCGACCCGTCGGCGATCCCGCAGGTGTCGTCGCCGTAATCGCAGAACTCGTCGCTCGCGCAGGGCTTGCCGAGCTTGCCGCCGCAGATCGTCGGCGCGCCACCCGCGCCGCCCGCGCCGCCCGCGGAGGTGCTCGTCACGCCGCCGCCCGCGCCACCGGAGCCGCCCACGGAGGTGCTCGTCACGCCACCGCCCGCGCCGCCCGCGGAGGTGCTCGTCACGCCGCCGCCCTCGCCGCCCGCGCCGGTCGTGGTCGTGGTGCCGCCGCCGCCCGCGCCGGTCGTGCCCTGGGAGGTCGTGTCGACGGAGGAGCCGCAGCCCGCCGAGCCAAAGGCCAGCGCGGCGACGAGCGAGATCGAAGCGGTCCGGGTGGAATATCGAGCCATGCGATCATTGGTCCGCGAAAACGGCGCAGACGCAAGGGGCGCGACGGCGGCGCGCGGGGTCTGCTACGACTCGGGCGCGGCCCCGTGGCGGAATGGCAGACGCGGGCGACTTAAAATCGCCGGCCCGCGAGGGCGTCCCGGTTCGAGCCCGGGCGGGGCCACCGCAACGACTCGTGGCGATCGGCCTTCAGGGGTACGCCATGCACCCGCCGACGCAGCCCGCCTGGTTCGCGTCGCAGGGCGTCGCGCAGGTGAAATCGCACCCCTGCTGACCGCACGGGTAGCAGCACACGAGCCCCTCCACGCACAGGGCACCGTTCGCCGACGAGCCGCACTTCTCGTCGAGCTTCGCGCCCCCGCCCGCGCCGCCCGCGCCGCCCGGCCCCGTCGCGCCGCCCGCGCCACCGGCGCCTCCCTGCCCCGTC